>JACPJE010000049.1:0-11999 GCA_016187725.1 Candidatus Latescibacterota bacterium
TGCTCCAGAGGCTGGAACTGGTGCCCATCGTATACCACTATTCCCGCCGAGGTGCCGACCACAATCCGGCCTTCCACATCCTCTGCCAGGCAGTTCACGTCCGTGGCCGGCAGTCCCTGCTCCTTCTGGAGGACCTCGAAGCGGGTGGTGTCGTAGCAGGAGATCCCCCACATAAATACGCTTCTGGGCCCGTGGAACCACAGCCGGCCCTCGCTGTCCAGGCAAGGGTTGCCCCCCAGGGGCTTGTCGGTTTTCTGGATCACCTGAAAGGCATCCCCATCGCAGCGCAGCACTCCCTCATTCCACGTGGTCAGCCAGACCGCGCCGCTGGGGTCCTGGGCGAGTCCGCACACCCCAGATCTGAGGAAATGGAACTGACTATCGGCATAGGCCTTGAGCTCACCGCTGTTCAGGACACACCACATCTCTCCGCTAGGTCGCCACAGCATGGAAAGGATTACCTCGCGAGGGTCTGTGGCCCTGGCAAGGCAGTGGAGCTGTGCCCCGTCGTAGTGATACAAGGCCCCTCCGCCAAAGTAGACGTCCCCTCCGGGGCTGGCCACAATCGCGTAAATGGAAGTCAAGGAGGCATGCGTCGAAGGCGGGGCAACAGAGTCTTCAATCCGGATCAATTCCAATCCCTTTCCCTCCCAGCGGCAGACCGCTGCTGGAATCCCTGGCCGGCCTGCTACCCCGAACCACAAAGCGCTCCCTATCGAAACGGGCTGCGCCCCGGTCACGGGTGCCCACCCACAGGTTTCCCCGGCTGTCGGCAAAGCGGCACTCGATCTTCAGATCCGGCAGGCCATCTGCGAGGGTGAAGTGCTCCCACACGCCCAGGAGGCCGGGGGATTTGGATTGGGGCAGGCTGGTGGCCATGGGTACGCCTCACTTGCTGTAGTGGTTTTGTCGTAAACTTACCACAGCCACCCGACAAAACCAAACACTCTTCACCCCGGCTCCAGCTGGGCGTAGGCCACCATCACCCGTTTGACCTGGGCGCCGAAGCGGATGGACAGGCGCAGTTGTGTCCCTTCGCCATCGCGGGCCAGGATTTTGCCCCGACCCCAGCTGGTCCAGCTGGGCGTAGGCCACCATCACCCGTTTGACCTGGGCGCCGAAGCGGATGGACAGGCGCAGTTGTGTCCCTTCGCCATCGCGGGCCAGGATTTTGCCCCGACCCCAGCTGGGGTGCAGGACCCAACGGCCCACGGCCAGGAAGTCCTCCGCGGCTTCGGCGAAGTCAGGCTCGGGCACGTAATGAATGCCCTCTTTTTTGGGAGTGGGCGCTTCGCTGAAGAACCTTCTGGTTGCCGGCGCGGCCTTGAAGCGCTCTTTGGCCTTGCGGCGTTGGGTCGGCCGGGTCTCGTGCTCTTCCACCTCCAGCAAATGGGCGGGAACCTCGCTCAGAAAGCGGGAAGGGGTGGCCTCCATCAGCGAGCCGTAGGTGAAGCGCTGGCGGGCGCAGGTCAGCCACAAGAAGCGCTCGGCCCTGGTGATCCCCACGTAGAAGAGCCGCCGCTCCTCCTCGATGGCCAGGGAATTGCGCTGGCTCTTCTCCTCTTCCACTGCCCGCGAGGTGGGAAAGAGATTCTCCTCCATGCCGCAGACCAGCACCGCCGGAAACTCCAGGCCCTTGGCGCTGTGCAGGGTCATCAGGGAGACGGCGTCCTGGCGCTCCTGTTGCTGGCCGCTGTGATCCTCGGGAGCCATCAGGGCGATCACTTCGAGGAAGGCTTCGAGGGTGGGCGCCTCCTGCTCCTGGCTGAATTCGTTCATGAAGGCCAGCAACTGGTCGAGGTTCTCGCGCCTGGCTTCGGCCTCCGGTGAGTTCTCCTCCTGGAGCATGTCCAGGTACCCGCTCTCCTCGAGCACCTCCTGGCCCAATTCGGGCAGTTCCAGTTCGCTGCGGCGGGCGGTCAGCTCAGCGAGCAGAACCCCGAATTGTTCCATGCTCCTGCGGCTGCGCGGATTGAGGTCTGGCACCTCGGCCAGCCGGGTGAGGGCGGCGCTGAGGCGCAGCTCCTGCCGCTGGGCGAAGAGCTGCAGGTGGTCCGTGGCGGTCTCGCCGATGCCGCGCCGGGGCGTGTTGAGGACGCGCAGCAGGCTCAGGTCGTCGGCCGGGTTGGCCAGCAGGCGCAGATAGGCCAGGGCGTCCTTGATCTCCTTGCGCTCGTAGAAGCGGATGCTGCCGACAATGGTGTAGGGCAGTCCTGAGCGCTGCAGTTCCTCTTCGAGGGCCCGGGACTGGGCGTTGGTGCGGTAGAGCACTGCCACCTGGCCGGGATTCAAGCCCTCCTGGCGCACCAGGCGGGTGATGGTCTGCACCGCGAAACGGGCCTCGCCGCGGTCGTCGGCGCATTCCACCAGGCGCAGGGATTCCCCCTCGGGGCCCTGGGTCCACAACTCCTTGCCCTTGCGGTTGCGGTTGTGGCCGATCACCGCGTTGGCCGCCTGCAGGATGCGGGCGGTGGAGCGGTAGTTCTGCTCCAGGCGCACCACCTGGGCGTCTGGATAATCGCGCTCGAAGTCGAGGATGTTGCGCAGATCCGCCCCCCGGAACTGGTAGATGGACTGGTCGTCGTCGCCCACCACGCACAGGTTGCGGTGCCTGGCGGCCAGCAGGGAGGCCAGCAGGTACTGGGGGCGGTTGGTGTCCTGGTACTCGTCGATGAGCACGTGGTGGAAGCGCTCCTGGTAGCGGGCCAGTACCTCGGGGTGGCGCTGGAACTGGCGCACTGGCTCGGCGATCAGGTCGTCGAAGTCAAAGGCGTGGTTGCGGCGCAGCTCAACCTCGTACGCGGCGTAGACCTGGGCGATGGTCTGGCGCTGGAACCCGGCTTCCTGGGCGAAGAGGTCAGGGTCGATCATGGCGTTCTTGGCGCGGCTGATCTGGGCGATGGCGGCGCGGGGGGCCAGGTCGCGTTCGGGGATGCGCAATCCCTCCAGCACCCCTCGCATCAGGGCCCGGCGGTCCTCCTCATCGTAGATGGTGAAGTTGCGGTCCAGGCCAAAGGCCTCGGCGCTCTGGCGCAGGAGCCGGGCGCAGATGGCGTGGAAGGTGCCGATCCACAGCTGTTGGCTGGCCTGCCCCACCAGCGCTTCGACGCGGGAGCGCATCTCGCCGGCAGCCTTGTTGGTGAAGGTCACGGCCAGCAGGTTCCAGGGAGGGAGTCCCAATTCGCAGATCAGGTAGGCGATGCGGTAAGTCAGCACCCGGGTCTTGCCTGAGCCGGCGCCCGCCAGGATCAGCAGGGGGCCGGCGGTGCTCTGCGCAGCCTGGCGCTGAGCCGGGTTGAGGCCATCGAGAACGGACATAGGGTGACAGGTGAAGGAGGTGGTAGAGGAGGTGGGGGAGTATAGAAGAGATGGGGAACCCTGTCAAGAACCAGGTCAGAGTTGGGTGCTGCTGCGGATGGTGCGTTTGGCGGCCTCGTGCTGCTCGTTGGTGCGGCTGAAGATGTGGGTGCCATCGCCGCGGGCGACAAAATAGAGGTAATCGGTCTTTGCCGGGAAGAGGGTGGCCTGGATCGCAGCCTGGCCTGGATTGGCGATGGGCCCTGGAGGCAGGCCGGGATACCTGTAGGTGTTGAAGGGAGAATCCACCTGCAGGTCCGCGGCGTCGAGGCGCTCCTTGTGGTACCCCAGGGCGTATTCGACGGTGGGGCAGGATTCCAGCATCATGGCGCGCTCCAGCCTGGCCAGAAAGACCCCGGCGATGAGGGCCCGTTCCTGCCTGACCACGGCTTCGCGCTCGACGATGGAGGCCAGGGTGAGGGCCTGGTGGCGGGTCAGCTTCAGGCTGTCCAGCCGGGCATAGAAAGGGCCGGTGAAGACCTTGTCGAACTCCTCCACCATGCGGCGGATGATCTCCTCCTCGGTGGTGGTGCGGTTGAACATATAGGTCTGCGGGAAGAGGTAGCCTTCCAGGGAGGGCGCCTCGATGCCCAGCTTGCGGGCGAAGTCCCGGTCGCGGACCAGGGCGGCGAAGCGGGCTGAGTCGACCAGACCGTTTTGCTGCAGCAGCTGGGCGATCTGGGGGCTGGCCAGGCCTTCGGGGATGGTGACCCGCCTCAGCTGCAGGGGGGCCTTGAGCAGTTCGCGCAGAACTTCGGGGGTGCTCAGGGTGCCCTTGAGCAGGTAGATGCCAGCTTCCAGGTCCTCGGACTGGCCGTGCAGGCGGGCGGTCCAAGCAAAGACCGCAGCGCTGCGGATCAGGCCCTTCTCTTCGAGCAGAGCGCCGATGTCATGGGCGGCCATCCCGGGAGGGATGGTGACTTCAAGCGGGGTGACCAGGCCGGTGGGCTGGCTCAGATACCACCAGACCACCATGGGAGCGATCAGCACCAGCAGTACCAGAGGCATGCCGGTCTGGAGGTATCTGTACTCCGCAGCGGGGAAGGCCTGGGGCATGCGCTCGCGATCGGCTAGAGTAGAGGGAATCGGACCTGCAATTGCAAGTGTCTAGGATATAAAAGGGATCGACAATCTTGTCAAGCAGTTCCCCCGGCTGTCAATCCTGTTGGAACAACCTGAGGAAGAAGGCGTGGAGCACCGGGGCCAGGGGGCGGGGTGGGGGTGAGCGCAACTCTTTGTCATCAGCCAGGATAGGAAAGCGAGCCCCCGGGTCCTTCAACAGGGTGGGCGGCAGGGGTTCCAACTGGTCCTTGAAGGCCTGATACCGACGGCGGCGAGGGAGGTAATCGCGCTCGAGCAGACTGAAGAAGGCGCCTTCTTCCCAGTCGGCGCAGACCTGGCTCAGCTGCGGCTTGACCACCTGAAAGGGCTGGGTTTTTCCCCAGCAGCGCTGGTGGGCGCAGAGGTGGACCACTTCCTCGTCCGCCATCAAGGCGGTGCCGGTGATGCCCTGGGCGGTGAAGACCGCCGACCGGCCCTTGCCCTTGAGGCTGGCAGGCTGGATCAGGCGGCTGGCCCGTCCGGCGGCGGGCAACTGGTCCAGAAAAGCGCGCAGCACCTCAGGGGAGGCCACCTGGTCCTGCGGGGTGACCACGGCTTCGATCAGGGCGCTCTTCAGCAGCTGGTCATAGCGGTCCTCCAGGAGTTCGGGGGCGTTGAAGAGTTCCACGTAGAGGTCCTGGCCCAGGGCGCAGGCAGCGCCGATCTGACCCGGCTGCAGCGGATAGCGATGGCGCAGGGAGTTGAGTTCAAAGGAGTGGGTGCTGTAGACGGACCGCAGATCCGCCGTGGGAGAAGGGGATTCGGCGTGCTGGAGGTAGGACTCGATGTGCTCCCAGATCCGGTGCTGATGGGTTTGGCCGTGCCTGGCCAGCTGCTCCATCTTGAAGGTGCGCAGCTTCCAGGGGCAGATATCGGCCTGGGTGAATTCGGCCTGGTACTCGGTGAACCGGCGTTCCTCGATGCAGTTGACCGGCAGGGAAGCCCGCTGTCCGGGGGGGATCAGACAACTGATCTGCAGGGCGCGGGCCTGGGTGGCCCCGATGAGCACCTCGGATTCCCCCACCAGGATCGAGGCGGCCAGGGGATTCTCCACGTGCACCCGGTCTACCTGGCCCGTGTCCCGCAGGCGCACCCCCCGGTTCAGCCCTTCGACCAGGGTGATGGTGGTGGGGGGATCAGGGCCGAGGTGGCTGGGGAACAGAGGGTAGACCACCATGCAGGGATAGAGGCCGGCAGGGTCGAAAAGCGGGGGGCCCACCACCACCCCTTCCAGGCATTGCTCCAGGTGCTTGGTCAGCGAGGCGGGCATGGCCTCAGCCGATCAGGGCGGAGAGGAAGCGGTAGGAGCCGGACCCCAATCCCAGGCTGCAGTACCCCCCCAGGACGGCCAGGCCGATGAACAGGGGGAAGAGGAGCACCATCCAGCGATCGAGCCTGGCGCCGGGATCCGTTTTCAGGGCGAGCACCGCCAGGGTGGCATCGTGGCCCATCACGGTGCCCAGCAGTGCGGTGGTGCCGGCCAGCACCACCTGCAGGGCAGACCAGTCCAGGAAATGATCCAAGAGCAACACGGTGGAGAGGGGGGGAATCAGGCACAGCGGCCAGCGCAGATGGCCATGCCATACCTCCTGCAGGCGCAGGATGTAGAGGGCAGCTGCGGCATAGGGACCCAGCAGCAGGATGCCCAGGCTGATGCCCAGAGCCACCGTCAGCATCAGGCGGGGATGGGGGTTCCACCAGGCCAGGGCAAAGCCGGCGCAGAACCAGAGGGCCAGGAAGGGCAGGATCAACCGGAAGCGGTGGACGAAACTCGAGAAGGGGTCCATAGATCACAAAAGCGGGGCGCAGGGGAGCTGCGACCTCACTGTTTATATAATATCGGCAGGAAACGGAAAAAGTGGCGCTAAAACAGGGTGATACGCGCCGGCCAGCGATCCTCAGCGGTAGAGTTCTTCCTCAGCCGGATCGATGGCCTTGAGGATCTGGACGGCGCGCTGGCGCTGGCGCAGGCCAGGGCGGCCGAGAAATTTGGGCTTGTCGCCGATAATGACTACCGCTGGTTCGCTCTTCACCGTATCCAGCTTGACGATATCGCCCTGGCGCAGTTGGGAGACCTCCGCCAGGGAAAGGGCGCCTCTGGCCAGTTGGATGACGACCGGGATCTTGACCTTGCCCAGGGCCTGGGTCTGGCGGGCCTTCTGGGCAGGGGTCTGCTTGGTTCTGGCCGGCAGGTGGCTCACCCGTTTGGGCAGCAGTGGCTCCAGCACGCTGAGGGGATAACACAACTGGACCAGGCCGCTGGAGCGGTTGGCATTAGCCTCGATGGCCACCACCACCACCCCTTCCCCCGGCGCGGCCACCTGGATGAATTCGGGGCTGGTCTCGAGGGTCAGTTCGCTGATCTCGATGGGGGCTCGGGGCTCCCAGGCTGCTTCGACGTCGGCGATGACCCGGCTGGCCAGCTTGTCGACGATGCCCACCTCGATCTGGGTGAGGGCGCGCCCTTCTTCGGCGACACCCATGCCCTTGCCCCCCAGGGCCCGGTCGATGAGCGCCATCAGCAGCGAAGGGGCAAAGGACAACACGGCCCGGTGTCCCGAGGGCGTCATGGCAAAGCTGTAGGCAGAGCAAGGTCTGGGCAGGGCCATGGCGAATTCGCTGTACATGATCTGGTCGATGAAGGCCAGATCAGCGTCCACTACCATGCGCATGGACGAGGCCAGGGAGGCGGAAAAAAGCCGGGCGAACTGCTCGTGGATATTCTCCACCACGCGCAGTTGGTCCTTGTTCAGGTGCTGCGGTCTTTTGAAATCGTAGCTGAGCGGGGTCTGGCCAAAGGCCTGAGCTGCCGAAGGAGGCCGGCGTTTGCCGGCAGACAGCAGATCTTGGATTTCCCCTTCGGAGAGTTCGTCTGCCATGATGAAGGAGGTGGGGTGAGGGCGCCAGCAGGTGCGGTGATCCGCGAAAACCAGTTATAAAATAATAAAAACGGCTCGCTGCGCACGATCCTTGACGCTCTGAGCGAATTTCCGTTATTAAAAGCCGGTGCTGAAGTATCAGCTGCCCCATTCCCAAGAGGTGCTCTTGCCCAGTTCGGCCATCATCGAAATTTCCGGTCTCTCCCATACCTATCCAGGCACGCGTACCGCCCCTGTGCAGCCGGCCCTGAGCGAAGTCGACCTGGCGGTTCAGGCAGGGGAAAAGGTCGCCCTGCTGGGTCCCAACGGCAGCGGCAAATCCACCTTGTTGCGCGTCCTGATGACCGCCTTGAAACCGGATAAGGGCACCGTGCGCATCGACGGGATGGACCTGGACCTGCAGGCTGATCAAATCAGAAAATTGATCGGGGTGGTATTCCAGAAGCCGGCGCTGGACATCAAGATGACTGTCTGGGAGAACCTGCGGGCCGCCGGCATGCTCTACCGCATCCCCCGGGCCCAATTGGAGGAGCGGGGCCGCTCCCTGCTGGAGCGCCTGGGCCTGAGCCAGCGGCGCCGCACCCTGGTCGGGGCGCTGTCCGGGGGGTTGGCCCGCCGGGTCGAGCTGGCCAGGGCCTTGCTCTCGCAGCCCCTCCTGCTCATCCTGGACGAGCCCACCACCGGGCTGGACCCGGTGGCCAGGCGGGAGTTCTGGCGCCAGGTCGAAACCCTGCGAGCCGAAACGCCGATGACCGTGGTCCTGACCACCCATTTGCTCGAAGAGGCCCAGGACTGCGACCGGGTGGCCATCCTCCACCAGGGGCGGGTTCTGGCCTACGACCATCCCGGCCACCTCCAGCAGAGCATCGGCACTGAAGTGCTGCAGATCAGGGGCGACGATCTCCAGGCGCTGGGCCGGGAGATCGGGAGTTTCCTGGGTTTGGAATCCCGGGTCGTGGATCAGTCGGTGCGCCTGTCCCTGTCCGGGCCCACCAGTCTGGACGCCCTGCTGGATCGCTTCGGCGGGCGGATCAGGGCTCTTTCCCTGGCCCATCCCTCGCTGGACGATGTTTTCGTGCAACTCACCGGTGAACATCTGCAGGCCGAGGAGGTGGAGCGGTGATCGGCATCTGGGTGCTGGCGCACCGCGAGGTGCTGCGCTTCCTGCGCCAGCCAGTGAGGCTCTTCGGCAGCCTGGTCCAGCCCCTGCTCTTCTGGCTCTTCATGGGGGCCGGTTTTGCCGAGAGTTTCAGCCTGGGAAAGGCGGGGACGGGGTACCGGGAGTTTTTCTTTCCCGGCATCGTGCTGATGCTGATGCTCTTCGCCGCCATCTTCTCCACCATCACCCTCATCGAAGACCGCAGTGCCGGCTTTCTCCAGGGCGTGCTGGTGGCTCCGGTCAGCCGCTTGAGCCTGGTGCTGGGCAAGGTCGCCGGAGGCACCCTCATCGCCCTGGCCCAGGCGGTGATCTTCCTCCTCTTCGCCCCCATGGCCGGCATCCACCTCAGCGCCGGCATCGTGGCGGACCTGGTGGCCCTCTTCTTCCTGGTGGGCATGGGCTTCACCGGTCTGGGATTTGCCATTGCCTGGCTGATGGACAGCGTGGCCGGGTACCACGCGGTGATGAGCGTGGTGATGATTCCGCTGTGGTTGATCTCAGGGGCGCTCTTCCCCGTGGAGGGGGCTTCGGATTGGCTGGCGGCAGCCATGCGCTGCAATCCGGTGTTCTACGCCCAGGTCCTGATCCGCAAAAGCTTCTATCTGGAATTGGCACCCCTGCTGGGAGACCCCGAATTCGTCCAGGCCCTGGTCGTCAGCATCGGCTGGGCAATGCTGACCCTGGCCGTGGCGGTGTGGGTCGTCTACCGCAGGCCAGATGCCTGACCGAGCTGGTAGAGCATCAGGTAGACGATCACCCCGCTGATCGAGACATAGATCCACACCGGCCACACCCAGCGGGCCAGGCGGCGGTGGCGGGCAAAATCGGCACGCCAGGCCCTCCAGACCAGGATGAAGATGAAAGGCACCATGCCGGCGGCCAGGATCACGTGGGGGATGAGGACGGCGTAGTAGAGGGGGCGGGTCCAGTCATGGCGCGGATAGGGGACCGAGCCGACCAGGGAATGGTAGACCACGTAGGAGATGAGGAACAAGGCCGAGGACACCAGGGCGCAGAGCATGTACCGCTGGTGGCCCTGGCGGTCCTGTTTCATTATGCGGCGGTAGCCCTGAACCAGCAGGACAAAACTCAGGGTGTTCAGGCTGGCGTTGAGGACCGGGAGGTCGGCTGGACTCATCTGGACATACACCTTTCAGCGCAGGAGGTCAGTTGAGTGGAAATCATCGACGCCCATCACCATCTGTGGGATCGCGGGCGCTTCAACTACAGGTGGCTAAAGGAAATGCCCGCCCTTGACCGGGACTTTCTCCTGCGCGACTACGAGGAGGCCATCAAGGGGACCGGGGTGAGCAGATCCGTGCATATCCAGGCCGAGGTGGAACCCCTCTTCGGTATCCAGGAGACCCGCTGGGTCCTGTCCATGGCCGAAGCTGCAGGCCCGGTGGCCGGGGTGGTGGCCTGGGCGCCGGTGGAGCAGGACAGCCTGGATGAGTACCTCGAAAAACTGGGAACCCACCCCAGGCTCAAGGGCATCCGGCGCCTGATCCAGAGCGAGGCCGACCTGCAGTTCTGTGCCCGGCCGCAGTTTGTGGCCGGGGTGCGCAAGCTGGCGCCCCTTGGGCTCTCCTTCGACCTGTGCATCTACCACCCGCAGTTGCCGGCGGCCATCCAACTGGTTCGGCAGGCGCCGGAGGTCAACTTCGTCCTGGATCATCTAGGCAAACCCGCGATCAAAAGCAAGGTGCAGGAACCCTGGAAGACCCAGTTGAGGGAGTTGGCGTCCCTGTCCAATGTGTGGTGCAAGGTGTCGGGGATGGTCACCGAGGCCGACTGGACCAACTGGCGAGCTGAGGACCTGCGCCCGTACCTGGACCACGTGATCGATTGTTTTGGGTTCGACCGGCTGATGTTCGGCAGCGACTGGCCGGTCAGCACCCTGGCGGCCAGGTACCAGCAGTGGTTGGAGGTGGTTCAAGAAGCGGTGAAGGGAGCCAGTGCAGCGGAACAGCGGCAGCTGTTCTGGGACACCGCAAGGGCCTTTTATCGACTCTGAGGCATCTCAGATGCCCAAATTCTTGCGGGCAATCCGCACCTTTTTCTCGGCCTCATAGACTTGCTGCTGGGCAAGGGCTCGTTTTTCTTCTTCGGCCTCGATGTTCCTGAGTTCCTCGTAGTAAGAGCGCAGCGATTGTTCCCGTTCCTGGAGGGGAGCCAAGGCCAGGGCCAAGGTGGCGACGACCTTTTTTCGGTCCGCCATGCTCTCCTGCCTTCTGTTGACCTCGCGGTCCAGGTGGTGGAGCCGGGGCTGCAACTCGCTGAGGTGGCGGGTGTAGAGGAGGATGGAGCGGATGGTGAGGATGAGCATTCCCAGGAGGATGATGCCGGAGATGACCTGGGGGGTGAGCAGGAATTTGAGGCCCATCGCGCCTCCTCGAACAAAATATATGGGGGTCACTGACAAAAATAACGCAATTGGCCGCCTGAAAGCAACTTCAGTGGCACAATGAAAAAGGCATCCGGTGAGTATCCGGATGCCTTTTGGCTGAGCCACCCTCCGGAATCGAACCGGAGACCTGCTCATTACGAGTGAGCTGCTCTACCAACTGAGCTAGGGTGGCTTGAGCTGAGGGCGTGTGGGCAGACCTCAAAAAATATAGAAGGCCGTCCCCTCGGCTGTCAAACCAGCCCTTCCCGCTCACATGAAGCTGAAGATACGGGCGAGTTTGTCCAGAAACTTCTTGCCGGACTGAGGAGTTGGAGCCATGGAGCCTTCCTGAGTTTCCTCGTCGATGGCAAAGCGGATCAGGCCGATGGCCGTGGCGTAGTGCGGATCTTCTATGCCTTCAGAGGCGATCAACTCCTGCGGTGAACCCACCCGTACCGGCACCCCCAGGATCTCCTCCCCCAACTGGGCGATGTTTTCCAACATGGCCCCCCCACCCGTGAGGATCAGGCCGGCCGCCAGCTTCTGGCCGTAGCGGTTGCGCCCCATCTCCTGGCGGACAAACTCAAAGATTTCCTGCTGGCGGGCCTCGATGATCTCCTTGAGCTGGTGCCGGCTGATGGAGTGGGGGCGGCCGGCAGTGGTGTTGAAGGCGATGTTCTGGTCGGTGCCTTCGGCGCGGCTGCAGACGTACCCGTATTGCTGTTTGAGCTGCTCGGCTTCGCGCGGAGACATGTTGAGGACCACGGACAGGTCCTTGGTGAGGTCGTCGCCGCCGAAGGGAATCTCCGCCAGGTGGCGGAGCTGGCCGTGGAAGATGGCCAGGTCCGAAGTGCCGGCGCCGATATCGAGCAGGGCGATCCCCATCTCGCGCTCGTCAGGGGAGATGAGCGCCGCCGAGGCGGCGATGGTCTCGTGGATGAACCCGGCGATCTCGACTCCGGCCTCCTCAGCGGCCCGCTGCATGGTGGTGCAGGACTGCCTGGAGGCGAGGATGCTGAGGGTTTCGATCTCCAGTTTGTTGCCGTGCAGCCACAGGGGGTTCTGCACGAATTCGCCATCCACGGCATAGCTCTGGATGAAGCGGTGAAGGAGGATG
>JACPJE010000049.1:12008-25839 GCA_016187725.1 Candidatus Latescibacterota bacterium
GGCGTGGACTGCGCGGTGGCGGCCAGGCCGCGCTGAACATCGCCCTCGTCGATGGGAGTGGAGGTGCCGGAGATGGCGACCGTGCTGCGGCTGGTGTGCACGGAGATGCTCTCGCCAGCCACGCCCAGGTAGGCACCGGTGATTTTGAGGCCGGCGGAACGACCGGCTTCGGCCACCGCGGTGGAGATGGCTTCCACGACCTTGGGCATATCGATGATGGAACTGCGGCGCAGGCCGCGGCATGGGGCGTGGCCCACGCCCAGAATCTTCAGTTTGTCATCGGGCTGCATTTCCCCCACCATGCAGAGAACCTTGGCGGTGCCGATGTCCAGGACGACAATGGGTGATCCGCTCATAAGGCAGTTACCTGAGATGCAAAGGATTCCAGCGTAGCCTCGAGGGCCCAGGCCGGCAATCGCAAATTGTAAGAGTGTAAAACGCGAGGGTTAATACGTGGGGAGCGCCGCAGCGCTGAGGAAAAACAAGGGGAGGAAGTGGAGGTGCAAATTCAAAAAAACAACAGGCTGAAGAGGATCAAAGGCGTTTGCGACAGGCGGGAGAACCGGTCGCAATTTTATCATCAGCAAGTCTTTTTTTAGGATAAGGACGGCCGCAGGGAAAGTCAAGCAGTTTTCGCTCTGAGGGGCAGGATTTGCGGGGGAGGGGTCAGTGTTCGGCCAGCTCCTTGAGCAGGGCCAGGCGCTCGATGGTATGGTGCAACTGGAGCAGATCTATGGGTTTTTGAAAGAAATCGTACGCCCCCTGCTCCAGCAACTCCCTGGCCAGGCGTTCAGAGGCGTACCCCGAGACGATGATCACCTGGATCTTGGGGTCCAGCTCGCGGATCAGGCGCAGGGTTTCGCTGCCGTCCATGTGGGGCATGGAGATATCGAGAAAGACCACGTCTGGCAGGGACTCCTTCAGCCGCAGCAGTCCCTGCTGGCCGTTGCAGGCGGTAAATACCGCATAGCCCAGATCGGAGAAGAACTCCTCGATGGTGCTGAGAAAATCTACCTCGTCGTCGACGAAAAGCAGTTTGAATTTGGCCATGGCGCCTAATCTAGGCGGTAAACAACGGGTGTCAAACCAGCATGGGGAGGTAATGCCCATAGCGGCAGCTGCTTGACTCGGCGCTGGGACGGTATTAAGATATGGTTCCCGGAGTCTGAAGCGCGGAGTTGGGATCTCATCCGGCTCCTTTGGTGATCGGAGTGTTACTATGTCGCGCGGCGGTGTCAACAAGGTCATCCTGATCGGCAATATCGGCGCTGACCCCGAGGTGAAGTACACGGCCAGCGGGGTTCCGGTGGCCAACTTCAGCCTGGCTACATCGGAAAGCTGGACCGATAAGAGCAGCGGCCAGCGGCAGGAGCGCACCGAGTGGCACCGCCTGGTGCTCTGGCGCAAACTGGCCGAAATCGCCGGCCAGTACCTCAAAAAGGGCAGCAAGATCTACGTCGAAGGCCGGCTGCAGACCCGTTCCTGGGACGATCAGAGCGGTCAAAAACGCTACATGACCGAGGTCGTCGTCGACGACATGCAGATGTTGGACGGCAGGGGGGATTCGGGGTACGGAGGGGAGATGAGCCAGCCCGGGGGGAGCCAGGCTGCTGCCGATGCCGGTCCTCCGGGAGCCCCCTTGGCCGACGACGACCTGCCTTTTTAGACCCTTCCCAACGCTTTGATGATGGCCCCTGAGCTGATGGATCTGGGGCGCTTCGGACTGGGCCTGGTCCTGATCGCAGGGCTGCGGGTGCTGACCCAGCTGGCGAGGCGCCCGGGAGCGGAGTTCTGGGCGCCGCTCATGGCCCCCAGGCTGCATTACGGCCTGGCCGGAATTATTTCCGGGTATACCTTCCTGCCCCAACTGGCCCCCGCTTTTGCCGCCCTGCTCTCGGTGGTCCTGGTTTTCTGCGGGGGGTGGGTGGGGTTGGCAGCCGGCTGTAGTTTCGACCTGCGCCGGGAGTACAAGCACCGGTTCCTGGGATTGCTGCTCGAAGGGGGACAGGCGGGGCTGGCGATGGCGGCGGTGTTGCTGGCCGCTTATCTGGTCAATAAACTCCCGCAGGCGGGGTCCATCTATCTGAGCGGCGCGGCGCTCGAAGTGGTCTGCGGCATCTGCATGGTGGGGATCTCTGCAGCCGGTGCCGAACAACAGGCAGGTCGCCCCCCCTTGGCCGCCCTCTGCGGAGCCCTGCTGGCGGCGCTGGGAGTCGGTCAGCTGCACGGAGAGGCCTTCCTGCTGACCTCCCTGGAACTGGCCCAGCGGGGGTTGATGGTCGACAGCCCGGTGGGCAAGTTGTTCTGGAGCACCCTGCTGGGATGCTTCGTCGGGCTGCTGGGTGATCTGGTGACCCGCGACCAGTTCAACGGCTGGGTGATCTGCTATCTGCTGGCCGGGGTGGTGCTGCTGGGAGGGGGGATCGCCGCCGCCCTGGGATTGGAGCCCTTGTGGGTGGGCCTGCTGGCCGGCGCCTGGCTGATCAATGCCACCTTGCGCCGGCTCGACATCCTGGAGGCCATGTCCCAGAGCTACAGCTTCGCCCAGAGCGCCCTGCTCTTCGGCTGCGGCTGGTTCCTGGGCGAGGGTGTGCTGGCCGGCGGGGTGAGCCTGAGGGTCTTTGCCTGGGCTGCCCTGCTGGTGGTGGTCCTGCGCCTGGCCGCCAGGTTGAGCAGCCGGCTGGAGGTGCGCTATGTGCCTGCCGAAAGGCCCCATCGCGGCCAGCGCCCGGTGCCGGCAGGAGCCATCGATCTGGACGACGTGGGGCTGGCCCTGGCGGCCAGTCTGATGAGAATCCTGCCCGCGGAAGCGGGCATCGCGCTGCTGGGCGCCGTGGCTGCCGGGCAGCTCTGCCTGCGCCTGATCGGGTGGTGGAGCCGGAGGCTGCGCCCCCAGACTCCTGCGCCGGTGGTGTAGGCCGGGCGGGGCTAGGCCTTCAGGTTGTAGAAGGCCGTCCGCCCGGGGTATTGAGCCTGGGTTCCCAGTTCCTCTTCGATGCGCAGCAATTGGTTGTATTTGGCCATGCGGTCGGTGCGCGAGGCCGAGCCGGTCTTGATCTGGCCGGCGTTGACGGCTACGGCCAGATCGGCGATGGTGGTGTCCTCGGTTTCCCCTGAGCGGTGGGAGATGACGGCGGTGTACCCGGCCCGTACCGCCATCTCGATGGCCGCCAGGGTCTCGGTCAGGGTGCCGATCTGGTTGACTTTGACCAGGATGGAGTTGGCCACCCCGGCGCAGATGCCTTTTTTGAGGCGCTCGGTATTGGTGACGAAGAGGTCGTCGCCCACCAGTTGCATGCCGTGGCCCAGGGCGGTGGTGAGCTGGGCCCAGCTGTCCCAGTCGTCCTCGGCCAGGCCGTCCTCGATGGAAATGATGGGATAGCGCCCGGACAATTCCCGAAAGTATTCGATCATCTGGCCAGAGGAACGCCGCTGGCCATCCGACCAGCGGAAGGTGTAGTAGCCCTCGGCGTAGAGTTCGCTGGAGGCTGCGTCCAGAGCCAGGAGCACGTCCTTGCCCGGCTGGTATCCGGCTCTGACCACCGCCTCCACAATCACCTCCAGGGCCTCGTCGTTGGAGCGCAGATTTGGGGCGAAACCGCCTTCGTCACCCACCGAGGTGTTGAGCTTTTTCTCCTTGAGCACGGCTTTGAGGTGGTGGAAAACCTCGGCGCCCATGCGCAGGCCTTCGCGGAAGGAGGGGGCACCCACGGGCATGACCATGAACTCCTGCAGGTCCACGTTGTTGTCGGAGTGGGAGCCGCCGTTGAGGATGTTCATCATGGGCACAGGCAGCACCCTGGCCCCCGGACCACCCAGGTAGCGGTAGAGAGGCAATCCAGCGGCGGCGGCGGCGGCCTTGGCGCAGGCCAGCGAGACCCCGAGGATGGCATTGGCTCCCAGCCGGCTCTTGTCGGGAGTCCCGTCCAGGGCGATCATCTTGTGGTCGACCAGGATCTGGTCTGCGGCTTCCACCCCAACGAGCGCTGGGGCGATCTGGGTGGTGATATGGTGCACGGCCTTGAGCACTCCCTTGCCCAGATAGCGGCCCTGGTCCTGGTCGCGCAATTCGAGGGCTTCGTGTTCCCCGGTAGAGGCACCCGAGGGCACCGCGGCCCGGCCCCGATGACCGCTGGCCAGCAGCACGTCGACCTCTACCGTGGGGTTGCCGCGCGAATCGAGCAGTTCGCGGGCTGAAATCTGCGTTATCACGCTCATATTCATCTCTCCTCCAGGGATCAAAAACCTAGGTGGCGCTGAAAAAACTGTCAACAGGCTGGCTCTTGGTCCTGTGTTGCCGGGTCTGGGCCGATCCTTCGGTCAATGTGCCCCTGGAGCACTGGGGATACGGATTTGTCGAGCGTTTCGAAGCCCGCGGAGTGCTGCAGGGCATCGGGGATGGGATCAAGCCCCTGAGCCGGGGGGAGATGGCCCGTATATTGGACACCATCACCCAAAGGCGCGAACAGGGGCTGGAACTGTCCGCAGCCGAAAAGGAGGAGTTGGAGCAGCTGCGGGCGGAATTTGCGGCTGACATGCAACCAGCGGGGAAGGGGGCCGCAAATGGGGGGTTCTACCGATACCAGTGCCCCCAGGGAGCATTCGCGGTGGATGGCCTTTTCCGGCAGCAGAGCGATCTTTTCACCGGGCGGAGCCGCGCACAGGCCGAACGCGTCTTTCGCACCCGTTTGGGCGGGGAAGTGCGGGGAGATTTCATGGACCGCATTGGCTTTCGCCTCTCCTTTGCCCAGAGCCGGGAGCAGGGCAGCAGGAATTACGTCCTGCGCGACGATGTCTATGAGCGCCGGCTGGAACTGCCCCAGCTCAAGGGGGGAGTGGCCGATTACCACGAAGGCACGGCCTATCTGACCTTCTCCTGGTCTTTGGTGGAGATTGAGATGGGCAAGGACGAACTCAGCTGGGGGCCGGGACCTGGAGACAATCTGGGACTGAGTCACAACGCCCCTTCCTTTGACCTGATCAGGTTGAGGGTGCGGTACGGGGCCTTCAAGCTGGCCAGTGTCACGGGTTTTCTCCGCCCCTGCCCGGACCGGCCCGATTCCCCGGTGTGTGGCGGGGACGGGGATCTGCAGGCCTCGTACATCGTCAATGGCACCGCCCGCACCCTGGAGCGGGAGAAGCGCCTGGCCGCCCACCGCCTCGAAGTGGCCGTGGCCCCCTGGATGGACCTGGGTTTTGAGGAGATGGTGGTGTACGGGGACCGGGGTCTCGAACCCAGCTACCTCAATCCCCTGATGTTCTACTGGGCAGCCCAGAGCTACCTGGGCGACAAGGACAACGTGCTGATGGGGGTAGACGCGGACTTCCACCCCGGTCATGGGGTGCGCGCGTACTTCGCCTACGTGGTCGACGACCTGAAGAAGGCGCGCATCTTCTCCAGTGACTTCGCCAACAAGTTCTCCTTTCAGACCGGGGCCCTGTGGGTGGATCCCCTGGGATTCAGCGACACGGATCTGCGCGCCGAATACGTGCGCATCGAGCCCTGGATCTACACCCACAAATTCCCCATTGACACCTACCGCCACTTCGACGCCCCCCTGGGCCACAGCCTGGGCCCCAACAGCGACCGGTTGCAGGCGGAGTGGACCCGCCGCTTTGCCGGAGGTTGGGGGACCAGGCTGGTGGCGAGCCGCACCCGGCACGGCGACAACGAGGTGCTGCCAGACGGGAGCATCCGCAACGTGGGAGGGGATCTGAACCTGGGCTGGCGGCCGGGTGATGAGCGGGAGCGCAAGAAGTTCCTCGACGGTCAGGTGAGCCGGCGCACCCTGGTGGGGGGCAGGGTGTGGTGGCGGATGCGCTGGCCCTTCTCCATCGATGCTGGGTACTCCTACGAATGGGGCGAGGGGGTGCCCTTGCCCCCTAGATGGGGCAGCGGGGTGGCCCTGAAGAGCCGCACCGGGTACGGAAAGGGCGGGCAGGGGCATTTCAGCTTCGAACTGCGTTACGGCCTGCTCTGAGGGGCCATGGGCTGGTTCGAGGTGCTGCTCCTGGTTTCGGGCGGGGTGTACCTGGCGGTGCTGCTGTGGTTGAATGCCGGCCTGCGCCGCCATTTGACTACTCTTGCAGAAGGGTGGCCCCGGGTCAGTGTGGTGGTGGCTGCGCGCGATGAAGAAGCGCAGATAGGCGCCTGTCTGGATGCCCTGCAGGCCCAGGACTACGAGGGGGAATGGGAGGTGGTGGTGGTGGACGACCGCTCCACGGACCAGACGGCCCGGTCAGTGGCAAAGCGGTCCTGGGATCGCCTGAGGTTGGTGCACGCGCCCCGGGAGTTGCGTTTCCGCTGTCCCAAAAAGAGCGCCCTGGCAGCGGGGATCGCCGCCAGCCAGGGGGAGTTGCTGCTCTTCACCGATGCCGATTGCCAGCCCCCCCCGGAATGGGTGCGCAACACCGTGAGGCTCTTCGCACCGGGGGTGGGCATGGTCGCCGGCCATGCCTTTCCTCAACCCGTGCGCGGGCTCAGACAGGGGCTCCTCGCCCTGGACAATCTGGCGGTGGGCGCCCTGGGGGCCGGCAGCATGGGCATGGGAACCCCCCTCTCCTGCACCGGGCGCAACCTGGCCTACCGACTACAGGTGTACGAGCAGCTCGGGGGGTTCTCCGCCATCGGCCATCTGATCGGCGGAGACGACGTGTATTTCATGCGGCTGGTCTCAAGTACTCCCTGGCGGATCGTCTACAACCCCTGTCAGGTCCAGTGTTCACCAGGTCCGCAGGCCTGGAAAGCCATCCTCCAGCAGAAGCTGCGGCACGCCTCCAAGGCCGGCAATTACCAGGGGCCGGCCCGGGGGCTGGCCGGAGCGGTATATCTCTTCCATCTGCTCCTGCTGGTGGGAGTGGCAAAGCTGGCGTCAGGGCAGGCCGACCTGCTCTTTTTGGGCGTGTGGGCCCTGCGCTGGCTGGCAGATCTGGCCCTGCTGTACCGCTTTGCCCCTGGTGCCCGCGAGAGAAGGCTGCTGCGCCACTTGCCTTTTCTGGAAGTATTGTATATTCCATACGTCCTGGTCTTCACCGCCCTGGGCAGGCTGGGGTGGTTCCGCTGGAAATGAAGGTCCTCTCCCGGGAGAGAAGATGGCCTTTCTCCTAGTTCCCCAAGCCATACCCCGCTATCTGGAGCGCTACGGGTACGCCTTTTCCTGGACGCGGTTGTGGAACCTTGCCAAGGTCCTCTCTTCCATGGGATTGTCCTGGGTTTTGCGCCGGCCCGTGGTCTGGGGCCAGCCCTTTATGCTGATGGTGGAGCCCACCAACTTCTGCAATCTCAAGTGCCCCCTCTGTCCCTCGGGCAACGGGCAGATGACCCGCCCCCGTGGGAAGATGGACTTGCAGGAGTACCAGCGCCTCATCGACCAGGTGGGGGACAAACTCATCCTGCTGATGCTGTGGAACCAGGGCGAGCCTTTCATCAACCCCTGCTTCACCGAGATGGTGCGCTACGCCCGCCAGAAGCGGATCCCCACCCTCACCAGCACCAATGGCCATTATCTGCGCACCCCAGAGCAGGCTCGCGCGCTGGTGGAAGCAGGCCTGGACGAGATCATCGTCTCCCTCGACGGGGTGGACCAGGAGACCTACGAACGCTACCGGGTGGGGGGCAAAATCGAAAAGGTGTTCTCAGGGGTCCGCCTGCTGGCCCAGGCCAAAAAAGAGCTGGGCAAAGCCACCCCGCTGATCAACCTGCAGTTCATCGTCTTCAAGCACAACGAGGCCGAATTGCAAGAGGCCGAACGCCTGGCCCGCGAATTGGGGGCGGACAAGTTCCTGGTCAAGACCGCCCAGGTCTACACCCGGGAAGAGGCAGCGGTTTTTCTGCCTGCCAGCGAGGAGTACCGCCGCTATGCTCCGGACCAGGGCGGCCTGGTGGTCAAGGGGCAGCCCTCGCGGGGCTGCAAGGTGTTGTGGTACAGCTCGATGGTCAATTGGAACGGGGCAGTGGCCCCCTGTTGTTTCGACAAGGATGTAGATTTTGAGATGGGGCAGGTTTTCGCAGGAGGGGATTTCCGCCAGGTCTGGCGCAGCCGCGCGTACATGGATTTCCGCCAGCGCCTGCTGGATGACCGCCTGGGGGTGGCGATGTGCCGCAATTGCTCCGAAGGGTACCGGGGAATGTTCTCGCTGGTCGACGAACTGCGGGGTTAGCTTTTCCCACCGTCCATGGAAATCTACCTGAGCCAATTGCAGCCCTGGTTCCACGCGCTGCTGGGCCTGGCCGCGTCCGCTTATGTCCTGGGAGTTTTGTGGTTCGCCTTCGGCATAAGTCCGCAACCGGCGACCGGCCATGGCACTCCCCTGGTCTCCGTGGTGGTGGCGGTGCGCGACGAAGAGGCGCGGATCAACGCCTTATTGGATGGGTTGGAGGCGCAGACCTATACGCCAGGGCGTTGGGAAGTAATCGTGGTGGACGACGCTTCTGCGGATGGAACTGCCGCAGTGGTCGAGGCGAGGTCAGCTGGGTATCCCAATCTGCGGCTGTTGACCGGCTTGGGGGCTGGCAAAAAGGCGGCGTTGAGCCAGGGAATTGCCGCGGCGAGGGGGGAGATCATCCTGACCACGGACGGGGACTGCCTGGTGCCCCCTGGCTGGGTGGAGGGGATGGCGGCCCAGTTTTCGCCCCAGGTGGCCATGGCAGTGGGCTTCTCCCAGATCGGACAGCCCGGCACCTTGCGGCAGGTGCGGTCAGGGCTGGAAGGGGTGGATTTCCTCACCCTGATGGGGGCGGCCCTGGGCAGCGCCAGCCAGGGATGCGCCCTGGCCGCCTCGGGCCAGAACCTGGCCTTCCGCCGGGAGGTTTTCGCCCGGGTGGGAGGATACGGCCGCATCCAGCACCGGGCTTCAGGCGACGATGTGCTGCTGGTGCAACTGGTCCGCCGGCTGAGCGGCTGGCGTATTGTCTTCGCCACTGATCCTGGAACCTTTGTGATCCATCCCCCTTCTTCCTCGTGGAGGGGGCTGCTGGCCCAACGGGCCCGCTGGGCTTCCAATGCCCCGTACCAACTCTTCCTCAGCCCGGGTTTCTTCGCCTATATCAGCGGGGTTTTCAGCGCCAACCTACTCCTGGCATTCGCGCCGCTGCTGGTCATAGCCGGTGGGTTGAACCTGGGGGCCACCGGGGCGGCCTGGGGAGGCAAGGTGCTGGTTGAAGGGGTGTTGTGCTGGCGTTCGGCCAGCCTCTTCGGGCGGCGGGACCTGATCCGTTTTTTTCCGCTGTGGACCCTGGTGCAGCCCTTTTACCTGGTGCTGGTGGGGCTCCTGGGCAGTCTGGGTTTGTTCACCTGGAAGGGCAGGAAGCACCGCTGGGGGCAGGGGAGAGGGGTTGCCCCCGGCAGCTGAATTTGCGCTCGTCAGCCCAGACTTTGCGAAAGGCGGGGATGTGACAGAGAAGGTCGCGGAACTAGGGGAGTTCCCCCTCATCGATCGCTTGGGTCAGGTGCTCGGCCGGGAGGGCAGGCATCCTGCGGGATTGGACCTGGGCATGGGCGACGATGCCGCCCTGCTCCAGTCCCGTGCTGGATGCCAATGGGCGGTCACCTGCGATACGCTGGTCGAAGGCAGGCATTACCTGCCCAGTTACCTGACTGCCTTCCAATTGGGCAGACGGGCCATGGCCGTCAACCTGAGCGATATCGCCGCCATGGGGGGGCAACCGCGCTATGCCCTGGTGGCCCTGGGCCTGCGGGGAGATACCTTGGTGGCCGAGGTGGAGGATTGGTACCGGGGTTTCGCCGCGGCACTCAACCCCTGGGATGCCGCCATTGTCGGCGGGAACCTGACCAGGGTGAAGGGCGGCCAGTTCATCTCCATCACCTTGATGGGAGAGGTGGCGGTTGGTCGGGCCTTGCGCCGCAGCGGGGCCAGTCCTGGTGAGGTCATCCTGGTCACTGGCTATCCCGGCCAGGCTGCGGCCGGACTGCGGCTCTTGCGCCAGCAGGGAGACCGTGCAGGCCTGGAATACCACCCCCTGGTGCAGGCTTACACCAGCCCGGTGCCCAGGGTGGCCGAGGGCAGGGTTCTGGCAGGCAGCGGGTTGGTCAGCGCGGCCATCGACCTCAGCGACGGGTTCCTCGGGGACCTGGGGCATCTGTGCGCGGCGAGCGGGGTGGGGGCACGGTTATGGGCAAAGCAGCTGCCCCTCAGTCCGGCCTTGGGCGCGGCGACGGTGGAGTGGGGTGACGATCCCGTGCAGTGGTTCTTGGGCCCCAGTGACGACTACGAGTTGATCGCGACCTGTGCTGCGGAGCAGGCTGAGACAGTGAAGGCGCAGCTGAGCGCAGTTAGCCAGGTACCGGTACACCAGGTAGGAGTGCTCACGGACCAGCCCGGCTGCCTGGAGCTGCAGGATGCAGGCGGTTCTCTCAGCCAACTCGGCATCAGGGGCTGGGATCATTTCGCCAACGGAGGGCAGTAGCCATGAAGGAACTGCTGTGGGTGTTGCTGACGGCCTGGGTAGCCAGGGCACAGGATCCGGCCGCCGTGGCCGAGGAAGTTTTGGCAAATGAAGATCTGAGCTATACCACTGGCTGGACCGCCCCCTGCGGCCAGCGGACCTGGGACCAGTTGCTCGCAGCCCCCCTCTTGATGGGGAAGCTGTGGGCGGTCTATGGATACGCGCCGGCCTATCGCACCAGTGCCCTGGGCGATACCCTCTTGGTGGCCGATCCCACCGGGCTGGAGGGCAAGGGGGGGAAGGTCAGGCAGGGTGAGGGCGAACTGGTCTACCTGATCTACGGCAAGCTGGACCATTGGGCGGTGCCCTTTTTCAACCGCGGCCTGGCGGTCATCGCGTTGAAAAGCCAGGCGCAGGGTGGGCAGATGGACTGCCAGGTCGAAGTCCATATCCGCGCCGAGAGCAGCCTCAGCAGTCTGGTGCTGCAGGCGGGCAGGTCCCTGGTGATGGAGCACGTCCAGAACCGCGTCACCTTGAATCTGGCCGATGCGGCCAATATCTTCGCCGATGTGCAGAACGCCCCGGAGGCGGTGCGGGCGAAACTGAGCGGCGAGGAACTGCAGTGGTTTGAATCCACCCTATCCCGTTGAGGAGGGCCCCATGGCTGAAGCAGGAAAAAAAGCTCCGGAGTTCACTTTGACGAATGCCGAGGGCAACGCCGTCTTCCTCATCGACGAGCGGGGAAACCTGGTCCGAGAGTGGCGCAAGGTCAAGGTGGAAGGCCATGTGGAGGAGGTGCTGGCCAGCCTGGGCGGCCAGACCTAGTCCACCGCCAGTTCCCGCAAGAGCAGGCCGTAGCGGATGCCGCGCGTGGAGACGATCAGGCCGGGACGGCCCAGGTGGGCCAGGGCCAGCCGGAGGATCAGAGAGCCGGCCCCGATGATGTCGGCGCGCTGATCGTGGACCTGGGGGATGCGGCGGATCTCCTCCACCCGGAGGGCGAGCAGTTTGGCCGACCACTCCTCTACCCGCGCCCGGCTCAGGAAGTGGCCGTTGAGTTCCTGGGCGTCGAAGCGGGGGATGTCCAGGTCGAGGGCCCCCAGGGTGGTGACGGTGCCGGCCACCCCCACCAGGGGCAGTTCCGGAGGACAGGGAAAGAGGCGGGACAGCGCTGCGCGGATCACGGCACTGGCCTGCTCCACCTGTCCTGGCTCAGGGGGCAGTTGGGAGAAGCAGCGCTCGGTGATCCGCACGGCCCCCACATCCACCGATACGGATTGCTCCACCTGCGTCCCGGTGCCCGCAGCCAGTTCAGTCGATCCTCCCCCGATATCGATGACGGCGTAGCGGGTCGGCAATTCCAGGCCAAAAGCCGCCCCGCGAAAGGTGAGGCTGGCCTCTTCTGCGCCCGAGACCTCCACCAATTCCATCCCTGCTTCCTGCCGCACCCGGGCGGTGAATTCGGCCTTGTTGGCCGCGTCGCGCAGGGCGGAGGTGCCGAAGGCCCGCACCTGCTGGGCGCCCAGGGAGAGGGCCCGATCCCGGTACTGGGCCAGCAGCCGGCACACCCGGTCCATGGTCTGGGCCGAGATGCGGCGTTGGGCATCCACGCCCTTGCCCAGCCGGGCGACGGCATGGGCGTCGTCCAGCACCTCCACACTTCCGTCAGGGCGGCGCCGGCCGGTGACCATCAGGGCGGTGTTAGTCCCCAGGTCGATGACTGCCCGCACCGGGCCGGGACTTCTGCTCATAGATTCAGGGTTTCTCGGTGCTGGAGCAGAGCTTTGACCTCGGCCGGAGTCTGGCATTCCAGAAAGGCGGTCCTGATGCGGCTGATGCGCATCAGGGAGGCGATCTGGGCCAGTACGGGGATGTAGTTGCGGTAATTCTGCTGGGGGGTGAGCAACAAAAAAATATAGTTCACCAACTGGCCCCCCCCGAAATCGACGCCCTCCGGGCAGATGCCCAGGGCCCCGATGATGGCCGGCAGATCGGCGATAGGGGCGTGGGGAATGGCGGTCCGGTGGCCCAAGGCGGTGGAGGATTTGTGCTCGCGCGCCAGGGCAGCGTCCAATACCTTCTGGCGCAGGGCGAGGGGGACCTGGCGCTCTTCGACCAGGGTGTCGACCAGTTGGGTGATGGCATCCCACTTGTCCGCCGGACGCATCCCCAGGCGGATGGTGTTCTCCCAGAAGACATTGCTGAGGCTCAGTTCCTGGCTGTGATGGGCGCGCACCATCAGCACCGGGTTGGGTATCTGGGAGGCGATGTCATCGGGGATGGAACCGGCCAGGTACTCGTCCTGGCGCCAGTCGTTGGAGGCACCCAGGACCACCAGGTCATGGCCGCGGACACTGGCGACGATGGGGGAAATCACGTCCTGCGAAGGGACGATGGTCAGGGGGGCGTCGATGTCGAGCAGTTTCAGGCGCAACAGGGTTTCCTGGCGCAACTGCTCGCAGTACTTGCGCAGCAGCGGATCGTCGGGCTGGCATTGTCGGTCGCGGGCGATGCGCAGGATTTCCAGATCGGCACCCCAGGCCCGGCTCAGGTCGTGGGCGATCTGCAGCCCCACCACCGAATGGGCGCCTCCTCCCGTGGGGACCAGGATGCGCCTGGCTGGACTGAATTCTCCCACCCTGAAGATCAGGGTGTCCACATCCACTGCCTTGGTCAGGGCGCGGTTCTGGGCTCCCAGCACCGCGTCCCTTCCCAGGGAGCGATACCAGCCCATGACCATCATGTTGCAATCCCAGCGCCGCACGGCCTCCTGGATTTCCTGGGTCACATTCTCCCCCTCGGACAGGTGGGGGAAGGCGCTGACCCCCAATTGGCCAGCCAGGTCAGCGGCGTGTTCGAGCAATTGGGGAGCGCGGGGAACGGGCCGGGTGTCTGGGGTGCGGATATGGGCCAGGTGAAGCAAGCCCTTGCGAGTGGCCGCCAGGGTAGCTGCCAGGCGCACCAAATGGGTTTCTTCCCCCGGGTGTTCCAGGGGGACCAGAATGCGCAGATCTGAAAGCGGTGAGGGCATGGCTGTCAAAAATCTAAGATAAACACCACTGGTGGATTTATCCAGCTGCAGTGTCAAAGGGAGGTGTCAGGAGCATCCCAATGCTATCGATGGGGATAGGTGCTGCTGGGAGAAGAGTTGGGGTTTGTGTATTTGGCCGGGTGATGTATATTTAGTTCAGCAGTGAAAGCGAGGTCAAACATTCCGGGAAGGAGGAGGCCTGATGCAGACAAAGATAGCGATGTTAGCGGCCCTGGGCATCCTGGCCTGCGGTGCGTGGTCGGCCGAGGCGGTGGTGAACATCCAGCACTTGGGAGCAGGGGCGCGCTCGGCGGCGCTGGGCAACAGCTTCGCGGCGGTGGCCGACAACGGGGACGCGCTGTTTTTCAACCCGGCGGGGTTGAGCCAGATCAGCA
>JACPJE010000146.1:0-10788 GCA_016187725.1 Candidatus Latescibacterota bacterium
ATAGCCAGAACGCCCGACCCTGCCAAGCGGCTTTGCTAGAGATTGCAGCCCAACAGCGCCCTGGCCTTTGTGATGTGTGATCAAGGTGCCGGCGAATCTGGAAGAGCGGGTAACATGCAGTAACCAGAGGCCCGGCGGCCAGTTTGTTTGACAGGCCAGGAGGAATTAAGGATACTTTTACCTGGCGCACAGATCCCAACAGAAAAGAGGAGCCTATGGCACCCCCCATCGCAGTGCAATTGTACACGGTCCGGGACTTGTTGCCCGGGGACTTCGCCGGTACCGTGACCCGCATCGCCCAGATCGGCTACGCCGGGGTGGAAACCGGCGGGTTCCAGGGCGTCAGCACCCAGGAAGCGGCCCGCCTTTTCGCCGGCTTGGGACTCAAGGTGCCCAGTGTCCACGCGGCCCTGCCCCTGGGCGATCAGGAGCGGCCCACCGTGGAACTGGCTCAGGCCCTGGGCGTCCGCCGAGTGGTGGCCAGCACCTCCCGCGACGCCTTTGCCTCGGTCGAGCAGGTCAGGAAGCTGTGCGACACCTGGAACCAGGCCCAGCAGGTGGCCCAGCGGCACAACCTGGAACTGCACCTGCACAACCACTGGTGGGAGTTCCGGCCGGTGGGCGACCGCAACGGCCTCGACCTGCTGCTCGAGTACCTGGACCCGAAGATCGGCATCCAGATGGACACCTACTGGGCGCAGACCGGCGGGTACGACCCGGCCGCGGCGGTCAAAAGGTGGGGGCGCGGGCGCCCCTGCTGCACATCAAGGACGGCCCCTGCGACAAACCAGGGTCGCCGATGGTGGCGGTGGGGCAGGGCAAGGTGGTTTTTCACGCGGTGATGAAGGCCGCCGGCACGCACGCCGAATGGCTGATCGTCGAACTGGACCGCTGCGCCACCGACATGATGGGCGCGGTGGAGCAGAGCTACCAGTATCTGGCCGGCCAGGGCCTGGGCCGCGGCAGGCAGTAGGAGGAGGGCGATGAGATTCAAAAGCGCGGCATGGTCTGGGCCGCCCGCTGAACCACAGATAGATCAGGAGAAGAGCGCAATGCAGGTCATGGAGTTGATCAAGAAGATTCAGGACAACGGCGCCAACCGGATTTCCGGGGCCCTCTCCGAGATCCCCTGGAGGGCGCGCCGGCAGCGCAGCCGCACCTTCCGCCGGCTGCTGTGGGGGGCTGGGATCGCCGTGGGGGTAGCCCTGGTGGCGGTGCTGGTCTGGGTGGCGATGGGCCGCTGCGCCGACGAGGAAGCAATAGCAGAAGAGGAACTGGGGCTTTCCTGAAAGGGCGCCCTAGCTCAGGGCGCCGTTGAGGTGGTGGCACAGGGCCTTGAGGCGGTCGAGTTCGGCGCGGCCCAGGAAGTGCTCGGCAAAGGCGGTCTTGTTGTGCCACAGCGGTTCTTCCAGGTCCACCCAGGCCCGGCAGGCTTCCCCATCGGGGGTGTTGGGGATGGGTGAGAATTCGGAGAGCATCAGCCGGATACCCAGGGAGTTGGCAAAACGCATCGAGGCCTCCACCTCCTGCTGTTCCCCGCGCGGGTGCCCGGCGATGAGGTAGGCGGTGATCGAGCGGCGGTCGGCCCCGGCCCCTTCTAGGGCCGCCACCGCCTCTACCAGCTCCGCCGAGTAGACCTTGCCGCCGGTCTTCTTCTGCCAGCCATAGGCGCTGCTCTCGAAGCCCAGGTAAAAGCTCTGGAAACCGGCCCGCACCATCCGTTGCGCCACCGGGGGCGTGATGAAACGGGCGTTGAGGGCATTGGGGGTGTGCAGTTCCAGCTCGTACCCGCGCCGGATCACCTCCTCCAGCAGGGGCAGCAGCAGTTCTTCCTCCCGGAAGAGCAGGGCGTCGTCGTAGAAGGCCAGCCGCCGCACCCCGCGCCGCTGCAGCAGCTCCATTTCCGCCAGCGTCCGTTCCACGTCGCCTGAAAACTTCGGATAGACCTGGGGCACCGAGCAGTAAGTGCAGCGGAAGGGGCAGCCCTCCGTGAGTTTGAGCACCCCGGTCTCCAGCCGTCCATATCCCTCCCAGAAAGGCAGGGCCTCGGCCTCGCCTTTCAATCCCAGCAAATCCCACAGCGGTTCCAGGTCCCGTCCCGCCACCACCAGGTCGACGCCCAGGGTGCGGGCGTGCGCGGTGCAGAGGGTGGCGTAAACCCCGCCCAGCACCAAGCGGCTGTGGGGCGAGGCGGCGCGCACCTCCTCGATCACCTCGCGCACCCCCGGATACCAGTAGGTCATGGTGGTCTGCACCAGCACCGCGTCGAAGGGGTCCTGTGCGCGGAGGAATTCGCGCAGCAGGGCGCGGGGCAGGCCGAAGCGGTGGTAGCGCCGGCGGATGGGGGCCAGGGCCGCGGGTTTGGGCAGGGCCTCGGCGGGAAAGGCCCCCCGACCCCAGGGGTCGCGTTTCAGGTCGGGGGGCATGGCAGGGTGCAGGCGGTCGAGGAAGTCGAAGAGCTGCAATTCGGCCTGGCCGCGCAGCTGGCCGGCCACCCGCAACAGGCCGTAGGGTTTGAGCCAGTAGTCGTACGCAGTGAAGTCGAAGATGGGCGGGTTGACCAGCAGGATACGGACCCCCATCAAACCTCGTACCTGGCCCAGGTCCCGGTGCAGCCGTGGCCCCGGCGCACGTGGAAGAGCCCCTCAGCCGGCTCGGCGAGGTACCCGGTGATGGAATAGGAGCCATTGGCCCCGTGCCGGCAGATGCCGCCCGGGTCGCCCTGGTGGTCGGCCAGGATCTCCTTCATGACCTCCACGTCGATGCGGCCCCGGCCGGTGCTCTTCTCGATCCACAGGAGATATTTTCGGATGAGGTCGCCGGCCTGCTGGCCGTGCTGAAAGCCCATTTCGTAGGCAGTGCCGGAGACGGAGACGAGGGGAAAGGCGTGCATGGGCAGCCCCTGGATGGACAGTTGTTATCACTTATTGCGTCTGGGCACATCGGTGGCAACACCACACTGTGGTGTTGCATGCCACTGCGGCCTTTCCCGGGGCCTACTCCCCGCTGTGCTTGTCTGCGGCTGAGTCTAGGGAGTGATTGGGCTGCTGGCAAGGGCGCTTTGACAGTGCTGGTAGGCCTCCCTACTTTGGAGCGACGCAACCCATTTCGACAAGGAGGAGTTATGGCAGGGCTTTCGCAGGCGGATCTGGACCTGTTGCGCAAATACGACACGCCGACCATCTGCAATGTGATCGAGTTGTTCGAGGTGCGGCCACACAATGCCGGGTACATGGACGCCCGCATCCGCACCTGTTTTCCGGAACTGCCGCCCATGGTGGGGTACGCCTCCACCGCCACCTTCCGCTCGGCGGCACCGGCCCACTCGGGCGATGTGTACACCAGCCTCGACCGGCAGGTGGAGCAGTTCGGCGAATTGCCCGGCCCGGTGGTGGTGGTCTTTCAGGATCTCGACAGCCCTACTGTTTCGGCCACCTTTGGCGAGGTGATGTGTTCCACCTACAAGGGCTTCGGGGCCGTGGGGCTGATCACCAGCGGGGCTGCCCGCGACCTGGATCAGGTGCGGGCCTTCAAATTCCCGGCCTTCAGCGACGGGACCATTTGCTCGCACGGTTACGCCCACATCCTCGACGCGAAGGTGCCGGTACACGTGGGCGGCATCACCGTCTATCAAGGCGATCTCTTGCACGGGGATTGCAACGGGGTGACGACCATCCCCCACGAGATCGCCTCCGAGGTGGCCCACCTGTGCGCCGAGTACGTGGAGGCGGAGATGGTGGTGATCAACTACGTGCGCAGCGGCGCGCCCACGCCCAAGGGCCTGGGTGAGGCGCGGGCGGAGTGCGGCCGGCGCTTCAAGGAGATGGCGGCGCGGATTCAGAAGAAGAGGTAGAGTCGGCGGGCTCGTAGCCGGGGCAGTGGAGTACGGGCAGTGGGGGGTACTTGGGATAATGCGGGTCAGTGGCGGAGCGCCGGCACAGGTAGAAGGTGGAGCCGCGCTGCGAGTGGACGCGGCGCAGGTGCTGGCAGCGGGCGCAGAGGCCGGGGTTAGGTTCTACAGGGACCGAATCGGGTGACATCGAGGTTGTAGTTCAGGGGCCGGAAAGATCGACCTCTGCCTTTTTTACCAACGCACCTTGCCCACATACTCCACCTGCTGCTCTCCCCGCACGATGCGCCCGATGGGGTAGGCGCGGCAGCCCTGGGCTTCGAGGTGGCCGCAGATCTGGCCGGCGGCTTCCGGGGCCACCACCAGGGTCATGCCCACCCCCACGTTGAAGGTGCGCAACATGTCCTCGCCGGGCACCTGGCCCACCTGGCGGATCAGACTGAAGAGGGGCAGCACCTCGAGGGTGTCCAGCTCGATGCGGGCGCTCAGGCCGGGGGGCAGGATGCGGTTGAGATTGCCGGCGATGCCGCCGCCGGTGATATGGGCCATGCCGTGCAGGGCCGGCTGGGCGAAGAGGGCGCGCAGGGCCTGGAAGTAACAGCAGTGGGGCTTGAGGATGGCATCGAGAAAAGACTCTCCCTCCACCTGCCGGTTGAGGATCTCCGCTTTGCGCTCCATCAGGGCGCGCACCAGGGAATAGCCGTTGGTGTGCAGGCCGTTGGAAGCCAGGGCCAGCACTTGGTCCCCTTCGGCGATGCGCGATCCGTCCACGATGAGCGCCTTCTCCACCACTCCCACCACACTGGCCGTGAGGAGATAGGTGCCGGCCGGCACCACGCCGGGCTGTTCCGAGGTCTCGCCCCCGGTGAGGGTGCAGTCCTGGGCGCGGCAGGCCTGGGCCATGCCCGCCACCAGGCGGCTGACCACGGGTTTTTCGAGCTTGCCGCAGACGATGATGTCCTGCACCGAAAGGGGAGCGGCCCCCATGACGATGATGTCGTTGATAAGGTGGTTGACCAGGTCCTGGCAGATGGATTCGACCCGCCCGTGCTGCAGGGCCAGTTTCTGCTTGGAGCCGGGTTCCTCGCTCTTGAGCACCAGCACCGGGTGCTGGTACCCGGGGAAACGGGCGTCGAAGAGGGTGGCAAAGGCGCCCAGGCGGTTGAGCACCCGGGGGTCGGCGGTCTCCAGGCTCCTGGCCATCTCCCGCTTGGTGGCGTCGGCAGTGGCGATGTCCACGCCGGCCTGCTTATAGGTGAATCCTTCGCTCATATGCTCTTTTTGTGGTGGGCAGAGAGAACTATAGAGTTTGGAACTGCGGAGTGTCAAGCCACTTCAGTGATAGGGTGCGGCGATGAGGGGGACCAGCATCTCCTCGGCGCTCAGGCCGGCGTGGCCGCCCTGCTTGGGCTTGATCCCCTGGCCGTAATCGTAGATGAGCTGGCGGCCGCCTTGGGGCAGGAGGATGAGGTCGCCCAGGCGGCTGCGGTACGGGCCGCAGTCGCCGCCGAACCAGCCCCGGGCCACCGCCTCGTCGGCAGAGAGCACCAGCAACTCGTCGGCCTGCAGGGCGGGGTGGGCCCGCAGGGCTGCCGGGTCGTCGGTGCCCAGGTAGCAGGCGCGGCGGCCGCCGGCCGGTGGGTAGCGCAGGTGGCGGGCGAGGCCCTGGTCCAGGATCAGGCTGCGCCCGGGGTCCAGTGCGATCTGGCCGTGGTCGGCAGTCAGGAGCAGGGTGTGGCCGGCCCTGGCGCAGCTGTCCATGACCTTGTCCAGCATCAGATCCACGAACTCCATCTCCAGCAGGCAGGGTTCGGAAAGCGGGCCGTAGTTGTGAGAGAGGGTGTCGAGCAGGTGCCAGTACACATAGTGGAAAGACCGCTGTCCACGGTGCCGGGCCAGCGAGGTCTGGAGCAGGTGCGGGATCTCGGACTGGCCTTCGTAGCCCAGGTACTGGGCGCCCTGGTGCAAGAGGTCGGTGAAGCCAGTGCCTTCGTGCTGCCTGGCGCTGATGGCCACGGCGGGGATGTGGCAGGCGCTCAGCTGCTCGTAGAGGGTGGGGCTGTTGCGGATCAGGGCCGGGTCTATGGGCTGGGGTTTTTCGGCCACCGTAGAGAAGCGGAGCATGTCGCCCAGCGCCCCGATCTCCTCCAGCCACTGGCGCATGCCCAGCATACCGTGCTGGGCAGGGGTGAGGGCGGTGCTCAGGGAGGGCAGGGCGCTGGTGGTGGTCGAAGGGAAAACCGAGGTGAGGGTGCGCACCCCGCCGGGAGCCTGGGCCACCAGGCGCTCCAGGTGGGGAGTGCGGCCGCTGGCCAGCACCCTTTCCAACTGGCCCAGGCCCAGGGCGTCGCAGACCAGCAGCACTACCCCGGGCGAAGTGGCCAGCAGCTGTGGGGACAGGAGGTCTGGGCGGCAGGGGGGATTGGGCGGCTGGATGCCAAAGGCCTGGAGCAGGGAGGCGGCCAGGTTGACGATGCTGCCGCCGGCATAGTCGGGGGGCACCAGGCTCATGCGGTCTGCCGGTCCAGGGCCTCGGACTCTTTTACCAGCTCGATCCAGTAGCGCAGCTTGTCCACGCGCCCCTTGCCCGGGCGGCCTTCGGCCCGCAGCAGGTGGGCGGGCATGACCATGGAACTCTCGAAGCGGCCCCCGTTGTGTTCGATGATCTTCTTGGAGGGGAGGTTGTCCGAATTGCAGGTCACCAGCACCCGCTGGAGGCCCAGCAGGCGGGCCTGCTCCAGAGCCAGGGCCAGAATCCTGGTGCCGTAGCCCTGCCGGCGCCGCGAGGGGCGGATGCTGTAGCCGATGTGGCCGCCGTAAGTGAGCAGGTAGCGGCTGCTCAACTGGGGCCGGATGGAGGTCTGGCCCAGGTACTCGCCCTGGCCGATGAGCCAGAAGACCCGGTCCGGCTGCCAGCCTCTGGGCAGGGAGGTGTCGGAGTCCAGCTCAAGCAGGTCGCGCACAAAGTCGGCGAAGTGGCGCTCCAGGGAGACCAGGTCGTAGCCGAGGAACTCCGCATAGGTGGAATCCGGCCGACCCTCGGCGTAAAACTCGGCGGCCCCGGACAGAAAGCTGTCGCGGTACGCTGCTGAAGGGCGGGCCAGAAAACACATGGCCGCTAGCGGAACACCGAGAAGTAATGGTCGAAGAAGCGCTCGGGGTCCACGTGCAGGGCCACCTCGTGGGGGGCTGGCTGGGGGCCGGGCGCCCAGTGGGTGAGGCCGGCGACGCGCTCGCCGGACAGTTCGATATCCACCCGGCCCGAGGTGAAGCTGCAGATCTGCTCGTCGAAGAGGGTGGTCGCCGCCAGCGGATCGTGGAAGGTGATGGCGGCGTTGTTGCCGAACCAGACCTCGGCGAAGTCGAGCACCGGCCGGAGTGGAGTCACCTGGAATTTTTCGCGGACCCGGGCGGTTTCCAGTTGCACCTGCAGGGTCACGTCCAGGCCGATGGAGCGGTGGCGCAGCACCGGGGCGCGGTACACGATGGCGGTGGCGTGGGGGTCGCAGCCGGCGTTCCACTCCACCAGGGGGGAGCGGTGCCGGGCAAAGACCCCGCACATCAGCACCAGCCCCTTGAGCAGGCGGGGAACCTCCGCGTCGACGGCAAAGAGCAGGGCCACGTTGGTGAGCGGGCCGATGGCCAAAAGCGTGACCTCGCCCGGGTTGGCGCGGATGGTCTGGCGCAGAAACTCGATGGCCTGGCCGCGCGGGAACTGGCGCTGGTGCTTCCAGCGAGCTAGGGCCTGGGCCTGGGGGGCTTTGGGCTGGCGCTGAGGGCCCAGCAGGGGGGCCTCGGCGCCGGGGAAGATGGGGATCTCCCTGCCGGCGTGCGTGCACAGGGCGCTGGCCAGCCGGGCCCGCTCCTCCACCTGGCCGCTGACCGTGGTGATGCCCAGCAGTTGGCAGCGGGGCTGGGCCAGCAGATAGGCCAGGCAGACGGCGTCGTCGATGTCGGAGCCGATGTCGGTGTCGAGGAGGACCTTCTCGCTCATAGGGCGAGCAAAGTACCGCCCGGTTCCCTTCTTGTCAAGCAGGACGCCTCTTTCCAGGTTCCCCCAATTCGCGTATACTGAGGGCCATTTGCAGGGGAGGACGCATGGACAAGGTGGAGATTCCGCCGCTCAGGGGTGTCTTTGCCCAGCCCTGGTCGGCCAGAAAGGCGCTGGGACTGCTGGCGGTTTTCGGGCCAGCGGCCATCGTCGCCTCGGTGAGCATTGGGGCGGGCGAGACCATCGTGGTGGTGCGGATGGGGGCCTGGGCCGGGTACGGGCTCTTGTGGCTGGTGCTGCTCAGCGCCCTGATCAAAGGGGTATTCGTCACCTACCTGCTGGGGCGGTACACCGCGGTCAGCGGCGAGCCCATCGCCCATCGCCTGGTGCGCCTGCCCGGCCCGCGCGGCTGGCTGCCCCTGGCCCTCGTGGGCCTGGAGTTGAGCGCTGCGCCCCTGGCCTGGGTGGCCATTGCCAAGCCCTGTGGGGACCTGTGCCACTTCCTCCTGCGGGATCTGCTGCCGGGGGGGATCGCCGAGCCGGTCTGGGAGAACCTCTTCTCCACCGGGTTGATCGCCCTGGCCCTGGGATTGAGCCTGGGCATTTCCTTCGTCAGCCTCGAAAAGCAGCAGGTGGTCCTCTGCCTGATCATGGTGACCGGCACGGTGATCGGCACCTTGATAGTCAGGCCCGACTACGCGCAGGCTCTCATCGGCAGCCTGAGTTTTGGGCAGCTCCCGGACTTTCCCGCCTGGGCGCCCGAGGATGCGATCAAACACCCGCTGCTGACCATGACCACCACCTTCGGGTACGTGGGCGGCGGGGTGCTGGGCTACGTGGTCTACGCCAGTTGGATCAGCATGCACGGGTGGGGCCTGACCGGACACGAGCAGATCGGGGCCATCCGCCAGCGGGCCGCCGCCAGCGCCCGCATCGACTATTTGCCCGAGGACGCCGAGCAGGTGGGACGGATGCGCCGGCTGCTGACACCGCTGCGCTGGGACACAGGGATAGGGGCAGTGGTGCTCTTCGTGGTGACCGCCGCCTTCATGATGTCGGGGGCGGCGGTGCTCTACCCGCTGCAGACCCGCTTCGAGGGCTGGAGCCTGCTGACTGAGCAGGCCCATATCTGGGCGGCGATCCATCCCCTGCTGGTGTGGATCTATTATATATGTGTGGTCGCCGCGCTGTGGGGTACGCTCCAGGCCCTGCCCGAGATCTACACCCGGGTCATCCAGGAGTTCTTCCAGGCCGTGTGGCCTGCCAGCTCCTGGGACTACCGCGCCATCCAGCGCCTGCTCTGCCTCTATCTCTTCCTCAGTTCGCTGATCTTCACCTGGAGCGATCTGCCCTTCGACACCCTGGTGCAGATCGCCAGTTTCGTGCTGGCCAACCTGGCCATTGCCCTGGCCCTCATCGCGGCCCTGTACCTGAATTTCCAACTGCCCCCCGCGTACCGGACACGGCTGCCCATGCTCATCGGCGGGCTGGTCTCCGCGGTGGTGCTGGGTGCGATCGCGGGACTGGGTGGCTGGGGTCTGGCTGCCAAGTTGCTGGGAGGGTGAAGGAGAGCAATGGGAAGAGGAAGCTGTTATGGAACAGCTTAAGCCCAAACTTCCCGACTACCCAACGGTGGCTTCGCAGAGTGAATTTCGCCAGGGAATAAAGCTCGGTCCTGATCAACCGCCTGAGGCCGCTTAGCATGACCTGCGGCAGGAAAAGGAGTCTTTGAGGAACTTCACGCTGTAGCTGAGGAGTGTCATACTCCGATGAGACGACAGTCGTTGCGCATAGAGCCCACGTCGGAGCCGAGGAACCATGCCAAAGTCACTGGAAATAACAACGACCCGCCCCTCCTGAAAACATGCGCACCTGGTAGTCTTCTTCGGTCAGCCACAACTCCAGGAGCCGGCCCACTGCCTCTTCGTCGTCCACCAGCAGGACCCGCCCCTTGGTAGATTGCTCATCGTGCATCTTGCGCGGCCTCCTCTTTCATTATGGATTCTCCGGCCCCAGCCTGGGCCGGCAGTTCCAGCACCAGACAGGCACCCACCGTGCGCGGCTCGGCCCACAGCCGGCCGCCGTGCTCGCGGGCGATGGCAAAACACAAACTCAATCCCATGCCGGTCCCAACACCCTTGCCCACCTCCTTGGTGGTGAAGAAAGGCTCGAAGATCCGTTCCCTCAACTGCGCAGGGATACCCGGTCCGTCATCCTCAACCACCAGCTGGGCCTGATTGCCCTGCCTCCTGGTACTCACTTTGATGGCCCCGGCGTTACCACTTTTTATGATGGCCTCGCGGCTGTTCTGCAGCAGCGCCAGCAGCAGTTGTTGCAGTTGCCCCGGCTGCCCCTGCACTTGCGGCAGATCGGCGGCCAGCGCTAAGGTCAGTTGCACATGATCCAGATCGAACTGCTGGCGGACCAGCACCAGCACCTCCTCCACCAGCAGGTTGAGGGACAGCGGCTGCGTGCTGGCCTTTTGGTGGCGCACGAACTGCAAAAGGCGAGCGGCAATCTCCTGGGCCCGCTGCCCTTCCCGGCGGATGGTCTCCAAACACTCCTGCACCTGCGGGTCCAACTGGCGGCGCAGCAGCAACTCGCTGTACCCCAGCACCGAGGTGAGCGGGTTGTTGATCTCGTGGGCCACCCCGGTGGCCAGCTGGCCGATGGCTTCCAGCTTCTGCGCCTGGTGCAACTGCGCCTCCTGCAGGGCCAGGTTCCGCAGATCCTCCAGCCGGCGGTACCCCTCGCTCATCACCTGGGCGAAGCGCTCCAGGACCTGGATGTCCCCCTCGCTGAAGGCATCCTCGCGGGTGCTGTTTACCGCTACCGTGCCTCCTGCAAAGGGCACGTCCACCACCGAGTGGAACTGGGGGAGGATCTGGTCTCCGAACTGTTCCATCTCTTTCCGGTTGCGGCGGTAGACCGGCAGCTTAGTCTTCAG
>JACPJE010000146.1:10828-28408 GCA_016187725.1 Candidatus Latescibacterota bacterium
GATACTGCAGTTACTGCAAGATATCAGCGCAGATACCTCTTGCTGAAAGGTCTGGATCACCTTCTCCCAATCGGCCTCGTCCCCCATCAATAAGATCTCATTGCGCACCTGCTGCACCGCCAGTGCGATACGCTGGGCCTCCTCGGCGCGCCGCAGGGTTTCGAAATCCTTTAGCCGCACCAGCCCCAGGGCCAGCAGGCCGGCAACCTGCTCCAGGACCTGGACCGCCTCCTCGTCAAAGGCGCCTTCCTCCTGGCTGTTCACCCCCAGGGAGCCGCCGCCTGGCAGGGGCACCTCGACGAGGCTGTGCTCCTCGGGGGGGAAGCCGGCCCGCTCCAGGCGCTGCCGGTTGACAATGACCGGCCTGCCGCTGGCCCACACCTCCCCCACCCAGGGGTAGTCCGCCAGCCTGCGGTTGACGGACTTGACCTCGCTGAGGAAGGCCTCCCGGTAGGTGATGAAGTAACCCTTGCTCGACGAGGGGAATTGTAGGGTGACCCTGTTGATCGGGATACCCAGGCCGCGCAACTCCCCGACCCAGGCCTCCTCCAGCTCGCCGGGCACCTCGGTCAGACGCCGCAGGCCGATGATCCGGTCGCGGATGCGGCTCAGAGCCTCTTCGCGCCGCAGGGCGCGCTGCACCCGCTCCTCGGCCCGCTGGCGCTCCTTCTGGTAGTTTTTCACTACCCACATCCCCAGGAAGAGCAGGGTGAAGCCGAGGGCTGCACTCAAGCTCAGAACGATCAGTATCTGTTGCTTCAGCTCCTGGCCCCTGGCCACGTATGCAGTCACCACTTGGCGCACCCTGTCCCCCAGCAGGGGGAGGCGGGACTGCACCAGCGCATAAGCGGCTGCGCCCTGCGGATCGCCAGCCGGGCGGCCAGCCACCTCCAGGAAAGCCGGCTTGACCTCTTCCCACATCTGGCGGACTGCGGCCAGCTCCTCCCTCACCTCCGATGGGGGCGGAGGCAGGACCTTCTCTCCCATCTGACCTCCTTCCTCCAGAGCGCTGAGGGAGTGCTCGAACAGCTCGATCGATTCCCGCAGTCCTGCCCGGTCCTCCTCCTGTCCTATGTGCACCATGTGGGCGTAGGCCCCCAACTGCTGGGAGAGCAGCCGCTGCTGGCCGGCCATAGCGATAAAAGGACTTTCGGCAACCATCGTGGAGAGGCGTTCGTAGAACAGCCCTACGCTGACCAGGGTCGCGCCGATAGGCACCAGCAGCAGCGGTTTTGGCTATCTCGTGTCCACCGTCGCATTCAGCACCCCGCGCACCTTGAGCAACAGCATCTCCGGCGAAAAGGGCTTGGCGAGAAACCCTGCTTTGCCCTCCCTCACCTGGCTCCACCTCCGGGTGATGCTGGTACCCCGAGATATAGACCACCTGGATCCCAGGATACAACCTTTTCACCTGTTCCGCCACCTCCCAACCTTTTCTCCCCGGCATCTCCACATCGGCCAGCAGCAGGTCGATCTTCCCGGAGTGCTGGCCGCACCGCTCCAGCACCTCATTCCCCTGTCCCCGCAGCAAGGTCTCGGTATAGCCCGAGATGATGGCCAACAGGTTGCTGAAATCGTGGGCCACCCCCCCGGCCACCTGGCCCAGGATCTCCACCTTCTGCCTGAGTCAGCCCGCTCACAAAATCCCGTACTTGTCGAAGACCGCGCGCGGGGAGTGGCCGGCGGCCAATTCGTCGCGCACCGTGTTTTCACCCTCTAGCTTCTCCATCGACTTGCGGAAGACCTCGCCCTTGATGGCGGCCGGGATCACCGCCACCCCGTCGAAGTCGGCCAGCACCAAGTCGCCCGGGTGCACCACCACCCCGCCGCAGCGCACCGGCACGTCGACCGCTCTGGCCACGCAGCGGCCCGCCGAGTCGAGGGGTGAGTAACCTCGGCAGCAGCAGCCGAAGCCCATCCGGTCCATCTGGCGGATGTCGCGCACCAGCCCGTCGGTGACCACCGACTTCACCCCACGCGCCCAGGCCGCGGTGGAGAGCAGCTCGCCCCAGATCCCCGAGCGCAATTCCCCGTTGGTGGCCAGCACGATCACCTCGCCCCCCTTCATCTGGTCGTAGGCGGCAAAGATCTGGCCGTAGGGATCGGATAGGTTTTCGCTGGTGGCGTACGCATCGAGGGTGAGGGCCGGCCCGGCGAACCAGGTATCCGCCCGGCTGGGGCGCACTTCGGGGATCAGGGTCTGGTCGCGGTGGCCCAACTGGTCCATGATGTCGCAGACCAGGGCGGTGTAGATGGGTTTCCATTCCTCGTGCATGATTTCCTCCTCAGACAGCATTGTGCACGCGCGGCATGAGCAGTTTGCCCCGGCGCGCCAAAGGCAGGCCGGCAAAGGCGCAGCGGTTGTTCCACTGATCCACGGCGGCGGCGCTTTTGTATTCGTTGATGATGGCGTGACGGGCCCTCGGGGTGTAGTTGTGGCCGGCCCGGTGCACCACCAGCACGTGGATGGCGATGACGTCGCCGATCCCGGCCTTGGCCACCACGCCCTGGCCGGCGGGCACCAGTTCGTCGGCGATGGTGAACTTGTCCTTGGTGGGCCATTCCCCCCGCAGGTGCGAACCGGGGAGCACTTCGGTGGCCCCGGCCTCGAAGTCGGTGGGGTCCAGGTAGGTGATGGCCGCCGCCAGGTCGGGCCGGCTGTGGCGCTCGTACGGCCAGTCCTGGTGCCAGCTCTGGGTGCAGACAAAGCCGGGGGGCTTGTTGCGGATCTTGCCGTTGTGGAAATCCAGATCCGGGCCCAAGAGGTCGGTCATGACCGAGACGATGCGCGGCTCAGTGAACTGATCGAACCAGTAATCGCTGGCCTGGGTCTGGTCCATCATCCCCACCACGTTCTTGGGATTGAAGGGATCGGGCTGGTACCCCGGAGGGGATTCCATGAAGGCGTAACTCATGTTCTTGGGCCGGCCCTCGGTGGCACACACCAATTCGTGGAAGTGCCGGCGCATCTGGTCCATCTCCGCCGCCGAGTAGAAGCCCTTGAGGTGGAGATAACCGTTCTCGACGAAGAATTCTTTCTGCTCAGAGGACAGGATCAGCAACGCATCGCTCATCGGGCAGGGCTCCTTGTTTTGGCCTCGCGACAAATTAAGAGTGTCAACACGTTTTTCCTAGTCACCGTGGCTGCCAGTATGAGTTGCGACATCTACTTCCCGGCGGGCACTTTGCCGGGCAAGAGCAGGGAAAGGGCCGCGGTAGGCAGCGGCAGGAAGCAGAGGTACTCCAGGGTGCCGGCCACGCCGATCTGGTCGGCCAGGTGGCCGACGAAGGGCAGGGTGAGGCTGGCCAGGCCCCAACTGAAGCCCAGGGGCAGGCTGGAGGCCAGCCCCGAACTCTGGGGCGCCAACTCCTGGGCCATGGCCACCAGGATGGAGTTAGAAGACAAGAGCAGGGCCCCGCCCAGCACCAGCATCAGGTAGCTGGACATTCCCCCGGTGTAGAGGAAGGCGTAGAGGAAGGGGACGCAGAGCACCAGCGAGCCCCAGACCAGGGCGCGGGGGTTGAAGCGGTCGGCCAGGTACCCAGCCACCAAACCGCCCACCACCCCGGCCATGTTGTAGATCCCCAGGGGGATGCTGCCGGCCACCAGGGACAGGCCCCGTTCCCTGCCCAGCACGGTCAGATAGAAGCCGAAGCCCAGGCCGGTGATGGAGCGCAGGATGACCACCACGGTGATCACCAGGAGCGGGAAGCCCTGGCCGTTGAAGCTCTCGCGCAGGGAGAGGACGCGCCGGGAGGTCTGGGGGTTGTCCAGGGGCGCGAACTTGAGCAAGAGCAACACCGCCGCCACTCCGGGCAGAGACGCCAGGGCCAGGCTCTCCAGGCCGAAGCGGTCGGCGCAGTAAGGCACCCACAGCGGGGTGAGGCCCAGCCCCAGCGTTCCCCCGAAGATGAAGAGGGCCAGGCCGAAGGAACGGCGCTCCCCGCTCAGCTCGCCGGCCAGGGAGAAGGACTGGGGGTGGAAGGCGGCCACCCCCATCCCGCCGGCGGCCAGGATGGCCACCAGCGACAGGTAGGTGGGGGCCAGGCCCAGCAGCGGGCTGAAGAGGGCGCACAACAAGAGGCCGCCGACTACCAGGTGGCGCCGCCGCATGCGGTCGGCCCACAGGCCCATCAGGGGCTGGCTCAGGTTGCACAGGGAGACGATGGTGCCCAAGAGCCCGGCGAAGGCGAGGTTCAGGTTCAGGCGCTCGTTGATCAGGGGCAGGATGGGGGCGAGCAGAGTGGCATAGGTGTCCACCATGAAGTGGGCCAGGGTCACCAGCAGCAGAGGAATTTTGAGCATCGGCAGCAGTAGGGGCGGCAGGGCAGCTCTCTAGAGCTGCCCCTACCCTTGAAAGATAATAGGGTCACAGTTTCTCGCAGTCCAGACGAAGCTCATGGTTCCTTGCTGTCCAAGCGGCGGCACAAGAGCCAGGCGCAGCCGGTGCCGCCGGCAGCCAGCAGGGCCCCGCCCAGAAAGGGCACTCCCGGGTGGATTTCGACCAGGGTCCCGCCCAGGAGGTTGCCGATGACCATGGCCGCACTCCACACCAGGTGGAGCAATCCCACCAGCCGGCTCTTCTCCTGGGGGCCGGCCACCTCGTTGATCAGCGAGGGCACCAAGGTCGAGATGGCCCAGGCCGTGGCCGTCAGCCCCGTGCCGAAGAAGAAGAGGGCCGGCAGGGAATCCCAGCCCAGGCCCACCCCCACGCCGCACAGGGCGAAGCCGGCCCCACAGATCAGCAGGGGCCAGAGCCGGCCATAGCGGTCGCGCAGCGCCCCGGTGAGCAACTGGCCGCTGGCGGCCACTGCCAGGGACACCGAGGCGTAGTAAGCCGGCATGGACTCACTGTGGCTCACCCGGTAGATCAGCAGGGGCAGGAGCAGGGAAGCCATGCCCCAGAAGGAGGTGATGAAGAGGCGCAGCCCGATCAGCAGGCGCGCCGTGCCCTGGCGCAGCAGGGGGGCGTACACGGCGCGCAGGGCCAACCCCTCGTGGGAGCGGGCTGCGGCGGTGGAGGGCAAGAGCCAGAGTGCCAGGGCGCATACCCCGGCCATGCCGGCGCTCATCAGGGTGCCCAGTTGTTGGAAGGACCACGATTCCTTGAGCACCCCGGTGACCAGGCTGCCCAGGGAGTTGCCCAGGTTGCCGCTGAGGAAGTAGAAGGCCCCGCCCATCCCCAATTGGCCGGCCCGGACCGAACTGATCAGGTAGCTCTGGCCGGCGGTGGTCCAGGGGCCGGTGGAGAAGCCGATGAGGAAGACCAGCAGGAAGAGGGCCCAGGGACTGGCGCTGTGGAAGACGAAGCCGTTGAGGATGCCGCCGGCCAGGCCCAGCATCAGGGTCCGCTTCAGGCCTAAAAGATCGCAGAGCCGGCCGCCCACCAGGGCCGACAAGCCGCCCAGCAGGAGCATGAGTGCTCTGAGATTTGCGGTGAAGAAGGGCACCCTTCCCAGGTCGGCCTCGACGTAGACCGGGAAGAGGGCCATGAAGGGGGCGGTGAGGAAGCCGCTGAGGAGGGAGACCAGGCAGAGGGCGATGAAGGCCCGGTTCCACGAGGCCGCCTCGCCCTCCCCCTGGGCGGCACTGGCCAGGCTCACTTTCTGCTGGCCGCCACCTTGTTGCGCAGCACGCCGATGCGCGAGATCTCGATCTCCACCCGGTCGCCCGCCTTGAGGAACTCGCCGGTGGTGGCCCCCACCCCGGCGATGGTGCCGGTGCTGATCAGGTCACCCGGCTCCAGGGTGATGATGGCCGAGATGTATTCGATGATGTCGGCCACTGGGTAGAGCATCTGGCCGGTGCTGTTGTGCTGCCGGCGCTGGCCGTTGACATAGGTGCTGATCTCCAGCACCTGGGGATCGGGGATCTCGTCGGCGGTGAGGATCCAGGGGCCGTGCGGGCCAAAGGTGTCCAGCCACTTGCCGTTGAGCCAGTCGAACCACAGGTCGCGGTCACGGTTTTCGCTGCGGGGCTTGATGAGCAGCTTGCGCTCGGACACGTCGTTCATCACCGTGTACCCGGCCACGTGCCTGAGGGCGTCGGCGGCCTTGACCCCCTTGGCGCGGCGGCCCATGACCACCGCCAGCTCTCCCTCCCAGTCGATGGCGCGGGCCACCGGCGGGATGAGGATGGCCTCTTCGGGGGCGATAACCGTGGTGCTGGGCGGCTTCATGAAGACGCGCGGGGTCTCCCGGTCCTGGGCCTGCATCTTCTTGCCGCCCTCCTCGATGTGCTCCTGGTAGTTGCCGGCCAGGCAGAAGACCTTGCGCGGGCAGGGGACCGGGGCCTTGAGACGGACCTGGCTGATGGGGTGGCTGAGCCTGCCGTCGGCCTTGGACTGGGCGCCCAGGCGCTCGACGGCCAGGTTCACGGCCTTGCGGGTGGCGGCCAGTCCCTTGGGGCCGGCCTCCAGCAGGGCGAGCATGTCGGTGAAAAAGGGGTGGGCCTTGCGTTTTTCCTTGCGGGCCAGGGCATGGTCGGCGGCGGCCAGATCCACCACGATGCGGTCGCCGGCCACCACCGCGCCGGTGAAGGATTCCTTGTGCCGGGTATAAGTCACCAGTTTCATCTGCGGACCTCCTCGGGACAACTCGCTGGCTCAAACAGCGAGAGGGTCGTATATTCGCAAACATCTCCGATCTCTAAGATAGGGCGCAGACCTCCATGTCAACAGACCCCGGCTACTTTGTGCATCCCACCGCCTGCGTCGATGCGCCCAGCCAGATCGGCGAGGGCACCAAGGTCTGGCACTTCTGCCACCTCATGCCCGGGGTGCGCATCGGCCGCAACTGCATCCTGGCCCAGAACGTGTACATCGACCGCGACGTGGTCATCGGCGAGGGTTGCAAGATCCAGAACAACGTCTCGGTGTACAAGGGGGTGACCCTGGAGGACCGGGTCTTCTGCGGGCCCTCGATGGTCTTCACCAACGTGATCAACCCGCGGGCCTTCATCGAGCGCAAGGCCGAGTTCAGGCCCACCCTGGTGCGCGAGGGGGCCACCCTGGGCGCCAACTCCACCGTGGTCTGCGGGGTGACCATCGGCGCCTACGCCTTTGTGGGAGCCGGGGCGGTGATCACCCGCGACGTGCCGGCCCACGCCCTGATGTACGGGGTGCCGGCCCGCCAGTCGGGCTGGGTATGCCGCTGTGCCATCAAGCTCGCCCAGGCCGGTGAGGAGCTGGTCTGCCCCTCCTGCGCTTCGCGCTACCACCTCGTTTCTCCCGGCCAGCTCCAGGTCCTCCCCAGCTGAGGTGTTCCTCCAGAAAGCGGAAGGTCCCCTGGCCGTGGATGGTGTGGGGCCGTCGAAAAACTCGATCTGCGCCCTTTCCCCTAACCCAGACAACACGTAGTGCCGGCGCGTGCGGGCGAATTCGTACGCCACCCATTCATCGGGGGCCCCCCCATACGCGCCGCCAGGTCCCCTTCCCAGTCGAGAGGGGTGGTGCGGGGGAGGGTGTGGGGGTTGCTGGTTCTGCGATCCATGGCAGCCTGCCTGGTTGGGGGAGGCGACGGGGAGAATATAGACTGGCCGTCCTCAGCCAGCCAGGGAAAATTCTCCAGAAAAGCACCAAAGGTGGTGAGATCACCCCTAGATTTTTTGCTTGGAAAGGATACGCGCGCAGGGTACCTTTTGGATAATCTGTGCGCCACAATCTGGCCCGAGAGGGGAGAAGCCATGGAGACAAAATCCCAGACAGGCTACCTCGTGCTCGCCGATATCTCCGGGTTCACGTCCTACCTCGCCAAGACCGAGCTCGAACACGCCCACGAAATCCTGGCGGACCTGATGACCACCATCGTCGACCGGCTGGCAAAACTCCTCGTGGTTTCCAAGCTCGAAGGCGATGCGGTGTTCGCCTATGCGCCGGACGCTCGCCTGGCGAGAGGAGAAACGCTCCTGGAACTGATCGAGGCGACCTACCTGGCCTTCCGGGACCGCCAGAGCTCAATGCACCGCAGCACGACCTGCACCTGCAATGCGTGCAAGAATATCGGCGGACTCGACCTCAAGTTCATGGCCCACCATGGCGAGTTCATCCTTCAGCGCGTGGCCGACCGGTCCGAACTCATCGGCTCGGACGTCAACCTGGCGCACCGGCTGATGAAGAACCGCGTGATCGAGGCCACTGGATGGCCGGCCTATGCCCTGTTCACCCAGCGTTGCCTGGACCGCATGGGGATCGCGCCCGAGGGCTGGCATGCGCAAACCGAGGTGTACGAGCACCTCGGCGAGGTGCCCACCCGCGTTCTGAATCTCCGCGAGCGGCACCAGGAACTCGCCGAACAGCGCCGGGTCCTGGTCAGCGAGGCCGAAGCACACGCCGTGCTGGTGCGCGAACTGAACGCCCCGCCGCCGGTAGTGTGGGAATGGCTGAGCGATGCGGCAAAAAGGACGAAGTGCCAGCCGGGAAGCCCGTGGAGCACGGTCTCGCTGCCCTCCGGGCGGATGGGCGTGGGCGCCGTAAACCACTGCGCGCACGGAAAGGACACGGCCGTCGAGACCATTCTGGACTGGCGGCCCTTCGAATACATGACCAACGAATCGCGTTTTGGCAAAATCGTCATGCTCCAGACCATACGACTGGAACCGGTCGGCGAGGGCCGGCGCACGCGTCTGTACGATCAGATACGGGTCGTCGAAATGCCCCTGCCCCGGTTGCTGCGGGGGCCGGCCTTGCGGCTGATGCTGAAGATGTTGAAGTACGACCAGATGTACAAGCTCATGGCCAGGTACATCGACGAGGAATCTCCCTCTCCCGCAGCTCAGGCTACCTAGCGCGACCAGGTTGCCCTATCTGCGAACGGCGTTGCCCACGCAGCCAGTCGGTGCATTGGTCTCCTCCAGCACCTCTGCGAAGGAACTGCCACATCAGGCCAGCCGCCGGTACAGTTCAGCATTCTTTTTCAGCACATAGTCGACCGCTTGCTGGAAGGTCTCTTCAGGACTGGCGAGCAGCTTTTCGATGCTCAGGCGGGCCAATTCCTCGGGGGTCACTCGGAGGCGAGAGGCGACCTCTTGCAGCTTGAGCATGCGATCATCAGGGAGGGTGATGGTAAGGGAAGTCATTGTTGTGCCTCATCCTGCCTCAAAGGTTTTCAGGGGTGAAGCTGTGAGTGGAGAATATACGATCCCGGCCTTCCTCCATCCAGGTGTGAAACCATCTTTCTCGGTAGGTAGAGCAGGGGTGAGATAGGGTCGTAGGCACTGGATTTTTCTCTTGGAAAGGATACAGAGGGTAGATACCTTTACGGCAGATAGGCCGGCTGCAGAGAAGTCGAGCATCGAACGACCTTCAAGGACACAACACGGAAAAGTTCTGTCTATGGAGAGCCAGAATCTACCAACCCTGATCGTTCAGATCCTACGCGATGCGGGGCGACCGCTCTTGGCACGAGAGATTGCCGAGGCGTTGTCGAAACGATTGGGAGGCCCGATCGACAGGGGACAGGTCAACCGATCTCTGTACAATCCGAATCTGAGAACTGTAGTCGCGCAGGACAACAGCTATCGGTGGACATTGAAGGGATCGAACGCACCACCTGTGGACCATGCCCAACAGACGCATCAAATATCGCCTGAGGCCAGTTCGCTCGACTCCCACGATGAAAAGGGACGTCTGAGCCGTGTTTTGGACTATTACCTCGAATGTGTACGCGAGGACGGAGGGATCGAGGCGGAGTGCTATCTCTCCGGTCTAAACAAAAGCTACCTCGTGCCTCCTCTTGCTCAAGAGTGGCAACTTGGGGGAGGCGTAGCTCTGACCCCGTCTCTAGGGCAGGAGGCTAGCGACTTTCTGAAATCTCTCCGCCAGAAGGGCAACAACGCAGCGCTCTACTATGGCTACCCAGTGTTCGTGAAATGGATCAAACGTTCACGTTCAGGATGGGCCGGCGGCTTTGTGAGTCCAGTCTTCTGCCAGCAGATTGAGTTCTCCCTGGACGGTTCTGATCTTCACCTGCGCCTGGCCCCAGGGTGGCCCCGCGTCAATTCGGCCTTCACAGAAACTGTTTTCCCTACTCCAGAAGAGCGGCGTAACTTCCTCGACTCGCTGGGACTGCTGACCATGGAGGGAGACCCTCCTGAAGATGGTATTGCCGAGATCGTCCGCCGAATGGTATACCTGGGTAGCCCCACCGCTGAGATGGAGCCGTTGGACCCTGAGAACCTCGCACTGGCACCGCCGGTTTCAAGCCTGTCTGCCACTGGCCTTTATAATCGAACCATCCTGGTGCTCGGGGAGCGCGCAAAATTTACCCAGGGGCTTGAGCGCGAACTGACCATGATCCGCGACGAAGGCATGGATTCTGCCTTGAGCAAGAGCGCCCTCCGCTTCTTTTTCGGTTCAGCCCAATCGAGCAGTGCTGACACCGGCGATGTGCCGCTGGTCGAGGTCGTATCCCTCAATGAGGAACAGAGACAGGCTGTCCGCTCGGCCCTCTGCAACGACCTCACCGTTGTCACCGGCCCGCCTGGAACGGGAAAATCCCAGATCGTGACCACGATCCTGGCCAATGCCTACCTGAAGGGCCAGCGCGTGCTGTTCACGAGCCGCAACCACAAAGCCATTGATGTGGTTGAGGCGAGGACGAACGGCCTCTCCTCGGTCCCTATCGTAATCCGCACCGGTACGAAGGCGGGTGAGCGGAATCTCCGCTCCGAGATTCTGCAGTTCCTGACACAGGTTCTTTCTATCGCAGCAACTGAGCAGGACCGGCGGGCGGACCAGGAGAGCACGGAGAAAATCGTCGCTCTCCAGACCTCGCGGGCCAGGCTTTGGGATCAGCTCGAAAGGCTGCGGCAGACGCGAAATCGCGTCGATCTGCTCGACCAGGAGATCACCAGGCTGGAGGAACACCTGCCGCCCGAAGTGTGGAGCCAGATCCAGCATCTTGAGGCCTCCCCCAAGGTTCCTGAGTTGCCCCAGGCCGTAGCCGCCCTGGAATATCTTTGCCGCGATCTTGGGCCGATCCTGCGTCTCATAAGGTGGTTTCGGAAGAAGGGACTACTGAACCGTGTGGCTTCAGCAGAGCAGGCGCTCCGCAGTCATGCCTGGTTGGGCGAGCCGCCTGCAGAGATTTCCCCTACCAACTTCGCGAGGTGGGTCAACTTCTTTTCAGAAGCAGAGCAACGCCTCGCTGCCTCAGAATCCTGGATCGAGTATCGCTCTGCCCTGAACGAATTGCTCGGTATGGAGAGTTCGGAAAAACTGGCAGAGCAACTCGCGGCCCTGGATTCTGAACTCTGGGATTGGGGAAGTCGACTCATCGCAGCCCACGGTCGGCTGCTGGCAGACCGCCTGAGGCGTCCAGATTTGCGGAAGGCGATTGCCGACTTCCGGGCCACCGTTGAGCGACTGGCCAACGACCAGATAGGGGGGCAGTCGTACGCCCAACTCCGCTGTGAGCAGGAACAGCTCTTCGACAAGGTCGCTGAGGTGCTCCCGGCCTGGTGTGTGACCAATCTACAGGCAAGCGGTAGTCTTCCCTTTCAACCAGCGCTCTACGACCTGGCCATCATCGATGAGGCTAGCCAGTGCGATATCCCCTCGGCAATCCCCATCCTCTTCCGCGCCCGCCGGGCTTTGATCATTGGCGATCCGCACCAGCTTCGGCATATCTCCAACATCGGGACACGTCGAGATCAGCAGCTCCAGGTCAGGCATGGCCTGACCTCGGCAACAGATCTGGTGTTCGGATATGAGAAAAACTCACTCTTTGACTTGGCCGCGGCTTTTGCTGAGGCACTTCCTTTGCGGGACCATTTCCGGTCCCACGAGCAGATTGTGGAGTTCAGCAACCGTCACTGGTATCAGGGCACGCTGCGCGTCTGCACAGACTATCGGCGTCTTGCCAATGTGGGTTCCGAAGGCCCCCGGGTGCAGTGGAAGGATGTACGCGGGAGAACTGTCCGTCCGGTAGAGGGCGGCGCCCGGAATGACGAAGAAGCGCAAGCTGTGGTAGCGGAGCTTGAGAACTTGCTGGTCGAACGGGACTTCCGCGGCACGGTGGGAGTAGTGACCCCCTTCCGCGCCCAGGCCAACCGCATTCAGATGCTGGTCAACGAGCGTCTCGACCTCTCCGTGATCGAGCGCAGTGGTCTGATCGTCAACGTAGTACACAGCTTCCAGGGAGACGAGCGGGATGTCATCCTCATGTCGCTCTGTATTACACCAGATCTCCCGCGTGGTGCCAGATATTTCCTGGAGACCACGGGGAACCTTTTCAACGTGTCGATCACACGAGCCCGGGCTATGTTGAAAGTGGTTGGCGACCTGTCAGCGGCGGCCTCCTGTAGAATAAAGCATGTGGAAGCCTTTGCTGCCTATGTTGCCAATCTGCAGTCGCAGCAGGCGCCAGATATTCCCAAAGATCCCTGGTCGCGATCATCTGTGGGCCACTGGGAACAGCCATTCTACGAAGCGCTGGTCCGGGCTGGCTTGCGTCCGATCCCACAGTTCCCGGCATACCAGTACCGGCTCGACCTGGCGATCGTGGAGGACGGGATACAACTCGATATCGAGGTTGATGGAGAGTTGTACCACCGTGAGTGGGATAGTTCGAGGGCGCGGTCAGACTTGTTGCGCGACCTCCGGCTGCAAGCTCTCGGTTGGACTGTGAAAAGGTTCTGGGTCTACCGCCTGCGCCAGGACATGGAAGCATGCGTGGCTGAGGTCGTCAGGCTTGTGGAGCGCCTCAGCGAACGTGTGCAGACCTCTCCAAAGGAGCTAACCCATGCCTGAGCCACTAACCGACGAGATGCTGTGCACGAGAGGGGTTACCGTACTTGAGGAAAACCTGGGGCCGGTGGAAGCTCTACGATTTCTATCCCTGATCAGCCGGCAGCCCTTCGACTACCAGCTCTGGCGGCAACAGCGGTTCAGCGGGATGAGTTTGGCTGAAATCCTGACCCAGGCTCAGGTCAGGTCTTACAAAAAATGAGAAGCGTTGCCAGCCTCCAGCCAGGAGGATCACCTTGAAACGAAAACCAACAAATTCCGCACCACCGCAGGCCATCCTCTCCTTGCCGCCGGACTACCCGGCCTTTCTGCGTGACATCAAGGCCCGCATCCACGCGGCGCAGATGCGGGCGGCCTTGTCCGCCAACCGCGAGTTGATCCTGCTTTACTGGGACATCGGACGCGCCATTGCCGAGCGGCAAAAGCAGGCCGGTTGGGGGGCGGCGGTCATTCCGCGCCTAGCCCGGGACCTCCGGAACGAATTGCCGGAAGTCAAAGGGTTCTCGGAGCGAAATCTCAAGCTCATGGCACAGTTTTACGGGGAGTACCCGCGTCTCTTCCCAATTGGGCAACGGGCCGTTGCCCAATTGTCGGGAACTACTTCCACGGACGAAAAAGGGCAACCACTGGTTGCCCAATTGCCCTGGGCGCACAATGTCCTGCTGATCCAGAAAGTCAAAGACCTGCCCACCCGCGCCTGGTACATGCAGGCTACCCTGGCCAATGGCTGGAGCCGTGACGTCCTCACCCTGATGATCGACTCCCGCGCTCACGAGCGCCAGGGCCGGGCTGTGACCAACTTCGCCGACCGCTTGCCGCCCCCGCAGTCCGACCTTGCCGCGCAGACCCTCAAGGATCCGTACATTTTCGATTTTCTCACTCTGGAGGAGCCCTTTCACGAGCGGGAGTTGGAGACCGGCCTGCTGCGCCACGTGGAGAAATTCTTGCTCGAACTCGGCCAGGGCTTCGCTTTCGTCGGACGCCAGTACCGCATGGAGGTAGGCGAGGATGACTTCTATGTCGATCTGCTTTTTTACCACCTGCAGCTCCGCAGCTTTGTGGTGATCGATCTCAAGAAAGGGGCGTTCAAGCCCGAATATGTGGGCAAGATGAACTTCTACTGCAGCGTGGTAGACGATCGCCTCCGCCATGCCGCAGACAACCCGACCATCGGCCTCATCCTCTGTCAGGAAAAGAACCGCCTCGTGGCCGAGTACGCGCTAAAAGGAGTGCAAAAAGCTATCGGCGTTTCCGAATACCAGTTTACCCGCGCTCTACCCACAGAACTCCAGTCCAGCCTGCCCACGGTCGAGCAGATCGAGGCCGAACTGTCCGACCTAGTGAAGAGAGGGAAGACCCCCGAGGGCGTGGAGAGAAGAGGGAAGAAGACGAGCGCCAAGCGGCCGAGCCGTACGGCGGGGAAGGCCAAGCATACGAGGACGACAAAGCAAACCCTGAGGCCCCCTAACGCATGAGGTCTCCCATGCCCTACGAAATCGCCCTCCGCCAGGTCGCGCCCCGCACCCTGGCCGTGGCGCAGGCCCGGGTTACCTCCCAGACCCTGGTCCCTTCTATCCGCCCCCTCTTCGACCAGGTGTACAAATACCTGGACGAAGCCGGCGTGAAGGAGCGGGGGCTGAACGTGATCGTCTACTGGAACGAGGCGGGGCGCAATCTGTTGGACAGCGAGGAGGGATTGGTCATGGAAGCGGGGGTGGAGGTGGAGGCGGCAGTGCCCCAGGAAGGCAGGGTCCGCGCTGTTGCCACGCCGGCTGGCCGGGCCGCCGGCACCCTGCACGTGGGACCTTACGACCAGTTGGGCAAGGCCCACGAGGCCGTGCGCGCCTGGTGCGCGGAGCAGGGACACGCCCTGGCCGGCCCCAACTGGGAGGTGTACGGTCACTGGAACGACGATCCGCAGCAACTGCGCACCGAGGTGTTCTACCTCTTGTCGAATGTTTGAGTGAGGAAAGCATGGCCGCCAGACCGCAATTGCTCAGCGACGAACAGATGCAGCAGTTCATCCGCGAGGGGTACCTCCTGGTGCAGGCGGAGTTCCCCGTCCCACTCCACCAGGACATCTACCAGCGCATCGAGACGGTGTTCGAGAAGGAGAGGAATCCGGGGAACAACATCCTGCCCCGGGTGCCCCAGATCCAGCGGGTCTACGACCACCCGGCGGTGCAGGGCGCCCTGACCAGCATCCTGGGGCCGGATTATCTGATGAACCCCCACCGCCACTGCCACCTCAACCCACCCGGCAGCAAGGGCCAGAACTGGCACAAGGACAACTATGTCTTTGACGAGATCCTGCGCCAACCCCGGCCGCGCTGGGTCTTCGCGTTTTACTACCCGCAGGAGGTCACCCCGGACATGGGGCCCACCGGCATCCTGCCGGGCCGGCACTACCACCACCATATCTCCAACGCGGACCCGGCGCTGACTACCGAAACGGAGCTGCCCCTGTGTGGCCCGGCCGGCACCGTAGCCATCGTCCACTACGACGCCTGGCACCGGGCCACTGCCAACCGCAGCGAGCGCAAGCGCTATATGCTCAAGTTCCTCTTCGAGCGTCTGAGCGAGCCGCAGGCCGCGCCCTGGAATCACGGCGGCGGGGCCTGGCCGGGAGCGGGTGGTCCGCTGGATTCGATCCACGCCGAGGTGTGGAACTGGCTGCGGGGAGTTCCCTCCTCTGTAGCGGGCAGCGGTCGGGGACCTTCCCCTGAATTGCTGGACCAACTGCGCGAGGGTGCACCGCTGGCGCGCCTGCAGGCCGCCTATCAGGTGGCAGCCTGCGGGGAGGCGGCCCTGCCAGCCCTGGTGCAGGCGCTGGAGGATGAAGCGGCGGCCGCAGCTGAACACCTCTGGGACAAGATGCCGGGCAATCCGCGGGGCAGCAATCCGCCGGCCTGCGCCGCCGGCCTGGCCCTGGCGGCCCTGGGCCGGCCCGCCCTGGCGCCGCTGACCGGGCTGCTGGAACACGCGCACTGGGGGGTGCGCGTCATGGCTGCGGATACCATAGGCAATATGGGCGCCGTGGCGCAGGTGGCCGTGCCTGGCCTGGCCCGCCTCTTGGCCGACGGACACCCGCGGGTGCGCCGCCACGCCGCCGAAGCCCTGGGCCGGGTGGGGACTGCCGCTGCCGCCGCCCTGCCGGCCCTGATCGGCTGTATACGCGACCCGGACCTGCGGGTGCGCTACAACGCGTGCCTGGCCCTGGCCAAGATCGGCCAGCCCGCCGAGGTGGCCATCCCCCTGCTGCTGGAGACGCTGGAGGATGAGGACCGGTACGTGCGCTACTTTGCCGGGGTGGCCCTGCGCCGCATGGCTACGCCCGAATCCCAGCGCGTCCTGCTCGACGCGCTGTTCACGGCGCGCTGGTGCCCGGTGACCAATCCCGAGAACATGTACTGAGGTATCAACTGCGGAGAGGATGAGCCATGTGCGGCCGTTTCGCCCTCCACCACGCCACCGCCGAAGTGGCCGAACATTTCGGCGTCGAGCAACTCTCCATCGAATTGGCGCCCCGCTACAATATCGCCCCCTCCCAGCCGGTGGCGGTGGTGCGCCAGCGCGGGGTGCGCAGCCTCGACGCCTGCAAATGGGGGCTGGTGCCCTCCTGGGCCAAGGACCCCAAGATCGGCAACCGCATGATCAATGCCCGGGCCGAGACCCTGGCCGAGAAGCCCTCCTACAAGGGCGCTCTCAAGCGCCGGCGCTGCCTGATCCCGGCCAGCGGTTTCTACGAATGGCGGCAACAGGATGGGGAGCGCATCCCCACCTACATCCGCGCTGTCGATGATTCGCTGCTGGCCCTGGCCGGGCTGTGGGAGGAGTGGCGTCCGCCCCAAGGCGAACCGCTCCACACCTGCACCATCCTCACCACCCAGGCCAACGCTTTCATGGCGCCCATCCACACCCGGATGCCGGTGATCCTCTCGCCTGCTGGCTGGGAGCGATGGCTCGACCCGGGACAGCAGGAACTGGACCCCTTGCTGGCCCTCTTACAGCCTTTGGCCGGCGACGAACTGGCCGCCCACGCAGTGGGCCGCCAGGTGAACGCGGCCTCCTGCGACGAGCCTTTCTGCATTCAGCCGGTTTAGCGCGCCTCGCCCCGCCGCAGCCACTTCCAGATCTCCCGCAGCCGGGGTGGTTTGCCGCTCATCAGGATGCCGATGCGGAAGATCCTGGCCGCGGCCCGGGTGGCCAGGAAGATGGCCCCCACCATCAGCAGGGCGGTGGCCAGGTACTCCCAGGGGGCCGGGGGGCCGGCGGCCCGGTTCATCATCACAAAGGGAGTGAAGGGCGGGATGAAGGAGAGCACCCGGGCCAGCAGGCCATTGGGGTCCTGGCCCACCGGCACCATGGCGAAGAGGGGGATCATCATAGGCACCAGGATGGGCATCATCAGATTCTGGGTCTCGTGCAGGCTGTTGCACAGCGAACCGATGCTCACCAGCAGGGCCGCGTAGAAAAGATAGCCCAGAAAGAAGTAGACCACGAAGGAGCACAGGTAGAAGGGATTGACGATGATGTGGGCCACGGCCATGGCCGAGGCGCCCAGCAGGCCGGGGACGATGGCCACGGCCAGGCTGATGAACACCGACCAGGACCCCACCACCGTCAGCCCGGAGGCCGCGGTGCCGGCGATCTTGCCGGCCATCAGCTCGGCCGCGTCCACTGAGGAGAGCAGCACCTCGACGATGCGGCTCGACTTCTCCTCGATGGTGCTGTTGAGCAGCATCTGGGCGCTGGTGAAGACAGCGATCCACAGCAGGTACACAAAGGCCAGGGGAGCCCACTGGCGGGCCTTGTCGCCAAAGGCCACCTGCTG
>JACPJE010000147.1 GCA_016187725.1 Candidatus Latescibacterota bacterium
CCCAGGACCAGCACCAGCACCAGGGCGACCTGGGTGGAAGCCCTGGCGTCTTCCTCGGAAGCCACCGCTTCGGCTTTGGCGATCTCCAGGGCTTCCTGGACCAACGCCACCCCGGACTCGATCTGCTCGTCGAAGACCTGGCGCAACTGGGCCACCTCCCCGCGCCGGGCCACCAGTTGACTCAGCTCCCCGCGGTTCAACAGCCCGAACTGGAGTTCGATCTCATCCGCTAACCCATTCAAGGCTTTTTGCGCCCCTCTGGCCACCTGTTCGATCCTGCCCCACTGGGCCCCTCTCTGAGGAGAAGTGGCGGTCCTCTGGTATTCTGAGGAGACCGATTCCAGTTCCGCCAGCAGGGTCTGGAGCTGCGCATGGGTGCGGCGCCATTGCCCCTGCAAGGTCGCGGGGTCTTCGTGCGCCAACCCGGTCCTGCCCAACAGGTACTCCTTCGTGGCCTCCTCGCGCAACACCCGCAGATCCTTCTGGATCAGGGCGATATTATGGAGCAATTGCACGTGACTGAAATCCCGCTCGGTAATTCTCGAGGTGATGCCCTCTACCTCCTCCAGCTTGGTCAATCCATACCACCCCAGGCCCAAGGTCAGGGCGATGACCACCCCAAAGCCGAGCAAGATCTTCTTGCCGATCGCGATATTCATCCAAGGGTCTCCTTTAAGAGAGGATGGGACAGGATCATCTCCGCGCTGAGGAGCGCAAGCGCACCGGGGACCAGCCCTTGCACGTACCGGGTCGGCAGGGCCGCGCTTTCTCCGCCGGGAAGGATCAACTCCTCCGGCGAAATTTCTCGAACCTGATCGACCCGGCCCACCCGCAACCCGGCGCCCAGGGGGCGCAGCAAGAGCACCTGGCCGGCGTCCGCTTCCGTGACCGGGAGCCCCAGCAGCACGGCCAGGTCCACCACGGGCCGGAATTCGCCGCGCAGGTTGACCACGCCCAGCAGTTCGGGCGGGGCGCCGGGCAGGGGCGCGCAGCCGGCAAAGGGGAGGACCTCAGCCAGCTCGGCCAGTTCGATGGCATAGCACTCCTGCCCCAGGTAAAAGGTCAGGACGGATAATCCCCCTGAAACCGCGCCGGGCAGCGCCTTCCGGGTCGCCAGTCGCTCGGCCCGCTGGCGGAAGATGGCCTCCACCTTTTGCCGGTCAACACCCAGCCCCTGGGCGAGCTGCCCCTGCTTCAGCCGGTTTTTGATCTCTGCCCAGTCGATCCTTTTCCCCTCGGTATTCATGCGCCTCCCAGGATCTCCAGATGCATCTCGGTGGACCTCTTCAGGGAAAGAGCGTCGATCCCATCCCCGTCCTCAAAGGTCTGGCCAGGAGCCATCCGGGCCAGGAGCCGGCGCGCGTTTTCAAAGGCCCTGAGGGCCCCGCGCCCATCGCCCCTCTTCTGCAGCAGGAGCCCCAGATGGTAGTGGGCCAGGAGGTACTCGCGGTCCAGGTAGATGGCCCGCCGCAGGGCCTGTTCCGCCTCTCCATTGGCCTGAGGTCCGGTCTGCTCCAGCACCACGGCATAGTAGAAGTACACCCGGGGATTCAACTGATCCTCCTTCAGCAGGGCCTCGCAGTGCTGGGCCGCCCGCTCGTACTCCCCCCGGTCGGCCCACCGCCGGACCTCGGCCAGGGTAGGGGGCGAGGGCAGCGGAGGCTCAGGGGCTTCCTCCGCACCGGACCTGGGCGCCGGCAGGGGCAGTGCAGACCAGGCCGGCGGCGCGCTCTGGACCGGCAGCACGCGCTGAGTGCCAGACAGAGGCGCGTCGGGCTCGGTGGCGGGCGGGCGTTTCTGGTACAGAACCGCGCCCGGAGCATTCACCGGGTGAAAGGCCCTGAAGATCTCGGTGTTGGGCTCCGCGTGCCCCACCCCCAGCCAGCAGCAGACCGTCCACCAGCGAAGGAAAGGGGTCCCGCACCAGGTTGTGGTACTGAAAAGAGACCTCCTCCCGGTACTGGGCAGCGAGGATCCAGGCTTTTTCAGCGCGCGAAAAACAGGACTGTTTCAGCTCCTCGGAAAGGGCGCGCAGCGCCCAGTCCTCAAAGCGGCCCTCCCTGGCATTGGCCAGGAACCTCCGGTTGATATCCGTGCCCAGAATGTCCACCTCCCATCCGGCGAGTTGGGTGGCGAACTCCCGCTTGAGCAGCATGGCCAGCGAGTACGGCTCTGAGCCGGTGGCACAGCCGGCGCTCCAGATCCGCAGCCGGCGGCGCTGCTGATTGCGCCCGATCAAATCCGGCAGGACGAGGTCCCGCAAGGCGTCGAAGAGTTCCTGATGGCGAAAAAAGTACGTCTCCCCAATGGTGAGTTCGGCGGTGAGCGCCTCTAGCTCCTTTCCTCCCACACCTTCCTCCTGCAACAAGCCCAGGTACGCGGCAGCCCCTGCTGCGCCCGAGGCGGAGATCCGCCCTTGGACCCGGCTGGCCAGGTCGCCGTCTTTGTCGGCGTAGTACGCCAACCCCGTGGCCTCGATGAGAAAGCCCTTCAGGCGGGGATAGGCCGGGTCGTGGAGGAGAGGGACGGTCACCGATCTGACCCTGCCAGCGCCGCCAGCCGCTCCTGGGCGGCTTCCCGCAGTGCGGCCACGCGCTGGCGCTCCTCTTCGAGCAGGAGGCGGTCCGGCGACAGGAGGTGAAGGGTGCGATCCCCCAGGTCGATCTCCGCCTCCACGCAATCATTGAAAACCTGGTCCTCGCGGACCTGCACTAGTGCTTTTTGGTCCACCGAGAGGAGGTCCGTGACTTCGTCCACCAACAAGGCCAGCGGACCGGGGTGGCCAGACACCACCAACAAGGGGGTGTAGAGCCCGGGCGCCTCCCAGGGCAGGCCGAAGAGCCGGCAGAGGTGAATGACCGGGACCGCGGCGCCTCCCAGGTTCAAAAACCCCTCCAGCAGCGCCGGAAGACCTGGTGGGCGCAGCAGCGTTGCCATGGGGAGTACTTCCTGCACTCGTTCCAGGGGAAGGGCGCAGGCCTGGCCGGCCAGGCGGAAAACCACGGCGCGCCGCGAGAGAGGGAGAACCGATACCCCAGCGGGACTCATTGGTAGGATCTTTCCGCGCCGCGAGAGAGGGAGAACCGATACCCCAGCGGGACTCATTGGTAGGATCTTTCGGCCACGATCATCGTTCCGTCCACCCTTTCAATTCCATGTCAAGGGGCGCTTGGCAAAATTTTCAGCACGTCTCTGGCAACTCTTTTCTTTACAGCGAGTTAGAAAATTCGTGAAGCCGACTTCAAGAGGGATATGAACCGTCCTACTGGCCGAATGGAGCCTCAAGTGGACGGAAGGACGATCAAAGCCGTCAAAGGCTTCCAGGCCGGCGGGGTAGACTACATCGCCAAGCCCTTCCGGGAGGAAGAGGTGCTGATGCGGGTGCAGACCCACCTGCGCCTCAACTACCTGACCCAGCAACTGGAGGAGAAGAACCGGGAACTGCGCCACAAGAACCAGCAACTGGAGGAGGAGATCGCC
>JACPJE010000005.1 GCA_016187725.1 Candidatus Latescibacterota bacterium
CCGGAAGGGCAGGGTGCACTGGCCGGTGAAGAGCTGGGTGCGGACCGGGATGGTGGGCAGGGCTTCGGGGTAGGCGTTGTCGAAGACCACGCACTGGCGGGCGAAGGCGTCCAGGTGCGGGGTATGGCAGGGGGCGATGCCCGCAAAGGCGGGCCGACCCTGGCTGTAGAAGCCGACGTGGTCCTGGCGGAAGCTGTCCAGCACGATGCAGATGAGGTTCATCTCGCCCTCCTGGTCGCGGAATTTCCCTCAAAGTAACGCCTTCTCTCCGGCCAGACAACCACAAGGGCGGCCCCCTGGGACCGGACCTCCCCTTGTCGGGGCGGCGCAGGGTGAGTACCTTGCGCTCATCAGACGAAAGGAGCGAGCATGTTCAGGATATCCATGTGGCACGGCGATCTGTCCGATAGTTATCTGAAGAAGGTGACCCAGTTGGGCGTGGACTGTCTCGACTTCGGCAGCGGCGGGTACTTCCCCGGGGTCAAGGAGCAGGGATACCCCGACCTGGACTCCTTGCTCAAGGTCAAAAAGAAGCTGCGATCCTATGGCCTGGAGATCAACCGGGTCACCCTGCCCGACCTGAGCGAGAAGTTCATCCAGGGCCGCAAGGGCGGCGACCAGGAGCTGGCCAACTCCTGCCAGGCATTGCGGGTCTTTGGTGAGGCCGGCCTGCCCATCGCCAGGCAGCGCTTCGAAGGAGACACCTTTCCCCAACAGATGCGGCGCTATACTTCGGTGCACCGGGGCGGGTACCGTTCCCGGGGGGAGGCCCTGGCCCGCAAAGGCGGCGCCATTCCCTCGCCCGAGGAACTGGAGCAGTGGTGGGAACGTTTCTCGCTGGCCTACAGCCAACTGGTGCCCATCGCCGAGGAATGCGGAGTCAAGCTGGCCATCCACCCCTCGGACACCCCCAATGTGGAGACCCCCCTGGGCGGCCTGGGCTTTCACCGGGTGATCGACGCCTTTCCCAGCCGCAGCGTGGGGTACCTGTACTGCTGCGGCACCCGGGCCGAGGCCGGCGGCAGCAGCCTGGTGCTAGACGAAGTGCACCACTACGGCCGCAAAGGCCGCATCTTCATGGTGCACCTGCGCAACGTGCGCGGCAGTCTGGCCACGGCCGGTGCCTTCGAGGAGGTGTTGCTCGACGACGGGGACCTGAACCCCTTCAAGATCCTGCTGGAGCTGAAGCGGGTGGGTTTCTCCGGTTGCGTCAACCCGGACCACATCCCCGCCATCGAGGGGGACGGCCCCCTGGTGGAACAGGGCCTGGCCTATTCAGTGGGGTACCTCAAGGCCCTGCTGGCGGCGCTGGCGGTGGTGTGAGGTGAGAAGTGGATGAAACCGACCATGTATGGTGAAGATGATGACTGCTCAGAGACTGCCGGATGCCCTCAGTCGTGTGCGCGAAGCTCGGCGGCGCATTTCTGCGGAGTTTGGCGACGATCCGAAGCGGTTGATTGAGTATTACATGAAGCGCCAGCAAGAGTATCCCGTGGATCTGCCGCTGAAGGCCGGACTCGGGAGGGCTCGGATCTGGCTGTTCGCCGAGGAACTTATGGGATTCTCGCAGTTGCTCGACAAGGCGTGAACTAACATTTACCGCAAAAAGAAACGGAGGGAATAATGCCAAAGAAGAGAATCAGGCTGCTCGATACCGTGGCGTTGTTAGAGAATCTGCCAAGACGCAAACTCAAGCGGGGTGAAGTAGGCACGGTGGTGGAGATTCTGGCCCCGGAGGTGTACGAGGTGGAGTTTTGCGATGAGGAGGGGCAGACCTACGCAGAGTTTGCCTTGCGCGGCGACCAGGTTATGGTGTTGCACAACCAGGGAGAAGCGCTGAAGATTGTCGCCTGACAAGTGCAATACGCAATCATACTTGCTCTGAGATCCAGCAGATCGAGGGAGTTTTTGAGAGGAATCAGAATGGCAGAACGCAAGAAAATCGCCGCGATCATCACCGAGTACCGGTCCCTCTCCCACGCCGACGTCATCGTCACCAAATTCCTCAAAGGCTTCCCCACCGACGAGGGGTTGCAGAAGCCGAGGGTGGAGGTGGCCTCCATGTACATCGACCAATTCCCCGAGAAGGCCGGCGCTTCGATGTGGGAAAGCGCGGATATCGGCCGCACGCTCGCCGCCGAACACGGGGTGCCCATCTATCCCAGCATCGTTAAAGTCCTCACCCTGGGCGGCGACAAACTGGCCGTGGACGGGGTGCTGCTCATCGGCGAACACGGGGACTATGCCTGGAACGAGCAGGAGCAGCACCTCTTCCCGCGCAAGTATTTCATGGAGCAGATCTGCGGGGTGATGGCCACCAGCGGCCGGGCCGTCCCCATCTTCAACGACAAACACCTGTCCTACAACTGGCACGACATCAAGTGGATGTACGACCGGGCCAAGCAACTGGGCGCCCCCTTCATGGCCGGCTCCACCGTGCCCCTGGGCTGGCGCAATCCCTGGTTGGAGCACGAGCTGGAAACCCCCATCGAAGAGGCCATCGCCATCGGTTTCTCCGGCCTGGACATCTACGGCTTCCACACCCTGGAGGGGCTGCAGTGCATGGTGGAACGGCGGCGGGGCGGGGAGACAGGCGTGAAGGCCGTGACCTGCCTGGAGGGAGAGGCCGTGTGGGTGGCGGCGCGGCAGGGGCGCTGGTCGCGCGAGCTGGCCGAGGCGGCCTGCACCTGCATAGTGAACAAGCCGGCCGGCACCATGGAGGAGCACTGCAAGAACCCGGCGCTCTTTCTGATCGAATACTGCGACGGGACCAAAGGCGCGGTGCTGATGCTCAACGGGTACGTGACCGACCTGGCGTACGCGGCGCGGGTGGGTGGCCAGGTGCAGGCCACCGAACTCTATCTGCAGGGCCACGGCGGCCCGGTGGGGTCCTACTCCCACTTCAGCTACCTGAGCCTCAATATCGAGGAGATGTTCCTCAGCGGCCGGCCCACCTATCCGGTGGAGCGCACGGTGCTGACCAGCGGGGTGCTGGAGGCGGCCCTCACCTCGCGCCACGAGGGCTACCGTCGGCTGGAAACCCCCTGGCTGAATCTCTCCTACCAATCCTACGAGTCCTTCCGCTGGCGGCCCACCGGGCCCCGGCCCACCGGGGCCTGCCTGGCGCCCTGGCCACCCCAATGAGCGCCGACCTCCAACTCGGACGCCGGGGCACCTGGCGCACCTACGACGGCACCAATGGCCTGCCCGGGCCGGTCATCGCCCTGCTCCAGGACCGCAAAGGGTACCTGTGGCTGGGCACCTGGGGCAGCGGCGCCAGCCGCTACGACGGGGCGGGATTCAGGACCTTCACTCAGGGCGAGGGCCTGGCCGGAGACCAGGTGTGGGCCCTGGCAGAGGACGCGGCAGGGCGCCTGTGGCTGGGCACTGACCAGGGGCTCAGTTGCTGGGACGGCCGCGCCTTCACCAACTACAGCGCCCAGACCGGACTGATCCCCGGCACCGTGCACGCCCTGTGTTTCGACCAGGAGGGGCAACTGTGGATCGGCGCCCAGGGCGGGTTGAGCAGTTTCGATGGCCACACCTTCACCAACCACACCGCCGCCCAGGGCCTGGCCGACAACCGCATCAATACTCTGGCCGCAGACGGGGGAGGCCGGCTGTGGATCGGCACGGAGGGGGGGCTGGGTTGCTTCGACGGCCGGGTCTTCACCAATTACACGGTGGGTCTGCCCCACCCGGAGGTGAACTGTCTGCTGGCCGATCCCGGGGGCCGATTGTGGATCGGCACCGAGGGGGGGTTGAGCTGTCTGGAAGGCCGGACCTTCACCAATTACAGCGCGGCTCAGGGTCTGCCCCACGAGGTGGTGCGCGCCCTCTGCCGCGACCAGGAGGGCCGGCTGTGGGTGGGTACCCGGGGTGGGGCTGGCTGCCTGGCCGGGGGGCGCTTTGTCCGGGTGAGCACCGAGGAGGGCCTGGTCAATGACCAGGTGACCGCCCTCTGCCAGGACAGCGGCGGGGATCTGTGGTTCGGGACCTTTGCGGGACTGAGCCAGTACAGCCGGAGCTTCACCAGCCTGCGGGTGGAGGACGGCCTGGTGCACCCGGATCTGCGCGCCATCCTCCAGGACCGCCAGGGCCGGCTGTGGTTCGGCACCCTGGGAGGGTTGAGTTGCTGCCAGGGCGAGGAGATGGTCAATTACACCCCAGCCCAGGGTCTGCCCCACCAGCGGATCTTCGCCCTGGCCGAAGACGGAGAGGGTCGGCTGTGGATCGGCGCCGAAGGCGGACTGAGCTGCTTCGACGGCCACACCTTCACTGACTACACCCCTGCCGATGGCCTGGCCGGCGGGCGGGTCTACTGCCTGCTCCGGGCCAGGGACGGGCGGCTGTGGATCGGCACCACCGACGGGGGAGTCAGCTGTTGCGACGGCCGGACCTTCACCAACTACACGAAGGCCCAGGGCCTGGGCGCCGACGACATCAACGCCATGCTCCAGGACCGCCAGGGCCGGCTGTGGTTTGCCACTGACGGGGGCGGGTTGAGCTGCTTCGACGGCCGCAGCTTCACCACCTACACCGTCGCGGACGGCCTGCCCAGCGACCAGGTGATGGGATTGGCCGAGGACATCACCGGGCGGCTGTGGCTGGCCACCCTGGGCGGGGCCTGCTGTCTGGAGGACGGCCGCTTCACCTGCTACACCGCCGAGCAGGGTCTGCCCAGCGACCAGGTGCTGCGGGTCTTCTGCGACCGGCTGGGGTACCTGTGGTTTTCCACCTGGAGCGGGGTCAGCTGTTACGACGGGGAGGTCTTTCAGACCCTGGACCGCCGCGACGGCCTGGCCGGCAACACGGTCATGGCCTTTGCCGAGGACCAGGAGGGAAGGCTGTGGATCGGCACCAGCGGGGGGGTCACCTGCTACCGGCGGCCCCCCCCTTCGCCGCCGCCGGTGTACATCCAGGCCGTGGTGGCTGACCGCCGGTACGCCGAAGCCGGGCCGCTTTCCATTCCGGCCAGTGCCGGCCTGATCGCCTTTGAGTTCCACAGCATCAACTTCAAGACCCGACCTGGCGCCATGCTCTACCGCTACCGCCTGCAGGGGCGGGACGCGCAGTGGCGCACCACCCACGCGCGCCGTCTCGAGTACCAGGGGCTGGAATCGGGACGCTATGCCTTCCAGGTCACGGCGGTGGACCGCGACCTGAATTACTCCATGCCCGTCTCGGTGGAGGTGGAGGTGGTCCCCGACCTGCGCGACGCGCGCATCGACGCGCTGGAAGCCCGGGTGCGGGAGCGGACGCGCGAGCTGGAGGAGAAGAACGCCGCCCTGGAGGGCGCCTTGCTCCAGCTGCGCCAGACCCAGCACCAGCTGATCGTGCAGGAGAAGATGGCCACCCTGGGCGCCCTGGTGGCCGGCCTAGTCCACGAATTCAACAGCCCGCTGGCCGCCATCCGCAGCTCGGCCGACGTGGCGCGCCGGGGCCTGGAAAAGATGCGCCGCGCCGCAGAGCAGCAGGTCAGCCCCGAGGCGTTGCGGGCCCAGTTCGCCCGGGTGCTGGAGCCGGTGACCCAGGACAACCAGGTCATCACCCAGGCCGCCGAGCGGCTGGGCAGGATCGTGGAGAGTCTCAAGAGTTTTGCGCAACTGGACCGGGCCGAGTACCAGCGGGCCGACGTGCACGAGGGCCTGGAGAGCGCCTTCACGCTGCTGGAGCATCAGTTGAAGGGACGCATCCGCCTGGTGCGCCAGTACGGCCAGTTGCCCCGCATCCACTGCGCCCCCGGCGAACTGAACCAGGTGTTCATGAACGTGCTGCGCAACGCGGCCCAGGCCATCGAGGAAGAAGGGGTGATCAGCGTGAAGACCTACCGGGACGAGGAACGGGTCTACATCGAGATCACCGACACCGGCCGGGGCATCCCGCACGAGCGGCTGCAGCGCATCTTCGACCCGGTCATCTCCCGCAAGGAGGAGCGGGTGGGTTTGGGGATGGGCCTGTCGCTCAGCTACAGCATCGTGGCCCAGCACCAGGGCCAGCTCCACGTCGAAAGCGAGCCGGGCCGGGGCACGGTGGTCACCATCACCCTGCCCATCGGGGCGCCCTGAGCGCCCGCCCGCGCTTCATCATTTCACTCAACAGAAAGGGATCTGCCATGAGACTGCTGCTCTTCCTGCTGGCCCTGAGCCTGGGCGCGGCCCCGGCCTTTGCCCAGACCCCGCCGCCGGCCCCCACCATCAGCGGCGACCCGAGCGTAGTGGCTCTCGACGCCAGGCTGGAGAAGGTCTTCGGGGAGGGGTTCTTCACCGAAGGGCCGGCCGTGGCCCCGGACGGCTCGGTCTACTTCAGCGACATCACCTTCACCTTTCGCTCGGGGATGCAGGCCGGCCACATCTGGCGTTTCGATCCCATCAACCGCAAGACCACCCTTTTCCGCTCGCCCAGCGGCATGTCCAACGGTCTCAAGTTCGACGCCCAGGGCCGGCTCATCGCCGCCGAGGGGGCCGACTACGGGGGAAGGCGCCTGACGCGCACCGATCTGAGAACAGGCAAGAGCGAGATCATCGCCGCCCTCTTCGAGGGCAAGCCCCTCAACTCCCCCAACGACATCACCATCGACGCCCAGGGCCGCATCTACTTCAGCGACCCGCGCTACCTGGGCCACGAGCCGGTGGAACAGCCGGTGATGGCGGTGTACCGCCTCGACCTGGACGGCTCCCTGCACCGCATCATCACCGATGCGGGCAAGCCCAACGGGGTGTGCGTCTCGCCCGACCAGCGGACCTTGTACGTGGTCAGCAATGACAACGGCACCACCGGGCTGGACCGGGTGCCGGCCGAACTGCCCCTGCACAAGGGGCGCATGGCCCTGCTGGCTTACAACCTCCTCCCCGAGGGCACGGCCAAGTTCCGCGAGGTGCTCATCGACTACTATCCCCAGGACGGCCCGGACGGGCTGGTGGTAGATGCGGAGGGGAATCTCTACGTGGCGGTGCGCGACACCACCCGCCCCGGGATCTACGTGTACTCGCCCAGGGGTCAGGAACTGGTCTATATCCCCACTCCGGAGCTGCCCACCAACGTGGCCTTTGGCCGGGGCGCCGAGATCCGCACGCTCTACATCACGGCTGGGGGCAACCTGTACCGGATCAAGGTGAAAAAGGATGGGTATCAGTTGCCGCAGTACTGACGCATGACCGCCATCGACTGGCTCCTGCTTTTGACCATCAACGGCGGCATCGTGGCCTACGGGCTGATCGCCTTCAGGCAGAAGCGGGAGAGTTTCGACTGGTACCTGGCTGCCAAGTCCATGCCCTGGTGGGTGGTGGGGCTGTCGGCCTTTGGCACGGCGGTGGACAGCGGCGACTACGTGGCCATTGCCGGCGGCTCGTACAAGCTGGGGCTCTCGCAGTTGTCCCAGTGGTGGCTGGGCATCGCGGCGGGCTGGTTCGTGCTCAGCTTCTTCGTGATCGTGCCCATGTACCGCTCGGGAGTTTTCACCAACGCCGAGTGGCTGGAGTTCCGCTTCGGGCCGGCGGTGCGGCTGCTGGCGGTGCTGATCAATGTCCAGTCGCGCACCAATGTGCTGGGGAATATCTTCTTCTCCATGTTTCTGATCCTCAGCATTGTGGGCCAGGTGGAGGAGGGCTGGAGCTGGGCGGTGGTGGTGGGCGCGGCGGCCACCTCCACCCTCTACATCATCCGCGGCGGGTTGCAGGCCGGGGCCTTCATGGACGCCCTGCAGAGCGTAGTGATGATCGCCGCCTCCCTGGTGCTGTGGGGGGTGTTGTGGGGACACGTGGGGGGCTGGGACGGGTTGGAGCAGAAGCTGGCGGCCCTCGACCCGCAACTGCCCGGCACCCTGCTGCACGTGGGCGGGTACTCGCCGCCCGGGGTTTCGCCCTGGGTGGTGGCCTGCAGCTTTGTGATCGTGCTGACCACCTACGCGGTGATCAACCAGTACGAGGCCATCCGCTTTCTGGGGGCCCGCTCCGAGTGGGATTTCAAGATGGCGGCCCTGGTGGCCAGCCTGGCCACGGCCACCTGCCTGTGGTTCAATGTCTGCCTGGGTCCTCTGGCCCGGGTCGAATTCCCCGATCTGAAGATCATGGACCAGGCCTATCCCCTCTTGGTGCAGAAACACCTGCCCACCGGCCTGCTGGGCCTGGTGCTGGCCGGGGTGGTGGCGGCCGGGTACTCCACCTTCGACTCCATCGGCATCGGCATTACCAGCCTCTTGGTGCGCGACATCTACGCCCGCTTCCTGGTCAAGAACGCCCCCGACGCCCACTACACCCGGGTGGGCCGGCTGGCCGTGCCCTTCATCATGGCCTGCGGCTTCCTGTACGTGCCCTTCCTCAAGCAGGGTATGCTGCTTTTCTACCTGCGCCTGGCCGGGGCCATCGCCGTGCCGCTGATGAGCGTGATCCTGGTGGGGATCTTCACCCGGGTGCACCGGCAGACCGGGGTCATCGGCCTGGGGGTTGGACTGATCTATGGCCTGTCGGCCGTTCTGGGCGAGGCGTACCAGTGGCCCCTGCCGGTGTGGTACACCAGCACCTGGTGGACCTACCTGTGGAACATCGTCCTGCCGGTCAGCGCCATGCTCCTCTCCTCCTGGATCATCTCGCGGTGGAAGGGGGCGGTGCGGGAGGAGGAGTTGCGCGGCCTGGTGTACGCGCGGGGGAGCCGCCCGGAGGATTACCGCCAGGCCATGGGGCACCGGCTGAGAGCTTTGGAGGGCACCTGGCTGCAGCGGACCCTGCTGGAAGCCCCCAGCCGCCCTGAGTACCCCTTTGAGGTGCCCCCCGGGGGGCTGCCCTGGCACCGCCGGCCCGGGGTGTGGGCCTGCCTGTACCTGGGGGTGGCCTGTCTGCTCTTATTCGTGGTGCTGTGGTGATGGGAAACCCTGAAAAGGAGCAACAGGAGCACTTCGAGCGGCGCTACGCCGCGGCGCTGCTGGTGGTGGTGGCAGTGTTGTTGTTGGCCTCCATCCTCTACACCGGGCGGCTGTGGGGGGTGAAGGCGGGCATCGCCCTGGGTCTGCTGATGATGGGCGGCTACTTCTTTTTTCGCGCTAGGGTTTCTCGATAGGGTAGCCCGCCTCCTTCCACCCGCGGAAGCCCCCGTCCATGGAGATGACGCGGGTGTAGCCCATCCGCTGCAGATTTTCCGTGGCCAGGGCCGAGCGGAAGCCGCCGCCGCAGTACAGGACGATTTCCGCATCCAGGTCGGGGATGCGCGTTTCGATGTCGCGCTCGATGACGCCTTTGCCCAGGTGGAGGGCCCCGGGCAGGTGGCCGGCCTGCCATTCGCTCTCCTCGCGCACGTCCACCAGGTTGAATCGCTCCCCCAGGTCCAGCCGCGCCTTGATCCGCTGCACGGTGGTCTCCTCGATGTGGCGCCGGGCTTCGTCGACGATTTCCAGAAAGCGTTTCGAGTGCTGCATCTTCCAAATCTGTTGTTTTGGTTGATTTTTATCCCTTGCCTCCGGGCTGGGTCACCCAAAAACAAGGGTTGCCTAAAAAAAACGACCTGCGCGCCAAAAACACAAGCAGGCGGCGAGCCAGCGCCCTTTCTTGCGGGCGGGGTTGGTATTTGGACTGTAAAGAGTCCATACTGTTTGCTCCTCCTTCCCCCCCGCCGTATACTACCGCCCATTGACCACAGAGATGCTCCCAGAATTCCGCGGCAGAGTGGCTGCAGGGAAGGAGAGGAAGGCCCACGGGTTCCGGGGAGGAACTGGCGGGGGCTTTTTTGTTGGCTGGAGGTGGAATGGAGAGGATGATGTACGTGAATCGATGCCTGGCACTTTGGAGCGGCTTCTTGCTGCTGGGCCTGGCCTGGCCGGCAGCGGCCCACAACGGGGCCGTGGCCATCGCCGTGCCCGTGGACGGGATCAAGGTCGATGGGGATCTGTCTGATTGGCCGGCGGGGATGCGGCGGTATCCGATTGCGCTGCCGGAGATTGGGGACAAACCGAAAGGCCCGGAGGATTTCAGGGGGAACTTCCGCGTCGGGTATGATGCCCAGGAGCATGCGCGGTACGTGGGGGTGGAGGTGCAGGACGAGTCCGCCCTGGAGGGGCCGGGAGACGCGAGTATCAAGGATGGGTGTGAGGTCTTCCTGGCCGTGGATCACAAGGAGGGCGGGGGACCGGCGGCTCAGTGGGTGATGTGGGGCAATACCCGCAAGTCGTTTGGCACAGGAAAACTAGAGGATGCAAGGGTCGAGGTGAGACAGGGAAAGGGAGGGCCCATCTACGAGTGGCGATTGGACCTGCAGCGGTTGAGCGGCGAGCCAGGGCCTATTCGACGAGCCACCGTGAGCGGGGTCCTCCATTCCGAGATGCGCCACCAGTTGCCCCTGGAGCAGTTGTTTGCCAACCTGAATCAGACCCTGCATGCGCGGCTGGGCAGCCACACCTTTGTATGTTTCTCCATGGCCCAGTTCAATCCCCTGGCCCGCAGCTTGCGCCTGGCCAATGGGGGATGCCCTTATCCCTATCACTACCGGGCCGCCACCGGTGAGGTGGTGGAGTTGCAGATCGACGCCTACCCCCTTGGGGTGCGCCCGGACACCTCCTACCGGGGGATCGAGGTCCAGCTTGAGCTTGGAGATCGAGTGGTATTCTGTTCGGATGGAATCGCCGAGGCGGGGAATGCGCGCGGGGAGATATTCGGTTTCGAGCGCACCGCGGAGACGATCCGCCGGGGGTGTCAGGAGGATCTTTCAGCTGAAGCACTGCTGGCGCGGATCACCCAGGAGGTGAAAGCCTTCAGCGGAAATATTCCTCAAGGAGATGACCAGACGGTGGTCGTATTGAAGGTCGATGACAGGAGGAACGCATGAACACACTCACCGCACAAGTGCAACAGCAGGGAAGCATCACAGCCATCCGCCGGGCCGGGCATCTCTCTTCCGAGAATGCCGGCCCGGTAGGGGAAGCCTTCCAGCAGACCAGCACTGCCAGGAAAGTGCGGCTGGTCTTTCATATGAAAAAACCCTGCCGGAGATCAGGCAGGGCTCACTTCGGCAAATCCACTCCGCCTACTACTCAGGGAAGTGACCGGGGACCTCGTGGAGCAGTTAGAGGGCCTACCACTTCCTGAACTGGTCCAGGTTGGCCTTTCCCAGATCCTCGGGGGTCATGGCGATCTTGAACTGCACGTCCGCGTTGAAGGTGAGGAAAAACGGCTCGGCCAGGGCCGGGATCTGGGAAGCATCGCTCACATTGACGATAAATATCCCGCTCCGGTGGCCGTTCTGCTCGGTGAAGTAGGCAGCCTCTGGTTTGATCGCTTCCATGATGCGGCCGATCTTCTGGCCGGCAGTGCCATCTCTGACCGCACTGTTGAACGGTTCGATGGGCATGGTGACACTCAACATCATGCGCATGGATCTTCTCCTTTGTGGAAAGGGTGAGAGGAAATACCTATTGCTCCATCGCGATGAGGAAATATGCCCTGTCTTGTTGATCTCAATGTAGCTTTTCCGGGGGTCTTTTCAAAGAAAAATATTGTCACCTTCCAGATAGGAGCCGACAGCGATCCTGAACAACAACAACAGAAAAGCAGAAAAGTCAAGTTTAATTGGACGTCCTACCGCTGTGAGCTATCTTGACGGTCAAAAGCCCGTGATCACCGGAGGATCTGCGGGGGCCTCCTCGCTCTGACCACCGGCATACTTCCCCTTTCAACGGGGTAAAGTGGCGGGTGTTTCCGTGGCCAGATTTGACTGCGACGGTCAAAAACGACCATGCCTCTTGCCCGAATCTGACCATTCACCTCTGCAACAGTGTTCTCCACCCCTTCCACTCCCCTCTCTCTGATTCATCCAATCTCCAAGCTACACAAGAACATAGAAACTTATTCCCCACCTCTCTCGACCACTCATCATCCGTGGCCTCCCTTTTGCAATAGAATAGGGTTGCCATGAACAGACGCCTGCTCATCGTCGAGGAAGACCAGGGCCAGGAGCATCCCCGAGACCCGCGCTGGGAGGAACTCCAGGAGATCCTGGACCAGGTGCTGGCACAACTGATCGCCGGCAACCAGGGGGCTCAAAACCTGATGGAGTTCCTGGAAGCCCGGCTGGTGCATGTGGCCCTGGAGCAGGCCCGGCACAACAAGGCCCGCGCCGCCCGGCAGTTGGGTGTGCCGCGCAAGCGGTTGGAGCGGCGGGCCAGGAAGTATCAGGCGATAGGGAAGTGAAGTCCTGATGGCGATCCCCCTGATCTGTAATTCGGACTGATTCCGCGCACCCTGGATGATTTCCATGCGGACGACCACTGGAATCCCCACGCGCAAGGCGACATTTTCTTCAGCCCAACGCAAGGCCGGGGGATACTCACGCAGTACATCGATGAGGACATCCGTATCGAGTAAAAGGGTAGGTCATTCATGGTTTCTCTGCTCAGCTTGCGCACGCAACTGCCGGGCGTAGGCCATACTATCCTCAATATCGGTCCGGTCTGCCCAGAGGCCACACAGCGGCGAGGAAATCAGCTCGCCGAGCGTGCCGCCGACAGGATGTTTCGGCTCGGCCGCTGCCAGAGAAACTTCAAGGTCCGGAATTACTTTCTCGATCAGATGCACTTTTTCGAGAGGGGTGAGCTTTCTGGCCAAAGCCAGGACCTGGTCCAGAGTGATGAGTCCATTGTCCATACCGTGCCTCCTGCTCCATGACTTTGCTTCGCCGCTAGAGATCGTTCAGGGAATCCTACACGGCGAATCTACCGGACGTACAATGCTATGTCAATTGACAACCGACTCAACCTCGTTGCCTCTTGCTGCTTCCGTGCCGGAGTAATTGGCAGTGAGGGCGAAGCGGAGCAGAAGGCCCTGGTGATCACCCTGAAGGCAGGAGATGCGCAGTAGAAGATCCTCATTCAACCACCCCATCCCAAGGGGGATACCATGACTGGCAAGCTCAAATTTGACGACCTGGCTCGCCTCAGCGACCATGAAACCCAGCGACTGCTGCGCGAGGTGGACGCGAAAGACTGCACCGTTGCGCTGAAAGGAGCCAGTGATGCGGTGAATACCAAGTTTCTCGGCAATATGTCCGAACGGGTCCGGAAGGTCATCAAGGGGGAGATGGAGCGCCTCGGCACCATGGCTCCGGAGGAGATCGAGGCGGCTCAGCAGCGCATCCTGAAACAGGCGGCCCAGTTGGGGGAACAGAGAGAGATATCCTGGCCTCCTGAGTAGCAGAGACTGATAGAGCGGGAAGAGTAGAAGGGGAAAGATATATGTCTACGACCAATGTCCCTGCGCGAATCGTCGGGATGGCGTTACTGGTCTTGGCCGGCTCGGTTCTGAGGGCTGAGGCCCACAACGGCGCGGTGGCTATCGCCGTGCCGGTGGAGGGGATCAAGATCGATGGGGATCTGTCCGACTGGCCGGAAGAGATAAGGCGGTATCCGATTGAAGATCTAACCTGGGGAGACCCCCCAAAGGATTCATTGGACTTCCAGGGATCATTTCAAGTTGGCTATAATGTGCAGGAGAACGCCGTATACATTGCCGTAGAGATACAGGACGAATCTTTTTTTCCTGATGCACCGCTAACGCCCGGGACGGAACCCGACAGTTTGCTAGCAGCACAGGTGTCAAAGTATCAGGAAATCGATGAGCCTAGAATGGATGAGCCCATTATATATGGAGGCCTCGCGGCCTTTGATCAAATCCACGGTGTAAAACAGGACAACAACAGGCATCGTTATGAGTTCCTGTTCAACATAAATAAAGTGTTACACGAAGTGAAATACGGGCTGGAGTATCATATAAAACAGACCATGCAGGATGTAGATCAACTACTTGATAGTAAGGGAGGGATACAGCTTCATTCGGATATGATTTTACACATAGACATTGAGGTGCATGATACGGATGAAGATGGCTTACTGTCTTCGGGTATGACGTGGCGGGGAAACGTGGTGCTTGGTGAAAAAGATATGACCATCGAAAAGGCACTTGCTTTCGTAATGCAGGAGCGTATTACTGAAGCGAGAAACCGTACCAGAGAAGACACAACGTACCAAATGTTACTTACCGGCATGGCTACGGCTTTCACGCTCTTGCATTTTTTACTGTTTCTATTTTACCCAAAATCAAGAGCAAATCTCTATTACGCCATTTTTTTAGGGGCTATAGCGACAACCATTTTTCTGAATTTTCAATATGACTACCTTCGTGCAACAAAGCCACAAGACCATGCATTTCACACTACTGCGCTATCATTAATAGTTGAGAGCCCTGTCTTTTCGGTTGTTAAAGGGGAGGGTCTGTTCACATCCGGTTTACTCCTTCTCTACTCTCTCTACTATACCAACCTGCCGAAGCAGTTCTGGGTATTTTTCTTGAGTCTGATAGGGTTTGGATTAGGCCATTTTATAGCTCCAATCGGTAGGTTTTTGAACGGGGCCCCTGCTCTGGTATTGGCGTTGGCTTACTTTATAGAGGTTATCCGTGTTGTCTTTTCGGCCATCATCAAAAAGAAAGACGGGGCATGGATCTTGGGTACAGGTTTCATTGCATTTCTTTTTGTCTTCCTCTATAGGACTTACTCTGCGATTAACGAGGGCGGCTCTGAAGTATTTGGAGGTGGTCTACTATTTGGGGCGGTTGCCTTTTTCATTTCGATGTCCATCCACCTGGCCCGCAATGTAGCCCGGACGAGCAAGAATCTCGAAGTACAACTCATCCAGAACCAGGAGCTTTCTGCCAAGACCCTGGAGCAGGAGCGGGCGCTGAGGGCGGAAGCCGAGAAGGAACTCCAGACCGCCCACGAGATGCAGATGGCCCTGATGCCCAAGGCACCTCCGCAGATCCAGGGTTTCGAGATCACTGGCCGCTGTATGCCTGCCAACCACGTGGGTGGGGACCTCTTCCAGTACTTCTACCAGGACAGGAAACTGTCCGTCAGCCTGGCCGATGTCACTGGTCATGCGATGGCCGCTGCCATTCCGGTGGTGATGTTCAGCGGCATTCTCAAGAGCCAGATGGGCATGGGCGGGACGGTGGAAGAGTTGTTTGGCAAACTGAATCAGGCCCTGCACGGCACCCTGACCGGGCACACCCTGGTCTGCCTGGCCATGGGTCAACTCGATCTGGCCACCCACCGGTTCCGCTTCTCCAATGCCGGCTGTCCTTATCCCTACCACTACCGGGCCGCCACCAGCGAGGTAGTGGAGTTGCAGATGGACGCCTATCCTCTCGGGGTGCGCCCGGACACGATCTACCGGGGGGCCGAGGTCCAGCTTGAGCCAGGGGACCGCGTCGTCTTCTGTTCGGATGGGATTGCCGAGGCGGGGAATGCGCGTGGGGAGATGTTTGGGTTCGAGCGCACGGCGGAGACCGTCCGCAGGGGGTGTGCGGAGGATCTGTCAGCAGAGGCGTTGCTGGCGCGGATTATCCAGGAGGTCAAAGCCTTCAGCGGCGATGTCCCCCAGGGGGATGACCAGACCGTGGTGGTGTTGAAGGTCGACCAGTAGGAGGAGTGCATGAGCACGTTGACAGCCCAAGTGCAGCACCAGGGCAGCATCGCCACGATCCGCCTGGCCGGCTACCTCTCTTCCGAGGCTGCCGACACCGTGGAGGGGGCCTTCCAGCAGGCAGCCAATGCGGAGAAGGTGCTGCTGGTCTTCCAGGAGAAGGACTTTATCACCAGCGCCGGCCTGGCGGTGGTCTTCGACTGCGTCCTGCCCTTGCAGGCCCAGGGGAGGCAGGTGCGCATCGTGCATCCCTCCAAGCATTTCCGCCGGGTCTTCGACATCGTGGGTTTGAGCAAGGATGTGGAGATCTTCGCGGCGGAGGAGCAGGCCCTGGCCGGGTGGTAAACGGTTCGACAGCGCAGGAGTTCAAGGTGGCCCAACACCCACTGGTCCTTCTCAGGGAGTACTGGCATATGATCCGCCAGCAGGCCGGGATAGTATTATACCCTGCTTTTCTGATGGGCTCTTGTAGCTTCGGGATAGCGCACTTGTACAAGCCCACCCCCATCTACAAGACCAACGCCAAGGTCCAGTAAATTCCTGTTATCTAAGAATTTTGTAATCCCTCATACGCCCTGAACACTACCCCGAGATCCCGCTTGGCCTTTTCAAAGTCCGACGAGGGTCGGCGCGCAGGGTCCTCCAGGCAGGCCAGGAAGTCCTCGGTCATGGCCCGGTACCCCATCAGATCCGCAAAGCCGGGGAAGTAGAGCTTGTTCCGGTTGCCGGCGCTCAGCCAGGCGTAGAGGCCGTTGCTCTCGAAGATGATCCGGCCCTGGGTGCCGCGGAGCTGCGAGTGCTGGAAAAGGCCCCTGGTGAGGCTGGGCTGGTTCCAGGCGTAGTGCAGGGTGGCACGCACATCACCTGGGTAGCTGAGGCGGGTGATGGAATGCCGCTCGGGAAGGCCCGGCTGGCGCCCGGGGAACTCGGCCTCGGCCGAGAGCGGCGTGGCGTCGAAGAGGGCATCGATCAGGGCCACGAAGTGGATCCCTCCCTCCAGCAGGGCCCCGCATTGGCTCTTCCAGCCGGCGGCCTCCTGTCCGAAGCATTTCTTCACCTCCACCGAGCGCAGCTGGCCGATGGCGCCGGCGCCGATCAGTTCCCGGCATAACCTGAGCGAGGGTTTGTAATAGTAGTTCTCGGCCACCATCAGGAAGGGCCGGCCCGGCGACACCACCCGTGCGATGGCGGCCACTTCCTCCGGGCTCAGGCACAGGGGTTTTTCGGCCAGCACGGCCTTGTTGGCCTGCAGGGCGGCGATCACCTGCTGGGCGTGGACCTGGGGCGGCGAGGCGAGGACCACGGCGTCGAGTTGGGGCAGGGCGAGGAGGTCCTCGAAGGCGCCCACCACGCCGGTCCCGCCGAATTCTTGTTGAAAGCACTCGGCGCTGGGGCGGGAGCGGCTGCAGTAATAGAGGTGGGCGCGTTTTGCCAGGTTGCGGGCGTGCAGCCGGCCGATGCGGCCGCAGCCTGCCAGTCCGATGTGTTTCATCTCAAATCCTGTCGAAATGCTCTGTCAGGTATTCCCCCACCCGCAGGGCATTGGCGGCGATGGTCAGGCTGGGGTTGACGCCCCCGGAGGAGGGCATGAAGCTGCCGTCCACCACAAAGAGGTTTTCGGTTTCCCAGAGGCGGCAATGGGGGTCCAGGGCGCTTTCTGCGGGCGAAGTGCCGAAACGCACCGAGCCCAGGGCGTGGGAGAAGGAGTCGATCCGGTAGGTCTTGAAGATCCGGGCCCCGGCAGCAGCCAGGACCTGCCTGGCCTTGCCGGCCAGGTAATCGCGGCGCTCACAGTCGGCGGGAGTGTAGCGGTGCTGCACCTGCACCAGTTCCATGCCGAATAGGTCGCGCTGTGCCGAAAGGGTCACCTGGTTTTCGGACAGGGGCTCGTCCTCGGCGATGCACAGGAGATTTTGCATGTGGCTGGCCACCAGGCCGGCCAGGCGCTTGAAGCCCAGGGGCGCAAAGTGGTGGAGCACCTGGGGCGCCGGGGTGTAGATGTCCTGGACAATGCCGGTGGCAGTGCCGTGCAGGGCGCGGTGGTCCTCGTAGAAATCGGTCAGGCAAAGCTGCTTGTGGAAGACTTTCTCTGGATTTGTGGCAAAGGGGAAGATGCCAGCCACCACCCCGTTGCAGTGGCGCATCAGGCAGCGGCCCACCAGGGGACCGCCCAGGCCGGAACGCAAGAGCAGGGAAGGGCTGTGGATGGCGCCTCCGGCCAGCACAAAGAGCCGGGCCGCAAAGGAGAAGGGCTGTCTGGAGAATTTGTCCAACCCTGCCACCGCGCTGATGCGGCCTTGCCCGCACACCAGCCGTCCGGCGATGGCCCCGGCGGCGATCTGCAGTCCCCGGGCCTGGGCCTGCCGCAGCAGAGTGGCGGCCAGGTCGTTCTTGGCTTCCAGTTTGCAGGGGAAGCCGTCGCAGGTGTTACACTGGATGCAGCGGGGCCGGGAGGGGTCGGTGAAGTTGATGGCCAGCGGGATGGGGAAGGGCCGGTACCCCAGGCTGCGGGCCGCTTTCCAGATGCGCTGGGCCGGCGGGGTGAGCGCTACCGGCGCCAGTGGGTACGGGGCGGAACGGGGCGGCTCGAAAGGATCCTCGCCGGCCTGGCCGTGGACCCCCAGTAGTTGCTCGGCGCGGCTGTAGTAGGGCTCCAGCTCAGCGTACCTGAGGGGCCAGCGGGCAAAGTCTTTTTCGCGCAGGCGCAGCGAGGCCCCTCCGTAGAAGACTGACATCCCGCCCACGGTCTCGTTGGGATGGAATGACTTGAAGGCGCGGCTGCCGTGCTGGCGGATCAGCAGGGGCGAGTCGCTCTGGTAGCGCTTGTCGATGAGGATGGACCGCTGATCCCAGTCCTGGTCGTCGCGCCGGGGCCAGCCACCCCGCTCCAAGAGCAGGGTCCTCAGGCCGGCGCTGGCCAGGGTGTGGGCAGTGCAGGCTCCCCCGAAGCCAGAGCCGACGACCACCGCGTCATAGGATGCCGAGATCATGGAGGTATAGGAAGACCAGGCCGGCGATGAGGACCAGGGCCAGGGAATGGTACTTTTCGCGGGTGTGGTCGAATTCGCGCAGCCGGGGCAGGTCGGGCCGGAACTTGCCGGACCTGTGGCGCTGGATATAGGTCTTGTAGTACTCGATGGCGAAACGCTCCAGGCCGCCGTTCATGTAGATGAGAAAACCCAGGGGCACCGGCGCCAGGGGATCGTTGAGAGAGTAGAAGAGCGGGCTGAGCAGGGCCAGCACCGCGCCCGAGCGCTGGAACTTGAGGGGGTTGAAGCCCTCGAAGGGGGCGTCCTTGTACGCCCCGCCCAGGGAGACCAGCAGCCCGGTGGCATAGGCGGTCCCCCAAAAGCCCCAGAAGGGCACCACCCGCACCTTGAGGATCATAGAGGCGAAGACCAGCAACACCAGCACCGCGCCCGCCAGGTAGCGCAGCGCGTCGCTGGCCACGTGCCTGCCGAAGAAGGTGATGCGCGAGGGCACGAAGTACTTGGCCTGGTCCTCGGTGCGGAAGAAGCCCTTGTACAGCTCGGCCAGGAAACGCTCGACGCCCATGACCAGGAAGAAGAGCTGGAAAAGGCCAAGGGCCTGCAGGTCGGCGCGGAAGAAGGGCAGGAAATAGAGGACCAGAAAGATGGCGGCGCTGAAGTAGATGCTGCGCGGGAAGGTGGCCGGCTTGAAGCGCTCGAAGGGCGAATCCTTGAAGGCGCCCCACAGCGAGGTGTAGAGGCCGGAAAGGGCGATGACGGCAAAGGAGATCGCAAAGGTCATAGGAGAGAGAATACTAGCGCTGGGATCCGGTGATGTCAACCGGGGCCACCCGCCTTGCCTGACGGCCAGATTGTATTATTTTCAAGCTCTCCCCCGCAGCGAAAGGAAAAAGCCATGCGCCTGGGCGTGGTGGGCATGATGCCCGCGGATTTCCGGCAGATCACCGCGCAGCACCTCGATGCGGTGCGGGCTCTGAAGCTGAGCGGCGCTGCTTTTCACGCCGGCGGCGACCAGCTCGCCCAGATCCAGAGCCACGAATGCCGCAAGGTCAGGGACACCTTTGCCCAGGCCGGCATGGACCTGGTGCAGTTCGGCATCGGGTACGGGGAATGCCTCTTCGATTCCGATCTCCAGGTGCGTCAGGGCGTGCTGCACCAGATCGAACGCGGCATCGAGGTGGCCGCCCAACTGGAGGCGCACCACTGCCTGATCCGCACCGGCAGCCTCAGCCCCAAGGGCGCGTACAGCCCCTCGTTCCGGAACATGGAAGCCGACTGTCTGCCCCGGCTGGTCGAAACCCTGCGCGCCGTGGCCCGCAAGGCCGAGGAGGAGGGGGTCACCATGGTGGTCGAGACCCACAACCTGACCATCATGGACTCGCCAGAGACCAATGTGCTGGTGGTCGAGACCGTGGGCTCGGAGCGGCTGCAGGTGGTGATGGACTATGTCAACCACTTCCAGTCCCTGCAGCAGGTGTACCGCAACGTGGAGCGGCTCCACCACATCTTCGACCTGATGGGGCCCATCGCCCCAGTGGGCCACTGCAAGGACCTCAAGCTGGGCGAGGGACTGGTGCTCCATCTCGATGAGGCGGTGCCCGGCGAAGGCGTCCTCGGCCTGGAGGTGGCCCTGCAGCGCTGGGAAAGCTTCTATCCAGATGGGTACCTGCTCCTGGAGCATCTGCCCGACACCTTGTACCCAAGCGCCAGCGCCAACACCCACCGGATCGCCGCCGAAGCCGGGGTCCGCATCTATTGAGGACGAGATGGTCCACGATCAGGTCCGCATCCGCCAGACCCGCGTCGAAACGCTTTTCAAGCTGCGCAAGGAAGGGGCCATGCCCAATGGCCTGGACTACGACGAGGCGCGCGGCGAGTTGCTCATCGCCGACCAGGGGGACGGGGCGCTGATCACCGTGGCGCGCCCCGGATCGCCCGACCGGGAGGAAAAGGTGTTCGCCGCCGGGGCGAACAAGCCCAGCGGGGTGGTGCGCTGCCAGTGGCAGGGGCAGGACACGATCTTCATCGCCGGGACCTATGGCCTGGAACTGACGGTGATCCAGGCCGACCGGGTTTTCGCCATCACCCATCGCGGGGTGGGCACGGGCATCGTCGACTATGCCCAGGATCTGGTCAACGGCACCCACACCGGGTTCCACGGGCTGGAGTGGGACGGGGAGTATTTGTGGGGGGCTTCGCCCCCGGGCAAGGCCCTCTTCAAGATGAAGCTGGAGGGCACCCCCAGCGGGTCGGCCATCACCTCCTGCTCCTGGTTCCCGGTGGCAGCGGGCAACCGCCCTCACGGGCTGGCCTGGGCCGATCCCCAGCACCGCGAAATCTGGTGCAACGACACTACCGTGGGCGCGGTGTACCGCTACGACACCCGGACCGGCGCCTGCCTGGAAGTGCTGGTCCTGCCCCCCGACGCGCCCAAGGCCCACGGCATGACCCTGGTGGGCGAACGACTTTGGTATTGCGAAGACAATACGGCACTGATCTGCCAAATCATACCCCTTTTGTAGGGGCGGGATTCATCCCGCCCTCTTTGCAGGTTCGAGCTCCTGTGGTATTTATCCGAGTCAGCGACTGACGAAGGAGATTCCCGAATGATCGAGCCCCACGGCAGTAAGAATCTCAGACCTCTCTACGTGAGCGACGCGGCGCAGCGGGCCGCCCTGGGCAAGGAAGCCGAAGGGCTGCCCTCCATGGTGATCTCCTCCGGGGCGGCGGCCTCGGCGGTGATGCTGGCTTCGGGGTATTTCACCCCTCTCGACGGGTACATGAATCTGGCCGAGTCCTTGAGCGTGGCCAGACAGATGAAACTGCCCGGCGGCTGGTGCTGGCCGGTGCCGGTGGTCAATATCGTGCCCGGGGCCCGGCTGCCGGCCGGGGTGAAGCCGGGCAGCCGCCTGGCCCTGCGCGATCCCAATATGCCGGGCCAGCCGGTGATCGCCATCCAGGAGGTGCGCGCCGTCGAAGCGCTTTCGGTCCAGGACCAGGGGGCGGTCATCGCGCAGGTCTTCCGCACCAGCGACGAGGCCCATCCCGGGGTGGCGGCCCTCAAGGTGGCCGGCGACACCCTGCTTTCGGGCCCCATCCAGGTGCTCAACTACTCCTACTTCCCCGGGGACTTTCCCGACACCTTCCGCACCGCTGTCCAGTTGCGCGAGGAGATGGGCCGGCGGGGCTGGAACAAGGTGGTGGCCTTCCAGACCCGCAATCCCATGCACCTGGCCCACGAGGAATTGTGCCGCATCGCCCAGCAGGAGGTAGGCGCCGACGGCATCCTCATCCACATGCTGCTGGGCAAACTGAAGAAGGGCGACATCCCCGCGCCGGTGCGCGACGCGGCCATCCGCAAGATGGTGGAGCTGTACTTCCCGCCCAACACCGTGCTGGTGGCCGGGTACGGTTTCGACATGCTCTACGCCGGCCCGCGCGAGGCCGTACTGCACGCCATCTTCCGCCAGAACAGCGGCTGCACCCACTTCATCGTCGGCCGCGACCACGCCGGGGTGGGCTCGTACTATGGCCCCTTCGACGCCCAGAAGATCTTCGACGAGATTCCCAAGGGAAGCCTGAAGATCGAGATCTTCCGGGGCGACCACACCGCCTGGTCGAAGAAGCTGAACCGGGTGGTGATGTTCCGCGACGCGCCTGACCACAAGCCCGAGGACTTCATCAACCTCTCCGGGACCAAGGTGCGCGAGATGCTCGTCGCCGGGCAGCCCCTGCCTGAGGAGTTCGCCCGGCCCGAGGTGGCGGAGATCTTGATGAAGTACTACCAGGAAGAGGCCGCAAAAGGACAGTAATCCGCACAAAAAACCGGGCGCTCCCACAGGGGGAGCGCCCGGCCCTACACCGGGTGGTCGTCTAGAAACTAGACGGCGCACCTCCAGGTGATCGGTTCCATCGCAATATCCTCCTTTCTCAGCTGGGTTCCGGGCCTCCGGCAGACCTGGAACGCGTGGCCTGATCGATCAGCATCGGGCGGGGCCCCCGATACTTCTACTCCCCAACGGATGCACTTTACACCCCCAGGCCGCGCTGCCGGCAGAGTTTGCGGATCTTGTTGATGGCGCCCCCCACCTGCTTGCCCTTGCGGCAGATGCCGAAGAGGTGCTGGCTGACCACCCGCCGCGAAATGCCCAGGATCTGGCCCACCTCCTCCTGGGTCTTCTGGTGCAGGTAGTAGAGGAAGAGAACCTGGCGCTGCTTCTCGGTGAGGGCCTGGCCGATCAGTTCCATGAGCGGGGGGAGCAGGCGCTGGAGGCGGGGGGAAGGGTGCAAACGGGCCTGGGCCTCCTCGCTGGCCTCGAACCAGAGGCCGGCTTCGTTGGCGTACTGGTCGAGATCTTGAGGATCGAGGCGGACTTCCCAGAAATCCGGGTTGTACATAGCGAGTTCGTCTTCTCCAGAAAGTTGAGGAATAAAAAAGCGCGGGCGCACTACTCCCGCGTTCTGGAGGAAGACCGAACTCAGATCCCGCGCTCCCTCAGGGAGGGCAGGGCAGACCTAGTGTAAGGCAGGTGGTAGTTGAGTCAGGGCCTCGCAGGAAGCTGGGAGGATGCGCAGAGGGTGCTATAAAGGACGGCATTCATCTGGCGGCCTCCTTTCGCAGAGGGTTGTGGGGTCAAAAATAGGCAAAGTCTCAACCTTACACAATTGCGGATGCACTTTTTGGCGCTACAACGAAGGCATTTCCACGGCCTGGTCGCGGCGCTGGTACATGGTTTTCTGCATGGATTCGGGGTAGCGGTCGGGCAAGTGAGAGACGGCGTTGAGCTTTTCCAGGGCAGCGCCCGGCAGTTTCCAGGTACCGACCCCCAGGTTGTCGCGCAGTTGCGCGGCGGTGCGCGCGCCCACTATGGCGGCGGTGATGGCCGGCTGCTCCAGGACCCAGCGCAGGGCCACCTGGGCCGGGCTCTTTCCCAGCTCTTGGGCCACTTCCAACAGCACCTGCAGGGTTTGGTCGGCGTTGGCGGCAAAGTAGCTCTGGGGGTAGGCCCAGCCCTCGGCCGAGCGGGTGCCCTGCACCTGGTACTGGCCGGGCTGGTACTTGCCGGCCAAAAAACCGCCAGCCAGGGGGCTCCAGACCACCACCCCCAGACCCTTGGCCTGGCACAGGGGGATGAGTTCCTGTTCGATGTCGCGCACCACCAGGCTGTACTGGGGTTGGTAGCATACGAAGCGGGCCAGGTTCTTCACCTCGCTCAGCCAGAGGGCGTCCATCAGCCGCCACGCCTGGTAGTTGCTGCAGGCCGTGTACCGCACCTTGCCCTGGTGGACCAGGTCGTCGAGGGCGCGGAGCATCTCCTCGACGGGGGTCTGTACGTCCACGTGGTGGATGTAGTAGAGGTCCACGTGGTCCATCTGCAGGCGCCGCAGGCTGTCCTCCAGGGCGTTCATGAGGTGGTAGCGGGACATGCCCGAGTCGTTCGGGCCGGTGCCCACGGGGTTGAAGAATTTGGTGGCCACCACCGCTCCCTGGCGCCGGCCCTTGAGGGCCTCCCCGAGGAAGACCTCCGACTGGCTGTTGCCGTAGGTGTTGGCGGTGTCGAAGAAATTGACGCCGGCCTCGAAGGCCAGGTCCACCATGCGCCGGGCCTCGGCCAGATCGGCGCCGTGGCCAAAGGTCATGGTGCCCAGGCAGATCTCGGAGACCTTCAGGCCGCACTGGCCCAGTCTGCGGTATTCCATGCCGAACTCCTAGAACTTGAATTGCACCCGGGCCATGAAACGGTTGATGCTGATGTTGTCGTCGGCAAAGACAAAGTCGTGCTGGAAACGCAGCCCGGCCTGCAGATGGTCGTTGAGCACCACGTCCACCCCGGCGCCTGGCACGATGCCGAACTTGGTCTCGCCCTGGTCTGGCGAATAGAGTTCGGCGTCGAGGGAGAAGTAATAGTTGATGGGCTCCATGTTGTAGGCGCTGCGCACCCCGCCGCTGAACAGGTCGGTCTGCTGGTCCATGATATGCCCATAGCCGAACTGGAGACCCAGCCAGTCCTCGACCATGTACCCGGCGTTGAAGCCGGCGATCAGGTCGGTCTCGCTGTAATCAGCGGCAAAGTTGTCATCGGGTTCGATGTCCACCTTGGCCGCCCCCAGGAAACCCTCCACGTAGAACTGGCCGGGGGTGCGGTGGTAGGGGTACCCGCCCTTGCCGTATTCGCTGCCGGGGGGGCCGTCGGTGCGGCCTGGCTCGGGTTCGGCGGCATTGGCCGCGGCGGCCAGGGCCAGCAGCGCCATGGAGATCCAAATCCAGCGGTTCATATCCTACTCCCCTTGTAGTATCCTAGGCGTGTCGTTTACCCTCACGAGTTCGTTTCACAGCCCCGCTGCCTAGCCCCCGCAACGCCCCATACGTTGGGGCGTTGCGTCTTCTAGAACCCCACGCTTTTCTTCTTGAAGTGCTTGGTGATCTCCTTGTGGTCGGTCCAGACGCAGCAGAAACTGGGCGCCCTTCTGCTTGCCCGTGGCCACGGCCTGGTCAGGGTCCACGTAGCCCGATTCGTTCTGGTACTGGCTCTCCTCGGCGATCTCGCGGCGGGCGGCCTTGTCCAAAAAGGTGAACTTGCCGCTGTGGATCAGGGCGGTCTTGAGGTGGTCGTACAGGGCCTGGGTGTCTATATGTTCGGTGGTGCGGTTCTTGAAGGTCTCGAGAACCACCACCGGTTTTTCACCCGGCTGGCGCTGGGTGATCCAGGTCTCCAGGGAGGAGACGATATCCCTGGCGGTCAGCTGCATGTCGTTCTGGTTCCAGTCGTCGCCCAGCATGCTGATCTCGGCGGGGTCGCCGTACTGGCCCCGGGTAAAGGCGCGGGGCGCGCAGGCGGCGGTCAGGCTGGCGGCGACCAGCACCACCCACATTGGTCTCATGTAATGGACTCCTTTCTCAGTCCCACTCGCACTCGAAGTGCGAGCGCACCAGATGCCATTTGTCGGGCAAGAGGGCGTCCTGCCGGTAGAGCACCTGCAGGGTGCAGCCCTGCTGCAGCGAGCTGGTCGGATAGTCGAACTCGAAGGCCTGCACCCCGGCCCGGTCGGCCTGGGGGATGTCGGCCGATTTGTAGATGTCTGGCCGGGTGGAGGTGAAGACCAGGGCTTTTTTGTGTTCGTGGATCTTGAGTGGCACCCGCGCCTCAAAGGCCACCCGGCGCACCTTCTTGGGCAGGAGCATATCGGTGTTGTCCACCAGGGCGTCGCGCTGCCAGCGGC
>JACPJE010000006.1 GCA_016187725.1 Candidatus Latescibacterota bacterium
CGACACCCTGGCCGAGGACCAGCCCGTCATCGAACTGGAGACCGACAAGGCCGTCATCGAGGTGCCCTCCTCCCTCAGCGGGGTGATCGAGGCCGTCCACGTCAAGAAGGGCGACAAGGCCGCGGTCGGCCAGGCCATCCTCACCGTCAAAGGCACCGGCAGCGCTCCGGTGCCCAAGGCGGTCTCTCAGGCAACGACTCCTGCTCCTGTTCCTGCGGTGCCGGCACCTCAGGCAGCACCGGCCCCCATGGTCCCGGCCGCTGCCCGCCAGCTGGTGCCCGCCGCCCCCTCGGTGCGCCGCCTGGCCCGCGAACTGGGCGTGGATATCGCTCAGGTAAAGGGCTCTGGCCCGGGGGGACGGGTTTCCCAGGAAGACGTCAAAGTCCACGTCCGCCAGCTCAACACCCAAGGGCCCGCGCCCGGCGCCGCGCCGGCTCCCGCCCCGCCCCTGCCCGACTTCAGCCGCTGGGGAAAGGTGGAGCGCCAACCCCTGAGCAACGTGCGGCGGGTCACGGCCGAGCGCCTGCTCCAGGCCTGGACCACCATCCCCCAGGTCACCCAGTTCGACAAGGCCGACATCACCGAGATCGAGCAGTGGCGCAAGGAATACGGCAAGCGCGCCGAGGCGGCTGGCGCCAAGCTCACCCTCACCGCCATCCTGCTCAAGGTGGCGGCCTCGGCCCTCAGGCGCTTTCCCCAGTTCAACGCCAGCCTCGACATGGCCCGCAACGAGGTCGTGTACAAGCAATACTGCCACATCGGCGTGGCCGTGGATACCGACCGGGGCCTGCTGGTGCCGGTGGTGCGCGACGTGGATCAGAAGAACATCGCCCAACTGGCCGTCGAACTCTCGCAACTGGCCGAGAAGGCCCGAGCCCGCAAGCTGAGCCCCGAGGACATGCAGGGGGGCAGTTTCACCATCAGCAACCTGGGCGGCATCGGCGGCACCGGCTTCACCCCCATCGTCAATCCCCCCGAGGTGGCCATCCTCGGAGTGGCCAGGGGCGCCTTTGAGCCGGTGTGGAAGGGCGCCGAATTCAGACCCCGGCTGCTGGTCCCCCTCTCCCTGTCCTACGACCACCGCCTCATCGACGGAGCCGACGGCATCCGCTTCCTGCGCTGGCTTGCCGAAGCCCTGCAGAATCCCTTTGTGTTGTTGTTGGAGGGCTAGTCATGGACAAGGTGCAGGTAGCCGTCATTGGCCGTCCATGCCAAAAGGCATGGACGGAAGGGGCTGAGGGGTAGAGGGGCATATGGATAAGACACAAGTAGCCGTCATTGGCCGTCCATGCCAAAAGGCATGGACGGAAGGGGCTGAGGGGTAGAGGGGCATATGGATAAGACACAAGTAGCCGTCATTGGTGCGGGTCCCGGAGGTTACGCCGCCGCGTTCCGCGCTGCAGGCCTCGGCCTGCAGGTGGCCCTCATCGACCTGGAGCCCAATCCGGGGGGCGTCTGCCTGTACCGCGGCTGCATCCCTTCCAAAGCCCTGCTACACGTGGCCCGGCTGCTGGTCGAGGCCGAGGAAGCCAGACACTGGGGCATCGATTTCCAGCCCCCGGCCATCGATCTGGACCGCCTGCGCTCCTGGAAGGACCGCGTCATCGCCAAAATGACCGGAGGCCTGGGCCAGATGGCCAAGCTGCACAAGGTCCGCCAGCTCCAGGGCCGCGCCCGTCTCCTCGACGCCCACACCCTGCGCATCCAGAAAACCGCCGGCGGCGAGGAGGATCTCGGGTTCGAGCACGCCATCCTGGCCACTGGCTCGCGGCCGGCCCAAATCCCCGCCTTCGAGATCGGCTCGCCCCGGGTGCTCGACTCCACCAGCGCCCTGCAGTTGGAAAGCATCCCCGCCAGTCTGCTGGTGGTGGGCGGTTCCTATATCGGCCTGGAGATGGGCACCGTGTACGCGGCCCTGGGCAGCCAGGTCTCGGTGGTGGAGATGATGCCCGGACTCATCCCCCTGGCCGACCGCGACCTGATCAAACCCCTGGCGGCACGCCTCGAAAAGCGCTTTGCCCGGATCATGCTGGGCGCTGAGGTGCAGGGCCTCCAGGAGCGCGAAAGCGACCTGGAGGTGCGCTTCGAGGACGGCCAGGGCAAGGTCTGGACCGAGGTCTACGAGAAGGTCCTGGTGGCCGTGGGCCGCAAGCCCAACAGTGAGGACCTGGGCCTGGAGAACACCCGGGTAAAACTCACCCCGCGCGGCTTTGTCGAGGTGGATGTCCAGCGCCGCACCGCCGAGCCCTCCATCTTCGCCATCGGCGATCTGACCGGCGACCCCATGCTGGCCCACAAGGCCTCCCACGAGGCCGCGGTGGCCGCCGAGGTCATCGCTGGCCACAAGGCCGCCTTTGAGCCCAACGCCATCCCCGCGGTGGTCTTCACCGACCCGGAGATCGCCTGGTGCGGCCTGACCGAAACCCAGGCCCAGGAGCAGCAGCGCCCCATCGAGATAGCCCGCTTTCCCTGGACGGCCTCCGGGCGGGCCACCACCCTGGACCGCAACGAGGGCCTGACCAAGCTGATCCTCGACCCGGACACCCAGCGCATCCTGGGGGTGGGCATCGCGGGCCCGGGAGCCGGCGAACTGATCGGGGAGGCCACCCTGGCCGTGGAGATGGCCGCCCTGGTCACTGATCTCAAACTCACCATCCACCCTCACCCTACCCTCTCCGAAACCCTGATGGAGGCCGCCGAGGTCTTCTTCGGCCAGAGCCCCCACCTCTACACCCCGCCCAAGCGCAAATAGGCTGCCCTCAGGCAGACTCTTCCGGCCCAGCCCCAGGGTGGGAAGAGTTTTCCGGCTGCCTGGCCGGCAGCCCAGCCTCTTCTACTGTTCAATAACATCTTATTTTACAAAACTATATCCCCACACCTGATCCCTGAAAAACCGAGGCACGCCTTTTGCAATCTCTCCGGGGTGAAACTCCCTTTCCCCCGATAGAGAGCAATGGAAAGTTCCCCGCTTTCCCGACATTTCGATCTGCGCCTGAAGGAACTCAACCAGCAGATCCACAACTGCCTGAAGGACGTGCGCAAACACCTCCAGGAACTGGAGGAAGCCGCCCAGCAACCCCCCTCTGCCAAGCCGCCCCAGAACTTCGCCCAATTGCTGAAGGAGTCCCTGCAGCACCGCACCCCACCCTCCGGCGAAGGCAAGTAACTACCCCCACCGGCAGGAGGTATTTTGCAGTTGCCCCTTTTTCGATTCCAGCCCTATTTTTAGCAACATCCCCTCCTGCGCCTCCTCTGCTTTCGCTTGTCCACTGCCATGCCCTTTGTCTCCTTGCCCAAAAAGAAGTGGCTGCTCATCGGCCCTGCCGCCGGGATCGCCCTGCTGCTCGCCCTGGGATACCCCTATTATCAGAGCGCCCCGCCGGCCCCGCCCCTGGCCCCGCCAGACACCCTGGCAGCGGCGGCCATCGACTCCACCGCCCCGAACCTGCCTCTACCCGAGCCCTTCTTCCCCGTTGGCTCGCCCGGCCTGGAGACCGCCCGGCTCATCGCCCGCCAGAATTACCGGGAGGCGCACCAACTGCTGGACAGCCTGGAAAAAGGGCCGCGCCAGTTGCGCGAGCAGCAGGGGCTCGACCTTCAGCGGGCCTATTGCGCCCAGGCCCTGGGCGACCATCCCTCGGCCCTGGCCGCCCTGCGCCGGCTGCAGCACGCCTGCCCCGACCTGGAGGACCACCGCCTCTGCTGGCTGGCCCGCAGCCTGGAGGAGACCGGCGACCCGCAGGGAGCCATGGACCAGTACGAGGCGCTGCTGGCCACCGGGCAGCACCCGGCCCTGCTCGGGGAGGCCCGGCTGTGCCTGGCCGAGTTGTGCCTGGAGCAGGGCCGGCGCCCCCGCGCCCTGGAACTCTACGGACAATTGCTGGGAGGTCCCCAGGCGCCCACTGCCTTAGCCCGCCTGGCCCAGGTCGATGAAAAACCCGAACCCGCCCGGCAGCACCGGCTGAGGCTCCTGCGCGAATACCCGACCCATGCCCTGGCCCTGGAAGCCGCCGGGCAAGCGCCGGCCTCCGCCTCTGCGGAGGAGACCTATGCCCGCGCCCTGGTCTACCTTTCCCACAAACACTACACTCAGGCCAGCCAGCTCCTCGAAACCCTGCTGGCCGCTGAGCCCAAGCCCCCCCTCCGCACCGAGGCCCGCCTGCTGCTGGGCCGGGTCCGGGGCGGCCAGGGCCAGTGGGAGGAGGCGCGGGGGATCTTCGCCCGGCTCTGGGAAAAGGATCGCCACCCGGCTGTTCTCTATCAGCTGGGCGTGGCCCTGGGCCGGCTGGAGCGCGACCCCGAGGCCCTCAGGCAGTACCGCCAGTTCGCCGAGCGTTTCCCCCAGGATGCGCTCGCCCCCGAGGCCCTGTGGCAGGCCGGCAGGATCGCCGAGCGCAGCGACCAATTCGCCCTGGCCGCCCAGTGCTACAACCAGCTGGCCGACCAGTACCCCTCCAGCGCGTACCGGGACGAGGCCCGCTGGCGCAGCGGTTTCATGGCCTATTGCCGCGGGGAGGACGCCCCGGCCCTGGAGACCTTCGCCGCCCTGGGCAGCCAGGCAACTGACGCACAGTTGGCCGACCAGGGCCTGTTCTGGGCCGCCAAGGCGGCCCAGCGCCTGGGCCGCACCGAGGAGGCGCAGCGCTTTTTCCAGCAGGCGGCCGACCATTTCCCCCGCTCCTACTACGCCACCCGCGCCACCGGCCTGGGCTACTGCCCGGCTCCTGCGGCAGGTGCGGATTCCAGCGCCCTGCCCGAACCCCTGCACACCCGGCGCGCCCGCCTCCTGCTCGAACTGGGCCTGCTGGACCTGGCCCAGGCCGAACTGCCCGACAGCGGCCGCCTGGCACCGGCCGAGCTGGCCGTTCTCAAGGCCATCCGCGACCGCTGCGAGAGCCTGGAACTGAGAAATCGCGCCCTGCGCCTGTCGGCCCGCATCGTCACCCACGATTACGGGCCCGAGGAGTTGCGCCACGCCTTTCCCCACTATTACTTCGACCGGGTCCAGACCGCAGCCAGGGAGGCCCGGGTGGACCCCTGCCTGGTGATTTCGGTGATGCGCCAGGAGAGCTTCTTCGACTCGGGGGCCGTGTCGCCGGTGGGCGCCCTGGGGCTGATGCAGATCATGCCCGAGACCGGCCAGCAGCTAGCCCGTCAGCTGGGCGTGGCCCCCTTTGCGCGCGAACGGCTTTTCGAGCCCCAGCTGTCCATCCGCATGGGCAGCCACTACCTGGCCGAGCAGGTGCGCGCCTTCCAGGCCGGCCCTGCCCCTCAGTTGGGCCTCGAACTGGGTCTGGCCGCGTACAACGCCGGCCCCGAGGCCGCCCGCCGCTGGCTGGAGCGCTACCCGCACGCCGATCCCGACATCTTTGTGGAGCGCATCCCCTACAAGGAGACCCGGCTCTACGTCAAGAGGGTGATGCGCAACTTCGCCATCTACAAAACCCTCACCCAGGTCTAGGCCCGATGAGCGACCCTGCCCCCGACCCCCAGAAGAAGATCCGCCTCTTCGAGGATATCTTCATAGTTCTCTGTATTCTCTCCCTGTGGCCGGTGATCCTGGGCTGGGATGAGCCGGTGTACGAGTTCGCCCTGTACGTGGCCCTGGCCGGATTGCTGGTGATCTTCTTCCGCCGGGTGAAGCGCTTCCAGAAGGCGAAACGCGACTTGGAGTGACCAGCGGCACCGCGCACCCAAGACGCGCAAAGGGGTCGAGTCCACTGCGGGCTTGGCCCCTTCCTTTTGGGGACAGCCACGATACGAGAGCAGCGAAATCCGGGGGCTGCTCCCCGGCCGGCGATTTCCGCGTGCCCTTCATGGACGACTTCCTGGCGCCGCGCTGCTCCCGGTACCTGGTGCAGGCCCGCGAGGACCTGGCGGCCTTGCGCCACCTCCTCGTCCCGCCCACAGCCGCGGACCTGGAAACCTGCCGCCAGGCCTGGGCACCGGGAAGGAGGCTGGCGCGCCGACACGACCTGCTGCTGGCCGGCGGCTGGGGGGTGGGCGGCGATGCCCTGGCCTGGTTCTGCGGGCTGCAGCAGGCAGTGCTGATGGCTCTGGACCAATCCGAATTCTTCGCCGAACTCCTCGGGCTGATCGCCGCCTGGAACCGGCCCCGGATGCAGGCATACCTGGATTTCGGGGTGGATCTCTTCGTCCGCCGCGGCTGGTACGAGGGGGTGGACTTCTGGTCCCCGGCCCTGTTCCGGCGCTTCTTCTTTCCCATCCTGCGCGAGGAGGTGGGCCTGGCGCATCGGGCCGGAGCCCGGTACGGGTACATCCTCACCAGCGGCTCCATGCCCCTGCACGACCAGCTCCTGGAGTTGGGAATCGACGTGCTCATCGGCCCGGACCCGGTCCAGGGCAAGGGCACGGACCTGGCGAGGATGGCGGCGCAACTGCGCGGCCGGATGTGCACCTGGGGCGGGGTCAATGGGTTCGTCACGGTCGAGCTGGGCACCAGAGAAGAGATCGACGCGGCGGTGCGCGCGGCAATCGAGACCCTGGGCCCCGGGGGCTTCATCCTCTCGCCGGTCGACAATGTGCGCGACCCGAAGGACGCGGTGTGGGAAAAGGTGCTGTCCCTGATCGAGGCGTGGAAGAAGTACCGTGGTTGAGTGGAGGCTGTGGGGGGTAGGAGGCGTATCGCCTCTCCGCCTGAGCCGACTCTCCACCCTATGCGGCCATTGCAGAAGGACGAGTGAGATCTTTAACAGATTGAGCCGGAGAGAGTTCCTGCGGACTTCGAGCTGTGCCCTCGCAGCGGCCGGCGCCGGTCGCGGGTGGTGCGGGCAGGGCGAGGCCGCGGGCCAGCGCCCTGCAGCGGCTGAGCCTTTGTCCTCGGAGCCCCGGAGTATCACCCTCTTCCTCTGCGGGGACGTGATGACCGGGCGGGGGATCGACCAGGTGCTCCCGCATCCGTCAGAGCCGACCCTCTACGAGCCGTACATGACCTCGGCGGTGGGGTACGTGGAGCTGGCGGAGCGGGCCAGCGGTCCCATTCCCTGTCCCGCGAACTTCTCCTATCTCTGGGGCGACGCCCTGGCAGAGTTCGAGGCGCGGTCGCCTGATCGGCGGATCATCAACCTCGAAACCAGCGTCACGACCAGCGCGGAGGCTCTGCCCAAGGGCATCAACTACCGGATGCATCCCGGCAATGTCCCGTGTCTCCTGGCAGCGGATATCGACGGCTGTGTCCTGGCGAACAACCACCTCCTCGACTGGGGCATTGCGGGCCTGCACGAGACCCTGGAGACCTTGCAGCGGGCCGGCATGGCCACTGCCGGTGCAGGGCGGGACGCCAGGGAGGCTGCCCAGCCTGCGGTCCTCGAGGTGCCGGGGAAGGGAAGGGTCCTGGTGTTCGGCTTCGGCTCGCCCACCAGCGGCATTCCCGATACCTGGGCTGCCACCGAGGATCGCGCCGGCATCCACCTGCTGCCGGATCTCTCGCCGCGCACCGCCAGCCAGGTCGCTGAGCAGATCGGCGCGCAGCGCCGGCCGGGCGATCTGGTGGTGGCCTCGATCCACTGGGGCGACAACTGGGGATATCGCGTTCCGCAGGCGCAGAGGGAGTTCGCGCACGGGCTCGTCGCTGCTGGAAGCGTTGACGTGGTGCACGGCCATTCCGCCCATCACCCCAAGGGGATTGAAGTCTACCGGGATCGGCTGATCCTGTACGGCTGCGGCGACTTCCTCAACGATTACGAAGGGATCGCCGGACACGAGGGGTTCCGGAGTGAGCTGGTGCTGGCCTATTTCGTCACGCTCGAGGCGGTCTTGGGCAGCCTCGCGCGTCTGGCGATGGTGCCCTTCCAGATCCGGCGCTTTCGGCTGGAGCGCGCGCGGAGGGAAGAGGCCGCATGGCTGCAGCAGACCCTGGATCGGGAGGGCAGGGAGCTGGGAACCGGGGTGGAACTCACCGCAGACGGGGCCCTGGTGCTGCGCTGGTGACGGATTGAGGGTCCGCAGGTGAGATTTTCCGCTGTTAGAGAAAGGAAGCACCGGGATTGAGTCGCGAGGACACAAGGAGAATCCTCGCGGCAACCAACATTTGTCAGAGACAGAGCCCTCTGCTATATTGGGCGCAAAACCGCCACCCGGGAACGCGCCCATGCCCACCTTCGCCACCGCCGGGAAAGGAGAGCAAGGAAGATGCGCTGGGAGCACCTGACCGTACCGGATTTCGCGCGTGCCGTGGTCCAATGCCAGGGGCTGGGGGTGATCCCGGTGGGGGTCATCGAGCCGCACGCCAGTCACCTGCCCCTGGGCACCGACATGCTGGCTGCCCACTGGACCGCCTGCCAGGCGGCCCAGCAGGGGCCGGCCGTCACCTGACAAGGATAGTACTATGAAAATCGCTGGTTTGCGCAGCCCCTATGAGCAGGTGGGAGGGATCGTGTTCTTTGGCCGGATGCTGGACAAGATCCGGGTCCACGCCCGAGGCGCGCTCCCCCCGGACTACAACCGGGGCACCGGCTTCGATGACCGTTGTTGCACCTTCAGATCCTGTCGTGGTGCTTTTCAGTGGGGCGAAAACCCACCGACCCAGAAATCGAGATCTGGAACCAGTTCATGATGAAACGCGGCTGGCGGGATGATTCGAGCGAAGGGCTCGAAAAGACCAAGGCGGCGCATGGTTTTTCCTCCCGTTCAGACATCCAGACCTGGTTCGACTTCCACGACGCCGATGAGGGCCGGCGTTGAGGATGAAAAAACGCTTCAAGTCCACCATCACCCGCGCCGGCGGGAAAAACCTGATCCCGGTGCCCTTCGATCCTGACGAGGTCTGGGGCGCCAAGGAGCGCCACTACGTGGATGGTGAGGTAGATGGCCACCGGGTGCGCGGGTTGCTGATCGCCACGGGCGCCCAGATTGCCCTCCCGGTGGGCGCTGCGTGGCTCAGGGACACGCAAGTGGCCCTCGACGCCCCGGTCAAGGTCGTCCTCTGGCCCGATGGCCCGCAGGTGGAAGGGCTGGCCGAGGATATCGCCCGGGCGCTCAAAGGAGTGCCGGCAGCCAAGGCGCTCTTTGATTCCGTGGCCCCCTTCTACCGCAAAAACTTCCTCCGCTGGATCGACAGCGCCAGGCGGCCCCAGACCCGCCAGGTCCGGATCGCGGAGATGGTCAGACTGCTGGCGGCGGGAAAGAAGCAGCGGTGATCATCCATGTCAACGGCTTTCCAGGGGTTGGCAAGCTGACGGTGGGCAAGCTGCTGGCCGCACAACTGGGCGGCCGGCTGCTGGACAACCACAGCATCTACAACATCGCCCTGGCCCTGACGGAGTTCAAATCGCCGGCCTACTATGAGACCCTGCGGGCGGTGCGGGCCATTGCCTACCAGCGGGTGCTGGAGTTGCCCCCAGGGGTGCCGGTGGTGCTGACCAATGCGCACATGTCGGATTCGGATTGGGGCAACGAGTGTTGGGACGCGGTCATCGATCTGGCCCGGGCGCGCAGGGTGCCGCTCTTCATCGTGGTGATGGAGTGCTCGCCCGAGGAAAACGCGCGCCGCATTCAGGGCCTGGATCGGGAGGAGAAGCGCAAGCCGCGCGATCCGGGGATGTTTCGGGGCAACATCGAGGGCCGGCCCTTGCTGGACCGCGGGGGCGACCATCTGCTGCGCCTGGATGTCACCCACCTGGCGGCGGCGGACGCAGCGGCGCGGATGGCGGCATGGATCAGGGGAAAGGCAAGCGCCCGAGCAGGAGGGAACCAGGCCCTTTCGCCATGAGGCAGGGCGGCGGGAGAGGGCGCCGGCGGCTCAGGGCACCCCCCCCCGGCGGCGCCGGTCGTGGGCGCCCGAACCCTCGCAGACTGCCCAGGGGAACTCGCCGGAGCCCACTTCTAGACCGTGGGTGTACTCTCGATCAATTCCAAGAATGCGGCATCCTCTTGTACCGAAGCAAAGGCAGGGTTGTTGTAGAAGGTCCCCTTTGCCACTCGCAAAAAGATCTCTCTCTTGACGCGAGGCGCAGCGCTCTGGTACATCCGTCTCAACACTTCGAGCGCTCCGACATGGTCGCCTTTCTGCATATGGGCGATGGCCAGATGCAAGTACTCATACCCTCCTTCGCGGAATTTCAGGCCGCGTTCCATCAAGAGGATGGCCTCCTCAAAAAGGCCGGCTTCCCGGCATTCGACGCCCAGGTTAGAAATGGCATACTCGAAGAAGCGCCGGTATTCGCTGTCCAACTCCCTGCGGCGCTGGGTATCGGTCTCACGCGCTACTGCTGACTGCCACTCAGCATCATAGGCCCGGAGGTTATCCTGGGCTATCTGCAGCGCCGCGCGCATGCCCTCCTCATCATGGAGGGGGCCAAAGCCCCTGCTGATGAGAAGGGCCCAGGTATCGCTGATCCACCAGCGGCATTGGATGGGCTCGGTCACCGCCTCCTTTTCCAGCAGTTCGAGGTAGCGCCGGCCAGCCTGGACCACTTCTCGATGCTTTCCCAGCCAACCCAGGGTGGTTATCTGGTCACGATAGTAGGTATAGTGCGTATCCGTGAGCGGCATGCCCAGGTGCGGGTAGAGCGCTTCGGCCTCTGTAAGCCAGAGATCCGCCTGGCCGACAAAACAATAGAGTCGCGCGGGAGGGCCGAAATAGGCGATGAGCCGTTCTTTCGGTGGGATGCCTTCTACGGCCAGGGCCTTTCGGTGAAAGGCGAAAGCGCGGTCGTTATCTCCTCCCCGGTAGCTGATGCACACCTGGCGGAGGGCGCGGAATTTCTGCTCTGGGTCATCCGTTTCTGCGGCATAGGTTTCCAGAAACCGTGCCCGCTCTGCGTCCCGATCTAAATCCGAGTACAGCTCGGCTAAGTTCCAGACGGTTTCCTGGTCCCTGGCGCCCAGGCGGTAGGCTTCCTCATGGGCGGAGAGGCCTTCCAGCAACAGTTTTTTGTCCAGCGGCTTCTGGTCACCTTTCATCATCTCGCGGGTCTCTCCATTGAGCGCCAAGGCCAGACCGCGTTGCGCATCTAGATGATCAGGGACTGCTGAGACGACCTTGCGAAACTCGGCCTTGGCCTCGGGCCAGCGCTGCGCTTCCAGAAGTTGCCGGCCTCGCTGCAAAGCGGCGGTGATTACTTCTTCAGTGAAATTCTTGGGCAGCTTTTGCTTGCCCAGCGTTTCTTCAACCATGTTCAGCATCTCCTGTTTGAGTTGGCGGCGCGCCCGGTAGAGTCGCTGGTTGGCCGTCTGGGGGGAAATGCCCAGGAAGGCGGCGATCTGGTCGAGCGACAGTTCCTCCAGGTAGAACAGGGTGACCACCTGCTGCTGTGGCTCGCTCAATTGCCCCACGGCGGCCAGGACTGTCTGACGAACCTCCCTGGAAACCCGCTCATCCTCTGGAGAGGGGGCCTGCCCGGCCACTGCTTCCATCTCGGCTTCGCTCAAGGAGATCTGGTCTGGCCGGCGCCGATGCCACATGCGGCACTCGTTGATCGCCATCCGCCTGAGCCAGGGGGCGAAGCGGTCTGGGTCCGCCAGCTCCCGGAGCTTCAGGAACGCCTTGATAAAAGCCTCCTGAGTCATGTCCTCTGCCGTGTCCGCGTCCCGGGTGTGGCCCAGGCACAGGCCGAAGACCGCGTAGCGATAGCGGTCTACCAGGGCGGAAAAGGCCCTTAGCTCACCACGCAGACTGCGTTCCACCAGGTCGCGATCCCGATTCAAGGGCAAGTCCTTTCGAGTGCACTCCTAGAGAAGATGCAGAATCGGGGTGCAATATAACGCAGGGAAGGGATTTTTTTGGCTGATCGCCGGATTGGGGCTTTTGCCGGCCCCGAGGTGGCCGGCTTTTGGTGATGGCCTCGCGGGGGGAGGCAGGCTGCTCCAGGCAGCCCACCGGGGCTGCGCTCCCGTGGGCGCCCGGCCCTCGCAGCCTGCCTGGCTGGTTTAGGCTTCGGCGAACCGCTCGAAGAGGAGAATGCCCAGCCCCACGAAGAGCAGCGAGAACAACACCGTGAGCACCGTAACCGGCAGCATCAGGGTGGGGAGAAAGTGCATTGCTATTGCTCCAGAAGGGTCGGCGAACGGGGCCGTGTGCTCGAAGTGCCCTTTCATCAGTTCGAGGAACGCGCCCAGCACGCGGCCATAAAGGTACAGGCTGGCCACCAGGAAAAGGGTCATGGCCAGGCTCTGGAAACGCCTGACCAACAGTTTCAGGCCAGCCATGGCGGTGGCGATGCCCATCATCAGGAGGAGCGAAGTGAAGTAGAATTGGCCGGCGAACAGCCACAGGGCGCTTCCCTGAAACGCAGAGAACCTGTCCCTGATCAGAGTAGTGTATTCCAGGGAGATGAGGTGTACCGCGCCCATCGCCAAGACGAAGAGCGCCACCCCGGCGGTGAGCACCGCCAAAAACTTGCCCATCACCACCGCGGCGCGCGGCACCGGCAGGGCCAGGAGTTGGTAGTGGGTCTGGCCCTTGAACTCCTGGGCAAAGGAGTGGAGCAGCACAAAGGGAAAGATGAACACGGAGACAAAGGGCACCAGGGCCAGCCCCAGGGAAGGCGAGGGCCTGCCGTCGTCCATAAGGTGGACGTAGCTGTACAGATCCAGCGCCAGGGTCGCCACCAGCAGTAGGAGGAACACGTTCTTGTTTTCCTTCAATTCTTTGAGGTACAAGGCGTACCACAGGTTCATATCGCCACCTCCTCGAAGATGTCCATCAGGGACTTGCCCTTCTCCTGTCTGAGCTGATCGACGTTCCCCTGCAGGGCGATCTCGCCCCGGCGCAGGAACACCACGTCCTCCACCACCTCCTCCACCTCGCTGACCAGGTGGGTGGAGATCAGCACGGTCTGCTCGCCGGCCCGGTATTCCTCGAACAGGGCCTGGATGATCCGCCGCCGCGAGGGCGGGTCGATGCTGCTCAGGGGCTCGTCCATCAGCACCAATTGGCTCGGCCAGGCAAAGGCCGACACGACCTTCAGGCGGGCCTGCTGGCCGCGCGACAACTCGCCGATCCTCGGCTCGGCGGATAGCCCCATCAAACCGAGCAGTGCGGCAGCCTTGCCCTGGTCCCACCCCGGGTAGAAGTTCGCCAGGAAATCCAGTTGCTCGCCGACCCTCATCCACCCGTAGAAGGGATTGATCTCAGGCAGGTAAGAGGTGAACCTGCGGGTCTCGATGCCCACTGGGTGGCCCATCAGGCGCACCTGCCCGGAACTTGGCCTAGCCACGCCGGCCAGGATCTTGAACAGGGTGCTCTTGCCGCTGCCGTTCTCACCCAGCACGCCGATCACCCGACCGGTTTCCACCCGGAGCGAAAGATCCTTGAGCGCCCTGGTCAGGAAGTACCTCTTGGTGACGTGTTCCAGCTCGATCATCTCACAGCCTCCCGAATATCGCGCAGTAAGCGCTCCACTTGTCCAGGTTCCAGACCCAGTTCGCGGACCTCGGCGACGAAGCGGTCCCGGACCGCGGTGGCCAACCGCTGCCGTTCCTCGTTCACCTGGCGGACCTCCTCCGTGACAAAGGAGCCCTGGCCGCGCCGGGTGGAGATGAATCCCTCCCGCTCCAACTCCATATATGCCCGCGACATGGTGTTCGGATTGACCTCCATGGCCTTGGCCATCTCCCGCACCGAAGGGAGCTGGCAGCCAGGTGGGTACTGGCCCCGTACTGCACGTTTCTTCACTTCCTCGACGATCTGCAGGTAGATCGGCCGAGTGGGGTCGAATTCGGTGCTCATAGGCCAAGCTCCATTTCGAGGAAGTTTGTGATCTGTATTAGTGTTCTACATAAATAATACACTAAGGCAATGCCTATGTCAAGCCTTTGACCTGGCTCTGGCAGGCGTCCAGGGCAGAAGGCGATATGTGCCCCACCGAAGCGGTGGAAGCCCGCGCTGGCTGGCCGCCGCTGCCGGGGGCCTACACGGTGCTCCGCTACCAAGCCTCGGTGGCCGTGTGCACCCTCACCGACGAGGAGCTGGCCCGCCGACTGGTCTCGGCTGCCAGCGCCCACCTCGCCATCGTCGGCACGTTGCAGACCGAGAACCTCGGCATCGAGCGCCTGATGCTCAATGTCCTGGCCAACCCCCACATCCGTTTCCTCCTCGTCTGCGGATCAGATTCCCGGCAGCAGATCGGGCACCTGCCTGGGCACTCCCTGGTGGCCCTGTCCCGCAGTGGCCTCGACGGGGGTACGCGCATCATCGGTGCTGCGGGCAAGCGCCCGGTCCTCCGCAACCTCTCGCCAGCGGCGGTCGAGCATTTCCGCCGGACCGTGGAGGTGACCGATCTGATCGGCATTGCGCAGGTCGAGACCATCCTCGATGCCGTCCAGGAATGCGCTGACCGTTATCCAGGTCCTGCCCAGCCCTTTGAGGCGAAGCGTGTGATCGCGACCTGTGCAGGGTATTTGCCCAGACAAATGGTGTCAGACCCGGTCGGTTATTTCGTGGTATACCCAGACCGGGCACGCGGCCTTCTCTCACTGGAACACTATCAGAACAACGGAGTGCTGGATAGGCTATTTGAAGGAAAGACAGCAGCGGAGGTGTATACCCCGGCTATTGAGCAGGGCCTGGTCTCCCGCCTGGATCACGCCGCCTATCTGGGCCGTGAATTGGCCCGGGCGGAACAGGCGCTCCGGTCAGGCCAACCCTATGTCCAGGACGCTGCCCCTGAACAGCGCGCCGACCAAGTCCTCGCCGGGTGCGGGTGCAGCTCATCGTGTGGAGGAGAGCATCGATGAAGTACTGGCTGATCCTGGTAGGGTGCGCGGCCGTCGCCGGCCTCTGGTATGTCCAGGGCCGGCTGACGCTGTCGCCGGCAGCGCCTGCGGCTGAACTTGCGCCGCCTAAGACCGTCTATGGGGTCGAGGAGTTCATGAAAAGGACCGGGACCGATCGCGTCGCTGAGGTCGTGGTAGAAGGGGTGATCAGCGCCAGCGCTCCTGATCATCAGCTCCTGGCGCTCATCGACCGCGAAGAGTTCCAGAGGTGTAAGCTTACCAACTGCGCGGCACTGACCCTGCCAGTGCGCTGGACAGGAGCCATGCCCCGGGTAGAAGAGACCGTCCGCGTGATGGGCACTATCCAGGAGACCCACGGCAAGCTCCTCTTCGTGGCCCAACGCCTGGAAAAGGTGGACATACAAGCCACGGCGACTCCATGACACCTCCCCTTCTCTCTGGTCGGCGCTTGATCCTCCCTGCGGTGGTCTTTGCAGGTGTGGGGATCCTCCACCTCATCTGGTCGGGGCTGTTCCCCGAACAGAGTCCTTTGCAGGATCAATGGGTGGTGATCCCTGACCCCGCGCATCCTTCCTGGACACAGCGCTATGTCGAGACGCAGAGCTACTGGCTCGGCTTCTCCTATGCGCTCTCCTTTGCCTTTGCCGCCGCCGCCCTGCGCCGCTACCGCGAGCAGCGCTTCTGCGTCAGCCGCAACCTGGCCATAGGAGGGGTGACCTTTTCCGGCTTCCTGGCCATGGCTGGCTGCTACCTGCTGGGCTGCTGCGGCTCTCCCATGCTCGCCGTGTACCTCAGTCTCTTCGGGGCGGCCTTCCTGCCCCTGGCCAAGCCGCTGACTGCCCTGATGACCGTGGTTTTCATCAGCGGGTCCTGGTGGTGGATGAACCGGGTGCAGCGGATCTCCGATTCCCTGAAAGCCTCGTAATCCAGACTCTCCCTCTCTGCGCTGGTTGTTGTTGAGGGACGCCTTTCTCCCTAATCGGCAGCCTGCTCGGGCCAGCCCACCGGGGCTTCGCCCCCGTGGGCACCCAGCCCCTCGCAGACTGCCTGGGTAGACCCGCCGGGGGGCAGCGTGCTTCGGTCCGCTTGACCGGGTACAAGAAAGAGGGGTTGATACGTGATGCGCAACACGCTATATTTTATAGATGATCACCTCATTCAGACATAAGGGATTGAAACGCTTTTATGAAACCGGTAGCACCGCCGGCATTCAGCCGGCCCATGGGAAGAGGCTTCGACTACAGTTGGCCGCTTTGGATACGGCGGTGAGTATCAAGGATATGGACATTCCAGGCTTCCATTTACATCCTTTGAAAGGCCAGCGAAAAGGTAGCTGGTCGATCTCCGTGAGCGGAAACTGGCGAATGACCTTCAGATTCGAAGATGGTAACGCGCACCTCGTAAACTATGAGGACTATCACTGATGGCTATGTATAATCCCCCCCATCCTGGGGAGTTCATCAAGGAGATCTATATCCAGCCTTTCGCGCTAAGCGCCAGGAAGGTGGCGGAGAATCTGAAGGTATCTCCGTCGACGTTTAACCGGCTATTGAATGGCGAGAGCAATGTCTCCCCCGAAATGGCCTTGCGCTTGTCGAAGGCGTTGGGGCGCAGCCCGGAGAGCTGGTTGGCGATGCAGGATCAATACGATCTGTGGCACGCCCAAAAGAGGGTGGATCTTCAGGAAGTCAGAAAAGTGATTCTACCTGCTGCTTGAGATCGGAGCCTGCCCGACCTGCTCGTTGCTTCCGGCCTGAACGGTGAGCGCTGCGGTGGTGGAAATGGCGGCTGGATGGAGGGAAAGGTAGGGCGGTTGGGGCGGCACGGGTGGGTAGTGGGCAGACAATGGCCCTGGGGGGCGGCAGACTGCCTCAGGTGGGCCTGCCAGGGGGCAGCATGCTGCGGTCAGCCCACTCCGGCCCTGGCGGGCCGCAGGTGGGCACTCGCCCTCGCACCCTGTCCAGGGTGGGTTGACGGTTGGTGGAGGGCCGGTGGTTATTACCTCCTCAGAGTCCTTTTGTAGTTGGTCAACTTTTTTCGTACTGTTCTACTGATGATGGATTTAGCTGGGCTCTTCAAGTTCACCCCTTTGCAGAGGAGGCGGGTATGCCCTACGGACTATTCATAGCTACCGTTGAAGATTACAAGAAGTGGAAGCCCTTTTTCGATAAGCACGCGGCTACCCGTAAGGCCAAGGGGTCCAAGGGTGGCTATGTCTTTCGCAGCGCCGATGACCCCAATCAAGTCGTGGTCCTCCTAGAATGGGATACCCTGCAGAAAATGCGCCAGTTCTCTCAATCCGAGGATTTGCGCGAGAGGATGAAGGAGTCAGGGGTTATTGGCCAACCGGATATACATTTCCTTAAAGTGGCCGGTAAGCCGTCTGCTTAATGGCGCAGGCCGCGCTGGAGATCCCGCACCTTGAGCCGGTGCCAGGACAAGCGCTAGAAAATCACCTGCGTGAAGGGGGCGGGTTCAGCCGCTTATAACCGCGGTCTCACCTCCCATTTCCACAAAAAGGAGAGCGGGCCATGAGAGCCATGATCGGCATAGACTTTGCCAGCTTCCTGATCCTGCTGGTGATCAGTGCCGTAGTGTCGGCGATTCTGCACTACGGCTTCAAGTTTTACATCGTCCCTGGTACGGCTTCGTACCTTTCAAAGGTAGTCATCGGCTGGTTTGGGGCGTGGTTGGGGTCGCCGATCCTGGGACATTGGTGGGAGGGCCTCAACTACCAGCATGTCTACTTTGCACCTGCTATCCTCGGGTCGTTCGGTATCCTGATCCTCGCCATCGACGGCATAAAGACCATCGCCAGGGTTTGGGGAGGCGCGACTTCAGATTCGCAAGACCATTGAGTTCATGGAATCAGGGTGGATTTGACCTGGTTTGGTGGCACCGTGGTGACCTGCACACCGGCGAGGGTGGAGGAGAACCTGTTGCCCGCGCAACCTGGACCTGCCAGGGACGACGCCTAGCTCCAGGGGGGAGGCAAGCGTGCTCCGCGTAGCCCCCCTGTGGCTCTCGCCCACAGGGGTGTCCAGCCCGGCGCACCCTGCCTTTCGCCTGCTTCCCTACCTACCCCCTGGCACCACATCGGCCCAGGCCAGCAGCCTGTGCCAGCCTGCCGGAGCCAGCATTGGAAGGGTCTCCACCCCTTATCGCGGAGGAAGCCCATGGCCCTGGAAACTTTTGCTCCCCTCCTCGAGCAGATCGAGTGGAGCGAACCGCTTTTTCCCCCCACCCCGCTGCCGCCGGCGCTGGAGAAGGAAGCCAGGAAAGCCCTCGGTTCAGTCCCCCCCTGTCTCGAGTACACCGCGGAGTCCCTCTGGCTCTCCCAGGCGGTGATCCGCCTCTCGCAAAACCCCTTCGCGCATCTCGATCCGACGCTGGCCCAGCTGGTCATCCTGGTGGTCAGCCAGGACAACTCCTGTCGCCACTGCTACGGCGCCCAGCGCGCCCTGCTCAAGATCCTGGGCTACTCCGAGAAACAGATCCTCAAACTGGAGCACCACCTCCACCTCGCCGATCTCGCCGAGCGGGAGAAGGCCGCCCTCGACTTCGCCCGCCAGATCTCGCGCGCCAACCCCAGACCGGCCCGCCCGGAGCGCGAAGCCCTCATGCGCCTGGGTTACAGCCAGGAGGCCATCGCCGAACTGGCCTACTGCGCGACCAGCTGCTGCATCATCAACCGCATCGCCACCATGCTGGCGGTCCCGCCCATGCGCTCCTTCGAAAAGCTGCCGGAGAGCCTGATGGGCAGGCTCATGCGGCCCCTGATCGCTCGCTCCATCCGCCGCAAGGGCATCTTTGAGCTGCCCGAACCGCCGGCCGCCGCCGGGGACATCCCCTTCCTCCCCCTGATCACCGCCTTGGGCACCTCTCCCTGCGCGCACGTCCTGCATCGGATCGTCGCCGATGCCTGGACTTCCCCGGGCCTCCCCCGGCGCGCCAGGCTCCTCCTCTTCGGCGTCATCGCCTGCGCCCTGAACTGCCCCTATTCAGGAGCGGAGATCTGTCGGTTGCTCGAATCCATGGACCTGACCCGCGAGGAGGTCGAGCAGGTCTTCGCCAACCTGACCTCGCCCCGGCTCGACCCCCTGGAGGTCAAGCTCATGGGCCTGGCCCGGGAAACGGTCCGCTACAGGCCGGAGAAGATCCAGAAGCTGATGCGCGAGGTGGCCGGCAACCTCAGCCGGGCGCAGCTCCTCGAGGTGGTAGGCGTTTGTGCCCTGGGCAACGCCCTCTGCCGCCTCAGCTTCCTGCTCCCCTGAAATGCTCGAATTCGCAGCGTGGGCAGCCCTCGCCGCGGCGGCGGTGCTCGGCCTGCTGCTCTACCGCCTGCGCCGGGAAGCCTCCGCGCAGGCCCGCAGGCTCGACCTGGCGCTCCAGAGCCTGGAGCAACTCCAGCGCGCCTTCGGCCGCTTCGCTCCCCAGGAGGTGGTCGAGCAGATCATCGCCCGCGGCATCGTCGGCGCCGGCGAGAAAAAGGAAGTCACCGTGCTCTTCGCCGATCTGAAGGGCTTCACGCGCATGAGCGAGGGCCTGGACCCGGTCGTGCTGGTGAAGATCCTCAACGACTACTTCGCGCGCATGAGCATGGCCATCTCCGAGTACAACGGCCATGTCTCCAAGTTCATCGGCGACGGCATCATGGCGCTCTTCGGAGCGCTCGAGTCCAACCCCTGGCAGCACAACGACGCGGTGCGCGCTGCCCTGGCCATGCGCCGGGCACTCGAGGAGTACAATGCCGCCCTGCGCGCCCAAGAGCTGCCGGAGATGGAATTCGGCATCGGCATACACCGGGGGATCGCCATCGCCGGCGTCATCGGCAACCACGAGCTGATGGAGTTCACCTGCCTGGGCGACGCGGTGAACCTGGCTTCGCGCGTCGAGGACCTGACGCGCGTGCACCAGGTCGACATCCTCATCACCGAGGAGGTGCGCAGAAACCTCGACCCGCAGATCCGCCTGCGCCCCCTGCCCCCGGTGCCGGTAAAGGGGAAGTCGGAGCCAGTCGCCACTTTCGCGGTGGAAGGAGTGGTTTCACAATAGCTGCTGGGACTCTTTAGCCTCCCGACCCTTCGGTCACCAGGGCCACGCGGTTCTCGCGTTTCATCGCTTTACCTCTGCCGAAGGCATAGGGGGTCTGGCTGCCTGCTGGGCCATGGCGAAGATGATCAGATTTACCGCGAACCGCAGGCCATGGTCCCGCGAGGTCGCCAGTGGATCTCCCCAATACCAGCTGATGTTCAGGTCGCTGAAGATCACCATCACCCGCCCCCTCTGCTCCAGCACCTCCAAGGCGCTGACACTGCCTCCCGGGGCCCCGCCCATGGGGGCCCCGCGGAGAAGTAATAGCAGATGGTGTACAAGGGGTGGTTCTTGGGCATCCGCTCCCAGCGCGCGCCGTTTTTCCCCAGCACCAGGGGATCCCGCATCAGGATCTTGAACTGCTGGTCAAAGGGGGTGCCCTCCAACCCGGCACTCCGTCCGCGCAGGCCCCTGCCAGCACTGCTGACCCGGATATCCTCGGCGTAGAGCAACCCCCCGCCAGTGAGATACTCACCCAAACCCTTTTTCTCGGCATCGTCGAAATGCAGGACCGCCTGATTGCCGGTCATATACGCTAGCCCGGCCTGTTTGAGGTGCGGATCGTCGGCGTGGAGCTGGTTCCAGTTCAGGTCGGCCCCGATCTTCCTGGTCGCATCGGCCTCCCTGAAAAAACGCACCACCTCGGGAAGGGCGGTCGGAAAGCGGTCCTCCAGCCCGGCCAATTGGTACTCGAGTTCGGTGATGGTGAACGACCCGGCAGGCCGGCGTTCGGCCATCTTGGGTTCGGGTAACGAAAACTTGGGACGGTCGTCCTGTGGAAGAGCACGGCCGGTCATCAGGAGCACTGCCAGGACCAGACTGAGTAGGCCAAACCTTGGGGGCTGGTCAAGAGCACGGGTCTCCCCGCCGCGGGCACGATGGGAGGGCAGACGCCCGCTGAGGCCCGCCAGGGCCGAAGAGGATTGGGCACCGCAGGATGTCGACATTCTCAGGCGGTTTCGGGGCTGATTGGAGACAGAAACTGTCCGGCGGCTGAAGCTGTAACGCATATTGTAACGCAATTCGCCCACCAGGTTAACTATACCCTTGGTGGGCGACCCCCCTACCGCTAGCGGAGTAAACTCAGACGATCACTCGCTGGACTCGCCGAGGTGTGCCAAGGTGATTGTTTTCCAATCTCCTTTGACTTTGGTAAGATACCAAAGATTGAGGTAAAACACGAGGTTCCTGGTGGGCGGCAGACTGCTCAGGCCAGCCCAAGTGGGGGGTGCTGGCCGGCGAGAGGCCGGCTGGGTATTCGTGCCGGCGAATATTTATTCGAGAATCCCCCGTTTTTGGCCCCTGCTTTTCCCCGTCTCCGCTGCCGATCGCCGATTGCGAGACGTTTGGGGGCTTCGTAGGGTTGGATGAGCCGTTGGGGATGATTGTTCAGGACAGCTTGTTCCTCTTTTCCCCGCGCCATATACTATCGCTCACGGGTTCTGGTGAGGAACCGGGGGCTTTTTTGTTTACTGGAGGCGATATGCTGAGGATGATAGCTCGGAACAGACGCCTGGGGCTCTGGGCGATGGTCCTGCTCGTGCTGGGCCTGGCCGCCCCGACGGCCGCCCAGCCGGCCAAAGCTCCGGTCCAGCAGGCGCAGCAGTTCAAGAAGAAGATCACCAAGACCCTGCGCCTTGAGTATCTGCTTTTCGTGCCCAAAGGCTACGGCCAGGATTCCAAGAAGAAATGGCCCCTGGTGCTCTTTCTGCACGGGGCCGGCGAACGGGGCGACAGCCTGGACCTGGTGAAGGTGCACGGCATTCCCAAGATCGTCGAAGAACAGCCCGACTTTCCGGCCATCGCCATCTCGCCCCAGTGCCCTCAGGATGGCTGGTGGGGCGCCGAATTGCAGTTGGACGCCCTTGAGGGCCTGCTGGACCAGGTGATCAGGAAATACCGGGTGGACCCAGACCGGGTCTACCTGACGGGATTGAGCATGGGGGGATACGGCACCTGGGCCCTGGCCCTGCGCCAGCCCAAACGCTTTGCCGCCCTGGTGCCCATCTGCGGTGGGGGCGACTCGACCCGGGCCAGCCTGCTCAAGGACGTGCCCGTCTGGATCTTCCACGGGGCCAAGGACGACACCGTGCCCCCCGAAGAGTCACAGAAGATGTACGAGGCGCTCAAGGTCTGCGGCGGGAACGTGCGCTTCACCCTCTACCCCGAGGCCGACCATCTTTCCTGGGTGCCAGCCTATGCGGACCCGGCACTCTACGACTGGCTCTTCCAGCAGCGCCGCAAGCGCTGACCCTCAGGGCTCCCCTCACGAAACTATCAGGCCATATACGGAGAGCAAATGGACTACAACACTGATCCTACTCGCAACCTTGCGCTGGAATTGGTGCGGGTGACCGAGGCTGCGGCGATGGCGGCGGGCCGCTTCATGGGCCGCGGCGATAAAGAGGGGGCGGACCAGGCCGCGGTCAACGCGATGCGGATCGTCCTCCAAACGATCGAGATGAAGGGCGTCATCGGACGTGGACGTTGCGGTGGACCCGATTGACGGGACCCGCCCGTTGGCGTTTGGCCGATCGAATTCCCTCTCGACGGTTGCCCTGGCTCCACGAGGGACGATGTTCGATCCTGGCCCTTTTGTGTACATGAATAAACTCGCGGTAGGGCCGGAAGCGAAAGGCAAGATTGATATTGAGGCCTCGATCACCGATAACCTCAAGGCGATTGCAAAAGCCAAGCATCGCTCCGTGGAAGACCTGACGACCATCATCCTCGACCGCGACCGCCATCGCGATATGATCGCCGAGATCCGCAACGCGGGCGCGCGTATCCGCCAGATCCCGGATGGCGACGTGGCAGCGGCGCTGATGACGGCCTGGCCCGATTCGGGCGTGGATGTACTGATCGGCATCGGCGGAACACCCGAGGGTGTGATCGCGGCATGTGCCCTGCGCGCCATGGGAGGTGAGATACAGGGCAAGTTGTTTGCGCGTGATGAGGATGAGTTGCGGCGCGGACACGAAGCTGGTTACGACTTTGATAAGATCCTCACGATGGATGATCTGGTGTCGTCCGAAGACGTCTTCTTTGCCGCGACAGGTATTACAGACGGGGAGCTTCTTAAGGGTGTTCGATATCTTGGCGATGGGGTGAAAACCGATTCGCTGGTGGTGCGCGGTTTGACGGGCACGGTCCGCCAGATCATCGCGACCCACAGCGTGGATAAACTGCAGCATTTCAGTGGGATCAAGTATTAGCGCCTTTCCGCCGGTGCCTGAGGAATTCCACCGCCATGGGCAGCACCGACAGGCCGATGATGGTGAAGATCACCAGGCTGAAGTTTTTCTTGACCAGCGGCAGGTTGCCGAAGAAGTACCCGGCACCCCAGGAGGCTGATATGACCAAAGTGGTTCGCTTTACCGCCCGGGGTATAACCGTCTTCGCAATCTCGATGTTCCTCCTATTCTTCTTCGGCGAAGGCCCCCCGAGTCCATCCGAGCTGCGCCCGCACGAAATCCTGATGTTCGCCTACCTGGGTCTGACCATGGTCGGCGGCCTCATCGCCTTCCGCAGGGAAGGGATTGGCAGCGCCGTAATCCTGCTGGGATTCGTCGCCTTTGCCGCTACCAATCCCCGGATCCTGGCGATGCCGCCCTTCTATTTCTCTCTGATCCCGGGACTGCTCTTCGCCTTTTGCTGGTTGAGGGATAGGGGGAAGAAACAGGTGCCGTTTGCATGAATCCGACACCCGCCTCACGCGAGGCGAGCGCCCTGTTCTCGTCAACAACCGGGCGCTGCGCTGGCACAATGTTCCGGCCACAGGTTCTCTATCTCTGAGAGAACACAGAGATGCGGGGGCGATAAAAGCCTGAGACACTGAGTTATGACCCCCCTGGCGCGGTTGTCCTTCTGGGTGCCGGTTGAACGGCTGGGTGATTTCGAGGCCGAGTACCGGAAGAAGCTGCTGCCCCTTCTGGAAAAGCATGGCCTGGAGGAGTCCGCTGAACGCAGCTGGCCCACCGTGGAAGGGGTATTCAGCCGGCTCTTCGCGGTGGAGGGGCCGGCCCAGATCGCCCTCAAGAGAGAAGCCCTGCGGCGCGACCCTGCCTGGCAACAGGCGCTGAGCAAGGCAGCGGCCTTTTTGGGCACAACCTCCCTGGACCTTCCTTTGCAGTACCGCTTTGGGCCCTATCGCTTCCCCTCCGGTCCGGGCAGAACCGCCGAAGTTGGACCTGGGCTGCGCCAGGGCCTGTGGTCCTGGACCTCGACGGCGGGAACCAGGTGTGGGTGAGCGAGGTGGCCGGGGTGGAGAAGTTCGACAACGAAAGCCCCTCCTGGTCGCCTGACGGCACCAAGATCGTCTTCATGTCGGACCGCAGGCACCACTTCGACATCTGGATGGTCAATCCAGATGGGAGCGACCCGGTCCGGGTGAGCCAGGTGGCAGCTTCCGAAGATGCTCAGATGTTCCCGGCGTGGTCTCCCTTGCCGAGGCTGGCAACTCCCTCAGCAGTCAGGGCGCTGTCATGGGGTCAAGTGAAGGCCGGAGGTTGGTGATCTGCCTCCTAGGGGGTGGTGCAGGTGTAGGCCCGCACCTGCACCTTTTTGATCCTCATCGCCTGCCCCTGCCGGCCAGGTTGCCAGCGAGGATTTTTGAGTATCTGCGGGAGAGAATTTTGTTCAGGGGTAAGCGCGGTACTACCTCATCGCCAGGGGCTGCTCCTCTTCGTCCGTGATCAAAACCACGTCGTCCGCCTGTTTCAACACCACGGTGTATCTGTTCAGCACGTCCCGGCCCAACAGGCTGGGAATCTTTTCTACCCTCATTCGCTGTCGCGGATCAGTGGCGCGGTGTCGTTTCGACCGTTCCACCGACGCCCGTCATGCCTTCCTCCAGCCTTTGCAATTCGTCGTAGTCCAATCCCAGCCTGACGACATCGACATCTGCGGTGACCGTTGCCGAAGCTCCGGAATCGACGAGAAAACTCACAGAATGACTGAGGTGGTATGCAGCCTGGACAACGGTAGCTGAGATATAGGGCGCATTGTCTTTGGGCTGGAAGAAGCCTCTTATCTTCATCTATGCCTTCAAGATGAGATGGACTTCTTCCGCACTGAGGTATTCCACCGGGATCTGCCGGTACTCTTCTGGACAGCGCTTTTTTAAAGTTTCCATGAGCGCAGACAGCTCTCTGCTGTGCTCCACCACCACTCCATTCCTTACCGCAACCCACTCATCAGGATATTTTTCTCTCAGTTCCTGATAATGATTGCCAATCCACCTGGTATCGTCTTCAAATGCTTTCATGCTTTCGACAAGGGTCATTGCGTTGTTCCCCTGGAGAAGAAGTTATTTTCTGTCATAATGTACAGGGGTTTTTGATGGGAGACAAGAAAACAGAAGCATGCCGAATACTTGTGCAGGGAGGGCCTGTGTATACTGAAGTGAGCGCGCCGATCTGCTATCAGCCATAGCCCCTGCCGGCCAAGTTGCCGGCGGGGGTTCACTTAGGGCTCCGCCAATGCGTCCTTGGGCCAGCAGCCGCAGGATGGATTGCTGGAATTCGGTCAGCGGCATAGACGTGCTGCCAGCAGGAAGCCGCGCCTGCCGCCATGCCGGCGCAGGCCGCGTGCGATCTCGGGGAGGGCCGCGGCGTCGATGGGCAGGTCCGGGCGCAGGTACCAAAAGCACTCGGCATGGAATTCCCGATAGACCTCCCTTGCCAACTGGAGTCGCTCGACCTCACTCAAGTCTTTTTCCCCCTGCATGATCTCCCCTCGGCACCATCTTTCGCGGGATACTTTGCCCGAAAAACCTCCACAGGCCCTTCCGTTCACAACGGCTACAGATAAGAAGCTACCCCCACAAGTTCAGCAGAGCAAGACCTCTGCTCAAGTGAGCGACTGACTGGCTGGCCTCCATCCCGGAACACTGCTGGTGCGCAACTGCCGGCCCGGGAGATCTCTAGCCGCGATGATTTTGATCCTCATCGCCTGCCCCTGCCGGCCGAGTTGCCGGCGGGGATTTTTCTGTCTATCTGGCAATCGGGTCGGTTGGCCTGCAGGGACCGAATAACAAAGAGGGCCAGATGGTGGCGGTCCTCAGGCTGCCGGCCGAGTTGCCGGCGGGGTTTTTTGTGTGCCCCATTCACTTAGGTACTATCGACTCATCGGTTGGCCTGCAGGGACCGAATAATAAAGAGGGCCAGATGGTGGCGGTCCTCAAGTGCGATGGGAAAGGCCGGCATGGTGATGCCCTGGCCAGTATTGAGCCCGTTCTCGATGGTTTCCTCGATCTGCTCCAGGCCAGGTCCGCGTTTATACGCCGCCAGATCGGAAAAATTCCTGGGTTTGGGGCTGAGGTTGCGAGCCACGGGACCATCCCCCCGCCCTTCGGGGCCGTGACAGAGATTGCAGCCGTTGTCCATGAAGATTTTCCGGCCCTGGGCTACAGAATTTTCCTGGTCGGCATCGGTCTGGTCTTCCTTGCTGCAGCCAGCGCTCAAACCGAGCAGTACCAGGCCGGCAATCAGACGGATCCAGTGCATGGGTGCTCCTGTTGAAGTGGATGTTTGGGACGCAAAAAAATAGGGGCGATTAGGACCCTTGCCAAGAGGGTGGCCAGGGTCTCGCAGCGTGCCATCCGGGCCCACGTAGCAGTAGAGCGTCACCCGGGTAACCCCCAGCTCTTCACCTAACTCCCGGACCTGCGTCTCCTTCTTGCCCATGGCTGCCTGCGCCAGGCGAACCTGAGCCTTGGTCAGGGCAAGGGGGTATGGAAGCCGGGAGCTTGGATCTTTCCCCTTTCGTCCTGTTATTTGCCCCTCTTTTCGAGGTTGAGAATATTATGCGTTATAGACGGGAAGGGTTCAGACGACATGAATCACGACCGCCACGCACTTGCCTGTCTGCCATGACCCGCCCCCGCGAGGCTACGACCCCGCTGAGGGCGCTGATCTTCGACATCAGGAAATACGCCGTCCACGACGGACCCGGCATCCGCACCACCGTGTTCTTCAAGGGGTGTCCGCTGGCCTGCAGGTGGTGCCACAACCCCGAG
>JACPJE010000007.1 GCA_016187725.1 Candidatus Latescibacterota bacterium
ACGCGACCTTGCCCCTGGCCCGTCCCCTCCTGGCGACGGGGTTGGTGCTGGTATTCCTCCTGGCCCTCGCGGAGTTCGGGGTGCCCGCACTCATGCAGGTGGAGGTCTATCCGGTGGCCATCTACGCCGCCTTCAGCGCTTCCTACGACTTTGCCCAGGCAGCGGCCCTGTGCCTGCCCTTGGTAGGGGTCGCCGCGGTCGTGGCTTTTATCCTCCACCACCTGGCGCACGGGGTGGACTTCGCTTCTCTGGCAGCACAACACTGGGCACCGCGCCGAGTTGGTCTGGGCAGCGGGCGCCTGGCCGCGACCCTGGCGGCCTTCACCCTCTTTGCCCTCGTGCTGGGCCTGCCCCTGGGCACCCTGGCGCTCAAGGCGGGAGAGCCTCGCGCCTGGTCAGGAGCACTAGTACCCCTGCTGTGGAGCCTGGGGTTGTCGGCCCTCAGCGCGAGCCTGTTGGTCCTCTTGGAGACCATTTCAAAACGGGGGCTACGCGGCATTCCCCATGCGGGGCTCCACGGGCAACATGCCCGGATACCACCGGCAGAACGTGTTTCGCCATTCGTCGTTCAACACCTGCACCCGCACCTGAAGCAGGAGGTGGGCACCCCGTGGTGTCCAGCGCATCTGCTGTTTTTTCACCATCCGCTTGCTGACCACCTGATTGATCGTTGATTCGACAAAAGCCGTGGAAATCACTTCGCCGTACCGGTATCGCTCCCCGTAATTTGGAATAAAGGCGCGATTGTTGGCGATGTACCCGTGAAATTCCTCGACCGCTCTCCTCAGTTTGCTGACCGCCGGATCTTCGTCATCGCGACCTTCAAGGCCCCAAGAGAGATCCTCGATCACCTGCAATGCCCGAAAGACGTTGCCGTGCCAGAGGTACCATTTCACGCGCTCGATCTCGGCTTCCAGGTCCACCAGGTCCGTCCGGGAAATCCCTTTGGCCATCTGCTTCATGACCGTTATCCGCATTGTAAGGGTGGAACCAATCCAGGAGATGTTCAGCCTGAGGGCTGAGATACAGCTGTAATTCACGGACCGTATCGCCCCCATCCGACAGGAAGGTGATGGCCTGGTTCATTTGCAGGCCCTGTGCGGTCAGCATCTCAAACAGCCGTCGCTTGGGCTTCTGGTCGTAGCCGTTGACAAAGGCAAAGCACTTCGCGGGGCCTTCTGCCATCATGCTCTTGCCGGCAATCACCTCAAACGATCCGGCCTTGCGGTTATCGCCATCTCGACCATGGACATAGCCGCCATCGATACCGACCGTGAGCGGGGGGTCCGGGTCCGGTAGACCCGCCCAGTCGCGCTGGCAGCCCTCGATAAATATGTCCTGCTCCTCTCCTAATTCGCCCTCCAGTTGCTCTGCGGCCTGGTGTAGATTCCGCAAGACGGTGGCGACGTTGAGGTGTATCGGCAACACCTCCTCCAGAAGGCGGACCGTAAGCCCGTAGGACATCAATGGAGACCATTTCAAAACGGGGGCTGGCGTAGTTCCCCGCATCAGAAAGACCCCACCGTTTCGTTTCCTTACCTTTCTGACAGCGCTAGATACCGGTAAAAGGTGGCACGAGATATCTGCAGGGTGTGGCAGATTTCCGCCAGGTCCATTTCCTGATCCGGGTACATTTTTCTGGCCATCCGGACCTTGGGGTCCTGGGTGGTGATGGGTTTGCGTCCGCCTTTCCGTCCCCGTGCTCTGGCGGCAGCCAGGCCTGCCTGTGTCCGTTCCTGAATGAGCCGGTCGGGTGGGCTACGATCAGGATCCAGCCCCGAGTTTAGAGTGGTCTCCGTACCCTAACCATGCTATTTTTCGCAGGCCCCATTCCCCTGCGAGAACAGGCCTGCCACCAGTCCAGAGGACATGTTAGCCTTCCTGCGCCGCGACCCGATCTTGATCGGGATCCTGTGCTTGGCCCTGATTTTGCGGCTGGCCTACGCCCTGCAGGCTAGCTCGACTCCCCTGGCCGAGGTGCTGCTGCTGGATTCCGATTTCTACGACCGACAGGCCAGATCCCTGCTGACGGGGGAAGGGTGGACCGAGGGGGTGTTTTTCATGAATCCCCTCTATCCCTACCTGCTGGCCTTCCTCTATTGGATCGGGGGACCCCAGTGGGGGGTCGTGGCAGGGGTGCAGGTATTGATAGGTACCACCAACTGTTGGCTGGTCTATGCCCTCGGCGCAAAAACATGGGGTAGGCAGGTGGGGTTGGCAGCGGCTGGGCTGGGAGCGGTTTACGGGGTTTTCATCTTCTACGACAGTGCCCTGCTCACTGCCACCCCCATCCTCTTCCTCAATCTCCTCGCCCTTTATTGCCTTCTGAGGTGGCGCGAGACCGGCGCTCCCCGCTGGCTGTGGATCGCCGGTGGCAGCATGGGTTTGTCAGCGTTGGCCCGGCCGTTGATCCTGATCTATCTGCTGCTGCTGGGCAGGTGGTTCGCCGCCAGGAGGCAGACCCGGGCCTGGGGGTGGCTGGTGCTGGGCTGCGGCCTGGTGCTGGGACCGGTGCTGGCACGCAACTGGCTGGTCGGCGGAGAATTTGCTCTGACGACCTCCTCGGCGGGGATGAATTTCTACGTGGGCAACAATCCGCAGGCCACCGGGATTTATGCCCAGGCCGACTTTGTGCCCAGCGCCGAGCCCGACCAGGAGCGGGAAGGGTTCCTGCGCGAAGCCGAGCGGCGCCAGGGACACCCGCTGACGCCGGCCTCGGCCTCGGCGTACTGGCTGGGTGAGGGCTGGGACTTCATCCGACTACAGCCCGACCAGTACCTGGCGCTGCTCTGGCGTAAATTCTGCCTGTTTTGGCATGAGGTGGAGTCCCAGAACAATCTGAGCTACTACTTTGCCCAAGATTGGGTCCCCTTCCTGCGCCTGACCCCAAACTGGGGGTGGGTGGCGCCGCTGGCGCTGGCCGCCTGGGGGGTATGGGGGAGCGCGCGCCGGGAAACGCTCTTGGAGCTGTACTGCCTCGCCTATCTGCTGGGTTGTCTGCTCTTCTTTGTCTCCTCCGAATATCGATTGCCCTTGGTGCCCGTCCTGCTGCTGTGGGCGGCGCTGGGGTTGAGCGAAGGGCAGCGGGCCCTGCAGCGCCGGCAGTGGGGAAAGCTTGGGGTCGCGGCGCTGGCGACGGGGGGGCTGGCCGTGCTGGTCAACCACGCCGATCCATTGGCCCAGCGCCTGCATTCCAGGCGGGTGGACTACTATAACTTCGCCGTGCTCTACGAGCGCCGCAGCGAGTACCCGCGGGCCGAGGAGATGATAAGGCGTTGCCTGGAAATCGACCCCGGCTTCGCCCCGGCCCGCCAGACCCAGGCCAGGCTGGAACAACACCGCACCGTGAACTTGAGTCCGGCCGACGAGGAAGAGGCGGCCCGGGGGTTGCGCTTGTACGGAGAGGGCCGTTACGCCGCGGCCGCAGCGGTCTTCGCAGTGCTGGTCGCCCGCGTACCCGGGCAGGCGCGGCTGCACAACACCCTGGGGTTGTGTTATTACAAGACCGGGCAGTTCGCCCGCGCCGACGAGGCCTACCAGCAGGCCCTGACCCTCGATCCCGGATATGCCCTGGCCCACTACAATCTGGGTCTACTCCGGCTGGCCCAGGGGCAACCGGCCCAGGCTGTAGGTGCATTGCAGCAGGCCCTTGCCCTGGACCCCCAGTACGCCGCAGCGCGTTACAGACTGGGGGAGGTCCTGGCCCGCCAGGGGGACCGGGCCGGAGCGCGGGAGGCCTGGGGGCGGATATTGGGCCAGTTCCCCGGAGAGGCCGTCCTGCAGGCCAAGGTGGATTCACTCAAGGCGCGGGCGGTTGGAGGAGACTGATGGCCGGCGAGTTGGCCATTCGGGCTCGGGGAGCAGCGGAACAGCAAACCGCCTTGCGGTGGTGGAAGTGGCGGCTGGGTGATAGAGGGGGCCGGCTGCCCTGAAAAGGCTGGCCGGCCCCCTCTGGACCTGGGCAAAACCGGCGCCGGTACCCAATTGACGTTGACCCGGACGGGGGGCAGACTGCTCCAGGCAGCCCCCCGGGGCTTCGCCCCCGTGGGCACCCAGCCCCTCGCAGACTGCCTGGGTGGACCTGGGCGAGGGGCAGCGTGCTGCGGGCAGCCCACTCCGGCCCTGCGGGCCGCAGATGGACACCCGCCCTCGCACCCTGCCCAAGTGGGGTTGCTGGCCGGCGAAAGGGCCGGCTGGGTATTCGCTCCATCAAATAACTATTCGGGAACGCCCCGCTTTTCGCCCCTGCTTTCACCCGCCCCCACTGCCGAGCGTCGATTGTGGGGCGTTTGGGGGCTTCTGGACGATCTAGAAGCGCATTCCGGGAGTTCAGTCCTATCAGGGTACCGACCAAAATGGTGTAAAAATGTACTCTAAGCGCGCCGTTCCTGTGGTTTGGCCCGGACGTAGGTATACAGGGTAGGTTTCGAGATCCCCATCATTTCGCAGATCTTTTTCACCGGGTATTTCTGCTGCTCATACAACTCCACCGTCAGCCGTCTTTTCCCTGGGTCGAGGGCTTTGGGCCGGCCGCCTTTTCGCCCGCGCGCCCGCGCTGCGGCCAGGCCGGCCTGGGTCCGCTCTCGGATCAGATTCCGCTCAAACTCGGCTAAAGCTCCAAACATGTGAAAGATCAGGGTGCCCCCCGGTGAGGTGGTGTTAATGGCTTCCTGCAGACTGCGGAAGCCAACCCCTCGCTCTCCCAACTCGCCCATCAGGGTAATCAGGTTTTTCAGGGAACGCCCTAACCGATCCAGCCGCCAGACCACGAGGATATCCCCTTCCCGGAGCACCTCCAGCGCTCGTTCCAGGCCGGGTCGTTCCGCCCTGGTCCCCCCCGCCTGGTCGGTGAGGATTTTCTCGCATCCAGCCTTCTTCAAGGCATCCTTCTGCAGATGGAGCTTCTGATCCTGGGTTGAGACGCGGGCATAGCCGATGAGCATCGCGGAGGCTTCCTTTCCGGCGTGGTAAAGAAACCCTGATGGAAGGGTTGTTTTATTACTTTGATTTCTTTACCTGATTTCTTACCCTAAGTTAGCCCGAAAAGGCGGGGTTTGGCAACCCGCCCGGGCCGGTAAAGAAAACGGACGTTTTCTTGCCCTCCTCTTCGACCCGGGATTGCCCCGATGCATAGCCCCCCCTATACCCGCAGACAGCTGGCCCAGAAAGCCACCCTGACCGAGCAGGATTGGCGCGAAATCCGGCAGTGTCGCCGCGCCCACAACCGCTTGGGGTTTGCCTACCAGGTGGGGTTCGTAAAATTGCTCCACCGTTTTCCCACCCAGCAGCCGCTGGAAATCATCGACGAGCTGCTCTTGTTCACCGGGATTCAACTGGGTGTAGATCCGCACGGTATCGAGGTCTACCAACAGCGCCGTGAAACGATCGCCGAACACCAGGAGCGCATCCGGTCGTATCTCGGACTGCGGAAGCTGGGTCCAGAGGAACGGGATCGGCTGGAAGCCTTTCTCTTTGAGGAGTGCGGTCGGCTGGAGCAGACCTCGGCGTTACTGGCCCGGACAGAGACCTTCCTCCAAGAGGAGGGGATTCTGCTGCCGGCCGAATACCTGCTTCCCCGGATGGTGGGGGAGCAGCGGGTCCGGGCCCAGGAACAGATCTGTGCCCGCATCGCCGCGACCTTACCCCACGAGGTTTCGACGGTTCTGGACGGCCTGCTGCAAG
>JACPJE010000060.1 GCA_016187725.1 Candidatus Latescibacterota bacterium
CGCTGCCCTCCCCCAAGACCCTGCCCCCGCAACGCCCCATACGTTGGGGCGTTGCGCCCTCGCTCGCTCTGGCTCCGCTACCCCGGCAGCACCATCTATATGGTGCTGCATGCAGCCACGCGGACTTCCCTTCCCCGCCACTCCCCGAGAAAGACCTGCGGGGTCATCTCCCCGCCGCTTGTCGTTGGCGGATCATTGTAAGTCGAGATGGAATACGTTATGAGTGAACCAGAGTCACCTACCCCGCGCGAGGTCGAGATTATCCGCCGGTTGGTTGAGCGCAAGCTAGAGATCGCCCATGATCCGCTCAACCTGGATCGCAAGCAGTTGTGGTACGCGCACGATGCGGGGGAATCCCAGCGGCCCATGGTGCTGGCTGAGATCGGCGGGTTGAGGGACGAGGAACTGCCGCTGCCCGAGTCGGCGCTGCGCTGCGAGTCGCCCTGGGCCAGGGGGATCGAGCGGGGGCTGCGCACCGAGATCTACCAGTTCGAGGTGCTCAAGGACGACCACGTGGTCGAGCCCCATTTGACCACCAACTGGCAGGTGCAGGTCAGCGGGTACGGGGTCGAGGTGGTCCAGCACTATCCCGACAGCCCCGAGGTCAAGCTGGGGGCGCGGCGCTGGGAGTCGCCCATCAAAGACCTGGACCGCGATTTTGCCAAGCTGCGCCCGCGCACCTATGCGGTGGACCGTCAGGCTACCTTTGCCGAGCAGGCCCGCCTGGAGGCGGTGTTTGGCGAGTTGCTGCCAGTGCGCATCCGCGGCCGCTTCTGGTGGAGCATGGGCATGACCTGGCCGGCCGCCGAATTGATCGGTCTGGAGGAGTTGATGCTGGCCATGTACGACAACCCCGAAGGCCTGCACCGGTTGATGCGCTTCCTGCGCGACGATCACCTGGCCTATGCCCGGTGGCTGGAGGGCGAGGGGCTGCTCACCCGCAACGACCAGAACGACTACATCGGTTCGGGGAGCATGGGGTACACCCGGGCGCTGGGCAGTGGGCACGAGGGGCCGGCGCGCCTGCAGGAGCAGTGGGTGTTGCTGGAGTCGCAGGAGACGGTGGGGGTGGGGCCGGACCAGTTCGAGGAGTTCATCCTCCCCTATCAATTGAGCCTGGCCGAGCATTTCGGCCGGTGTTATTACGGCTGCTGCGAGCCGGTGCAGAGCCGGCTGCACCTGATCGAGCGGCTGCCCAACCTGGCGCGGGTCTCGGTGGCGCCCCGGGCCGACCAGGCTTTCATGGCCCGGGAATTGGGCGACCGGATCGTCTTCTCGCGCAAGTCAGACCCCCTGCTGGTGAGCACCTCGCTCTTCGATGAGGAGGCCATCTGCGCCGAACTGCGCCAGACCCTGGGGCTGGCCCGGGGCTGCCGCGTCGAACTGATCATGAAGGACGTACACACCCGCGACAACCACCCGGAGCGGCTGCCCCGCTGGGTGGAGTTGGCCCGCCAGGTGGTGGGCGAGTATTACTGAGCAGGCGGCTTTTCCTGGCCGAGGATGCGGTAGATGCGGTTGCGGTTGGTGCCTAGCAGCCGGGTGGCGGCCGAGACGTTGCCGGCGCTCAAGTCAAGGGCCTGTTTCACCACCCGCCGCTCGGCTTCCTCGATGGCCTGGTCCAGGTCCAAAGGGAGGTCGAGAGGGGAGGGGGCAGTGCCCGTGGCCGGGGAGCTGTGGTTGGCTGCGGGCAGGAAGTGCAGGTGGTGGAGCCGGATTTCTCCGCCTCCGCTTTCGATCAGGGCCCGCTCAATGATATTCTTCAGTTCGCGCACATTGCCCGGATAGCCGTATGCCTGCAGGCTTGCCAGCACTTCCCCGCTCAAGGGTGGAGGTTCCCGGCCCATCTCCGCAGCGAAGAGCTTGAGGAAATGCCGGGCTAGCAGCGGGATGTCCTCGCGCCGCTCCCGCAGCGGCGGTACCGCGACGGTGAAATGGGCCAGGCGGAAGTACAGATCCTGGCGGAAGGCGCCGGTGTCGAGGCGTTGCTTGATATCTGCGTTGGTCGCCGTCATCACCCGCACCTCCACCCGCTTGCCATTCCGGGCCCCGAGGCGCCAGACCTGGCAGTCCTCCAGCACCCGCAGCAGCTTGGCCTGCAGCCCGGAGGGCATCTCGCCGATCTCGTCGAGGAAAAGGGTGCCCTGGTGCGCCATCTCGAAGTACCCTTCCTGGTCGGCACTCGCTCCGGTAAATGCCCCCTTCACGTAGCCGAAGAGCAGGGATTCGGCCAACTCTCCCGGCAGGGCGGCGCAGTTGACCGGTACAAAGGGGCCTTCGCGGCGGGGACTGCCAAAGTGGATGGCCCGGGCGATCAGTTCCTTGCCGGTGCCGCTCTCGCCGGTGATCAGCACGCTGGTCGTTAGATTTCCCTGCAGCAGGTGGATCTCCTGGAAGATGCGCCGGACGGTCGGACTCTCGCCGACAATGCTCTCCAGACCCCAGTGCGCGACCTCGCGTTCGGCCAGCATGGACAGCCGGCCGCTCAGCTGCTGGCTGTGGGCGATCTGGCGCTCCAGTTCTTCGTTCTTGTGCACCAGTTCTCGGGCGAGCTGATGCAGGCGCACATGGGTGCGCACCCGGACCAGCACCTCCTCTTCCTGGAAGGGTTTGGCGACGTAGTCCAGGCCCCCGGCCTCGAAGCCGGCGATGAGATCCTCCTTGGTGTCGCGGGCGGTGATGAAGATCACCGGGATCTCGCATGTGGCGGGGTCCTGCCGGAGCCGGCGGCAGACCTTGAAGCCATCCATCTCCGGCATGGTCACGTCCAGCAGCACCAGGTCTGGCAGAATGCGCGCGGCATTGCGCAGTGCTACCTGGCCGCTGGGGGCCAGCACGACCCGGTATCCCTTGGCCTCCAGCAACTGGCGCAACACCGCCAGATTGGCCGGCTGGTCGTCCACCAGCAGGATCGTGGCTTCGCGTGGTTGCTCCCCGGATTCACCCATGATCGATCTCGCCATCAGCGCAGACAGGGACTCGAAATGTAGAGGGGACTTCAGGCGCGTATTCCAATGATACGCAGAGCAGAGGAAAAATAAAATACTCCCTGTGGTGCAAAGTTCCATGCCGCTCGCCCTGTGGCGCGTCATCTCCGGGAACCCGACCCGGTAATGGGATCTCGATTGCCGACATTGGCATCAAAGCTCAATTGTCTTATGTTGTGATGCATCAGGAGGCTGGGACATGTTTAAGACCATCGAAGGAATCTATCGCGACGGCAGGGTCGAATTGCTGGAAAAGCCTGGCGATATTCCCGACCCCGCGCGCGTCATGGTGACCTTTCTCGAATCCCCATCCATTGATCTGCAGGCGCGCGGCATCGCTCTGGAGCAGGCCGCTGATTTGCGCGCCCGGCTGGCTGCCTTTGCCGAGGAATGGGAGAGCCCGGAGATGGAGATCTACGATGACTACGATGCCGCCAAGAAGTAATCGCGCCATAGGGAAGCTGCCCATGAGCGAGGTCGATAAGGCGCTGCGGCACACTCTGGGGCTGTGAGCGATACCCCTCCCCGACCCTCCCCCCGTTTACAGGGGGATTGAGGGGCGCTATTTCAGTCTACTTTCGACCAACGCGTCCACTGCTTCGAACGAGGATTCCTCATTCAACCTGTCGTCTATCTCGGTTGCGATCAAGGTGTACTTGGCGCGCAGCTCGGCTTCCTGGGCGTCCTGTTGCCCGGGCAGCCGGTAAAGCAGCATGGACCGCGAGAAGGGCAGCCGCTTCTTGACCTTGGAGAGCCAGTCGCCCAGGCGCACGCCAGCGTAGAGCTTTGCCGCCTGCAAAATCGAGCAGCCGCCAGCAATGCATGCATAGAAGAACATCTTGTCGGCGTCCTTCCTGGGGATATTCGGGTCGTCGTAGGCCACATCGTGAACCACGGAGGCATTGCGGTAGTCGTCGGTATAGGGGCTTCCCGTGCTTGCCCAGAGCGGGCGGGGAATACTGGCGCCGTTGATGACGCTGCCCTTGGGCGCCCGCCATACTCGCCCATCCAGATCGGTGAAGGATAAATCCTCCAGCAACCTCATCTCGCGGTCCGGCTTGCCGGGGTCAGAGAGCCATTCTGTCTTGGGATTGCCTGAGAAGTGGCCGGGCGATGCCATGGTTTTTTCCTACTATTTGGGGCGTAGTGGGGTTTGCGCCATGCTCGATCACAGGTGGGGATCGAGCATGGTGCGGTATACTAACTCAAGAAGAAGAGGGCAAGAGAGTCCGGGGCTATTTTGTCCGCACCAGACGCGCGCCGACGTCGGTAAGGATGTCATTGCTGGTCTTGTATGGTCCTGCAGCACGATCTCTTTGATATCCAGTACCCTGCCCACGAATCGGGGTCTGATAAAGAGAAACGCAAAGGGCGTGCCGCAGGAGAGGAAGAGAGCGGGGGAGTGGCCGGAATAGAAGGGGGTGGAGCGATCTTACAAAGGGCGTGCGGAAAGAGTGGGTCTTGTCCTTGAGGAACGACAACCTTGTAAAATACAGGGGATTACGAGATCAACCCGCAGGTGGTGCCGACAGGAGATCTGGTCTCTGGTTGCGGGTCAATAGAGGCGAAGAAAAAGGTTCGGCAGGGTGGAAGGCAGTTCAGCGTCGCGGCAAAGCGCTGTACCGCTGGCCGTACAGGATGCTAGGTTATCGGTACGGCTTGTGCTAGGTCATAGGTACAGCCATGTATGGCCGATCTGGTCGTGCAAGCGGAGAATGGCGGTCACTTCCTGCCTCTTGTCCAGGCCGCGCCGCAGCCCATTGCGCGGCGCTCAGGGGATCAGGCAGCGGCAATAACCGCGGGCTGAAGTGAGGCGATAGGAATCGCCGCGGTAATAGATGGGGTATAGCTCGAAAGGAAAAGAATTTCGCTGACCGGGGGGCGTTGCAGTATGTCGAGAACCATCTCTCGTAGCTCATCCGAGAGGCCGGCCAGGCCGGTGAGGGGAAAGCTGCGCGGCCCTACCTCGGTTCTCTGGGCCAATAGGGAGTAGTCCAGGAAGGTCAAACCTATGGCCCGACCTTCCTTCTTGTTGATACGCAGCAAAATATGGTCACTCAACTCGATACCGGTGGCATCCTCTCCTGGAGAGAAGGAAAGGTACAAGGTATCGCTCGCCGCGTCATAGTTGAAGATCGGTTCACTCATAGCCACACCCTCAGCCTAGCTCTTGCTGATAGGCGGTGACAATGTAGCTGTTGGCTACCGGCTCACCGCCAGGCCCCTCGCTGAACCTGAACAGCACCATGGCGGTGAGGTGCGTGTTGCCCTCAGCCAAGCCGTCGAATGCCTTGGTGTAACGGTACTTCTGCGGATTGAGAGAGTCCTGTTTCCGCCTGCCTGACTGGATCGTCTCTCTCACCTGCTCTTCGTAGGCGGACATTTCGGGATGGTTTTTCGGGTCAGTGATATGTTCCCACCGTTCGTCTGTCAGGTAGATGTCATTGCCATACCGGTCTTGAACCAACCAGCGTCTACCAGCCGCCATGAAACCCCTCATGCACTAGTTGCCGCGCGATGGGTGTTCAGACTCTCAAATCGGGGTTCTCCATATTGGACGCCTTTCTATGATACACAATCCCCCTCGATACACAATCCCCCTCCGTCTCACAACGGACACGTAAAGGTGGGCAAATAGGGCACGATTCATATCTTGCATTTTCAAGGAAGTAGTTTTAAATTGCAAGATATGAAACGGACCTATAAGCAACTCCTCCAGCAGTACCTGGACTACTTTCCCTGTGTCGCCCTGCTGGGTCCGCGCCAGTGCGGCAAGACCACCTTGCTGCACACCCTGGGAGATCCCTGGAAGATCTTCGACCTGGAACGGGGCAGCGATTTCCAGGTCATTTCACGCGACCCAGACTTGTTCCTGCGCCTCAACCCAACGCAGGTGGCCATCGACGAAGCGCAGCTTTTCCCCCAGCTCTTTCCCGCCCTGCGCGTGGCCATCGACCAGCAGCGCGACCGGCCTGGTCGCTTCGTCATCACGGGCTCCAGTTCGCCCGCACTGCTGCGGGCGGTCTCCGAGAGCCTGGCCGGCCGGATCGGTATCATCGAAATGGCGCCTTTCTCCTTTGCCGAAGTGAATGGGCGGATGGACAGCCCCTTCTGCGAGTTACTCGCCGGCCGGGCTTCCCCTGCCGACTTTGCGGCCCAATTGACCCCCCGCGCGGACCTGACTGTTGCGCACGAGTACTGGTTTGGCGGCGGTTACCCCGAGCCCTGGCTCAAAAAGGAGGGGCGCTTTCGCGCAGTGTGGATGGACCAGTATGTGCGCACCTACCTGTACCGGGATGTGGCCAGCCTGTTTCCCGGCCTGGACCAGAATCGGTTCCAACTCTTTATCCAGTTCCTGGGCAACCTGTCGGGGACGATCATCAACTATTCTGAGGTGGCGCGCGCCCTGGGGGTATCTCAGCCGACGGCGCGCGACTACTTCGAGATCGCCCACGGCACCTTTCTCTGGCGCCGTCTGCCCGCCTTTGAGAAGGATGCGGTCAAGCGGGTCGTCAAGCATCCCCGAGGTTATTTGCGCGACAGCGGTCTGTTGCACCACTTGCTGCGCCTGCCCGACCTGGACGCGCTGCTGAGCCACCCGGCCATGGGGCGTTCCTGGGAAGGGCTGGTCATTGAAGAGATCCTCCGCGCCCTGAATGGCCGTGGTCTGAACTTCGATTACTACTACTACCGCACCGGGGGTGGTGCCGAGGTCGACCTGGTGCTGGAGGGAGAGTTCGGGCTGGTGCCCGTCGAGATCAAATACCAACAGGCTGTGCCTTTTCAACAACTGCGGGCACTCCGCGACTTTGTCGCCGAGCGCGGCTGCCGGCTGGGCATTGTCGTCAACAACGACGAAAGAGCGAGGCAATACGACGAGAAACTCGTGGGGGTACCCTTTACCTGTCTGTGAGACCGGTCTGGTCGAGCAGGTGGAGAATGGCCTCCATGTCCTGGCGCTGGTTGCCGATTGTAGGAGATCGGGGTTAGATTCATGGTGTTCCGCAGCCTCACTGTTGCCAAGGAGCAGGGGCCATGACCAGTACACTGGAGAAAATCAGACGGTTGGAGCAGTATATTTCCGCCAACAACGCGGCGGCCGATTCCGTCATTGACAGGACACTTGACAAGCTGCTGGAACGCGAAACGGCCAGCATGCGCAAGGTAAAAGCCCGTCTGGAGTCCCAGCTCAGGGCCTTTGAAGAGACCTATGACATGACTTCAGAATTGTTCTACGAAAAATTCACCGGTGGCGGGTTGGGCGACAAAACGGACCACATCGAGTGGGCCTCCACGGTTGAGATGCTGCAAAACGTCGAAAGGCGCCTAGACGCCTTAGAACTTTGAGACAAAACCCTGGAGCCATTTTTTCAACCTCTTGTTATTTCAAGCGATATGGCAATTTGCCCCTGTATCTGTAGGGGTTTTGTCCCGTAGTCCTTACAACGGGATCTGGGCGCATGAATCTAGCCATCAGGCAGTATTTCGATGCGATTGAGACCTGCCTGATCGAAAGCCCGGTTATCGTCTCGTATCGAATTCTGAGCCAGGAGGTCACCCCTGTTGATGGCAAATTGAGGATCAAGGCTGAGACGAGTAATGGCGGGCAAGCAGAGTTTTTCGTCTACGTGGCCGAATCTGCGGGAGACATCCACACGCTCAAATACAGTTTTCACTGGCAGGATGCGCAGGGCCAGTTGATCAGACGCTGGGACAATGCACCCCATTTTCCTGATCTGCTGAACACCCCCCACCATGTTCACGAGGCTGACGGGACCGTATCCGAGCTGGCACATATCCCGGAGTTCTCTTTGGTGATCGAAGAGATGGAGAGAACCACCCCGCTGTGAAGCCGGGCCTGCTTCTGTCAGTTGCGGGTACCTTTACTGCTGCCCCACCTGGTCGAGCAGTCGGAGGATGGCTGCCATGTCCTGGCGCTCGTTCAGGGAGCGCAGGTGCCCCGCCAGCCGCCGCTCTGCTTCGCCTAACCCCTCAAGCTCGGTCAACTGATCCTCGATATCGGTCACGCTGTACAGCTCTGCCGCCGATCGCAGACGGACAACCAGGTCCCGTGGCAGCACCAGCCCCTGCCAGTCTGTTCCCGCACTCTCGGTCTCTCCCTCTTCATACTCAAACACCACCCCCAAATGCCGCTCCAAATGACCGCAGACCCACTCGAAGCGGAAGGGCTTGTCGAGGAAATCGTCGAACCCCGCATCCAGAAAAGCCCGGCGCTCGTGCTCCAACACCGAGGCCGAGATCGCCACCACCTTCACCGCCCTCCAGACCGGGTGTTGCCGCAGCCGGCGCAGGGTCTCGATGCCGTCCATCCCCGGCATACGGATGTCCAGAAAAACGATGTTCGGATGGAAAAGGTCCATCACTTCCAGCGCCTGTTGCCCGCTCTCGACCTTCTGCACCTGGGCGCCCAGGTCCGCCAGCATCTTGCCCAGGATGTCGCGGTTCTCGGCCACATCGTCGACCACCAGCACCTTTATTTGGTGACCAGGGGCCAGCCGCCGCACCCGCTGCCAGTTGGACGGCGACCCAGGACCCAGGGGAAGACGGGCCGGGGGCAGGGTCAGGGTGAAGAAGAAGCGCGACCCCTCCCCGGGCACTGACTCCACTGCCAGTTCCCCCCCCATCAGCGCCACCTGCCGGCGGGCCAGGGCCAATCCCAATCCCGTGCCACCCCGTTGTTGGCCGGCCTTGCCCTGCTGGAAGGGCTGGAAGAGTTGCTCTCGATCCGGTGCCGAAATCCCCGGGCCGGTGTCGTGTACGATGAAACGATAGCGGTTCTCCTCCAACCGCTCCAACCGCAGCCCTACCTTCCCCTTCTGGGTGAACTTCACCGCATTGCCCAGCAGATTGACCAGCACCTGCCGCAGCTTGGTCTCGTCCCCCTGCACCGGCAAAGACGTCTCCCTCACCCCTTCCAACCGCCACCCCAGCCCCTTCTCCCCGCAGTGCAACCCGAACATCATCCCCAGGGTCCGCAGCAGGGCCCCCAGGTCGAAGTCTCCCTCCTCCAACTCCATGCGGCCAGCCTCGATCTTGGACAGATCCAGCACGTCGTTGATCAGTTTGAGCAGGTGGTCGCCGCTGTGCTGGATGGTCTCCACCGCCTGGGTGTGCTCGGGGGGGAGTTTGGGGCTGCGGCGCAGGATCTGGGCGTAGCCGAGGATGGCGTTCATCGGGGTGCGGATCTCGTGGCTCATGTTGGCCAGGAAGAAGCTCTTGGCCTGGTTGGCGGTCTCGGCGGCTTCCTTGGCCTGCTGCAGTTCTCCAGTCTGCTGCTGCAAGGTCTGGTTGAGGTCGAACAGCTCTTTGTTGGCCGCCGACAGGGCGGTGTTGGCTTGGTGGAGCCGGCGGTCGCGGCGGATCACCCGCACCGTCTGATAGGCGACCAGCAGCAGGGCCAGGCCCAGGGCTGAGAACATACCGTAGCGCTCGTAGGGCAAGTGCACTGTGACTTTGACGGTGGCCGGCTGCTCCGAGTAGTTGAGGTCCTGGTCTACGGCTTTGACCTGGAAGAGGTACTCCCCTCGTGGCAGGGCAGTATATTCCACCCGATTCTCGCGCGTCTGCCGCCAATCCTTGTCATAGTCTTCCAATTTATACACGTACATCATCTGACCGGGCTGGGTCCTGAAACTGATTCCCTGGAATTCAAAAGCGAGAAGAAAATTGGAAGAAGGAAGGCGAAGTTCTCGCACCGATCCGTACCGGCGTTCCGCGACTACCTCCTTGAGAAGGATGGGTGGAGAGGCCCGATGCGGATTATAGCGGGTAACCCCATTGTTCGTGGCGAACCAAAACGTTCCTTCCTCGTCCTGCCAGATACACCACACCGCGTCGTTGGAGCGGTCGTAGTTGGAGGTGGTGAGGTTCTGGAAAACCTGCCCGTCGTACTGGCTTACCCTGCCGTCGTAGGTGCCGAACCAGAGTACCCCTTTCTGGTCCTGAAAAATCGCCGTCATCCAATTGTCTCCCAGGCCGTCTGAAGTGGTAAAGGTAGTCCAGGATTGGCCATCGTACCGGCTCACCCCTCCTCTCCGGGTCGCAGCCCAGATATACCCTTCCCGATCCTGGAAGATCGGCTCTACCCAGTTGTCTCCCAGCCCGTCTGCCATGGTGAAATTGGTCCAGGATTGGCCATCGTACCGACTGGCTCCTCCCGCCGTGCTGAACCAGAGCGCTCCCTCTCGATCCTGCAGAATCCCCCTCACCCGATTGTGGGCCAATCCGTCCCTGGTGGTGAAGGTAGTCCATCTCTGGCCGTCGTACCGACAAACGCCCCCATCGTCTTCTGGCTTCCACCCTCCGGTGCCGAACCACAGATTTCCCTCCCGATCCTCCAGGCCCGAAATCACATTGTCATTTGGCAGGCCATCTTCAGCGGTAAAAGTTGTAAAGGTACGACCGTCGTAATGGCTCACCCCACCGGCATGAGCACAAAACCAAAGACTGCCCTGCCGATCCTGGATGATGGACCAGATCACATTGCCGACCAGCCCATCTTCGACAGTGAAGGTGGTGAATTTTTGGCCATCGAAGCGGCTCACCCCACCGCTGTGAGTACCGAACCAGAGATTGCCCTGCTGGTCTCGCAAGACCGAAGTTACTCCCCCCTTGGCCAGGCCATCCTTCGCTGTGAAGATCTCAAAGTCGCGCTCCTCATACCGGCTCAACCCACCACCCCAAGTGCCGAACCACAGGTACCCCTCCCGGTCCTGGAGGATCGAGGTGAGGGTGTGGTGAGCCTGATCGCCCTCCATCGTGAAGGGGGCAAACTGTTGCCCATCGTACCGACTCATCCCCTCATCTGTGCCGAACCACAGATGCCCCTCACAATCCTGGAGCATAGACCGCACACTATTGTGAGCCAGCCCCTCCTTCGTTGTGAAAGTAGTCCAAGATTGACCATCAAAACGACTCACCCCTTTTTCAGTGCCGAACCAAAGATTGCCTTGCTGGTCCTGGAGGGTGGACCGTACCTCATCGCTAGCCAGTCCATCCTTGGTCGTAAAGCTGGTCCATTCCTGGCCGTCAAATTGGCTCACTCCCCCGTTTGTCCCGAACCACAGGCGGCCCTCCCGGTCCTGGAGCAGCGAAGATACGGTGTTGCCAGCCAGCCCATCCTTGGTCGTGAAGCTGGTCCATTTCTGGCCGTCAAATTGGCTCGCTCCCTCACTCGTGCCGAACCACAAGTACCCCTGCCGATCCTGGAGCAGCGAAGATACGGTGTTGCCAGCCAATCCGTCCTTCGTTGTGAAGCTGGTCCACTGCTGGCCGTCAAATTGGCTCACTCCCTCACTTGTGCCGAACCACAGGCGGCCCTGCCGGTCCTGGAGCAGCGAAGATACGGTGTTGCCAGCCAGGCCGTCCTTGGTCGTGAAGGTGATCCACCGTTGGCTGTCAAAACGGCGCACTCCATTTTCAGTGCCAACCCACAGGTACCCTTCTCGATCCTGGCCCATCGACAGCACATGGGCAAATCCCTTTTGGGTGGGGTAGTGGTGCCAGTTCCCCCGCTGCCCTGGCCCTCCGCGCCCGACTTTTCCAGGTCCTGCTGGTGTGCTGTAGAGCTTCAGGTATTGGGGAATCAGTCCGTCTGGACGGCTGGTTTCAAACCTCCTTCCCAACTCCCTCAACATTGCCATCCATCTCGAGTCCTCGTCGAGCGCCTGCTGTTTCTCTCGTAGCTCAGAGAGATCCCTGAATGCGAGCAACCGGTTGAACACGCTGTCCACAGTATCCCTGCCACGCTCGGAGGACTCGACCAGGCCGTGGACCCTCAGCAGTGGGGCGATCTTCTCCTCGTACGCAGCTTCAAACGCTTCCATCTTTTCGGGAGGCAACCAGAAGGACAGGCGGGCCAGCGTCGGAGGTACAGAGGTCCCCAAACCTCCGTCGCCGGGAGAAGAAGCTTCAGCCTGGAGGGCGGCGTCCACCAGGAAAATGAGCCAGACCGCAATACCTGTTCGACAAAGGCTCATAGGCATCATCACGGGAGAGAAGGTTCCTGGAAGGTACTTCGGGCAGCAGCGGTCTTCAACCGGGATATCACCCTTCTGCAGACTCCGCCGTCCGTCTCCTACTCCTCCTGCTGTCTCCCGCCTGCTGTTGCAGGTACAGGCTTGGTCTGCCGCAATTATCCGCTGTCGAACTGCTCAGCGCAACAGCAGCAATTTCCGCGTCTCCACCTGCGGCCCTGCCTCCAGGCGGTAGAAATAGATCCCGCTGGCCAACTCCTCTCCGCGTTCATCTCTCCCGTCCCAACGGACGGTGTATGCCCCGGCCTCGCGTCTGCCTTTGACCATGGTCGCCACCTTCTGACCCGCAAGGTTGTAGACGGCCAGCTCGATCTCGGCACTCTGGGGCAGTGAAAACTGGACCACGGTGCCGCTGTTGAAGGGGTTGGGGTAGTTCTGCGCCAGGGAGAAGGATTGCGGCAAGGCATCGGTGCGCTCTTCCTCTACGGCGGTGGGTTGTGGGGCTGCCTGAGGCACCAGGCGGATATCGTCCAGGTAAAAGGTGCCTTTGAGATTGCCCTGAAAACTCAGCGATATAATCGGATCACCAATCTTGAGCGAGTCCAACGGAAGCTCTACTGTCTGCCATTCCTTCCTTGCCAGCTCGATCCCCGCCCCCTCCAACTCGCTGTCGATCAGCATGTGCGTGTAGCTCTTTCCTGAGTCGCTACCCTTGAGGACTAGATTGAAGACAGGCCGGGTGCCTCCCGTGGCATCTCCAGGGTGGAAGGCGAAGTGCAGGGTGTACCCGAAGACCTCCAGGGATTCAGCGGAAAGGAGGCGGAGCGTGGAACTGTTGACCTTCACGGCGAGGGAGAAAGTGCCCTGGAAGACCGGGGTCGTGGCCTGCGGGTCGAGGGTAGTACTGCCAATGGTGGTCGTCTGCCATTCAGGGTCCAGGCTGTCAGTGAAGAGAGCCTGCTCTTCAACGGGCCAGACATCAAGGGCAGCGTTGTAGAAGAGATAGGGTTCCCCGCTGTCAGTGTGCAGGCGCACAGGCAGGCGGTAGCGCCCATTGTGGGGCGGGACGATGGTGGCGTCCAAGGTGTAGCGGCCCTGGCCGTCGTGGTGGAGGGGAACCTCTTCCAGACCCAGGGGAGAGAGATCGAGGCTCACTTGCGGGAAGGCGCCGGTGGCCTCCAGCGGACCGACAAACTCGATCTGGAGGTTGGGGGTGAGGGGCTGTCCGGCCAGGGCACTGCCCAGGTCGGCAGTAGATTGGCGTACCCTGGGGAAGTAGCCATACAACGCCTGCGCGAAGAAGGGCAGTACGTAGGTCTCTACTCTGCTGGGGATACCACTGGTATGGGTCCCCTTGTATGTTTCGTAGGCATAGGGGGTGCCCAGGTTGGTGAGCGCCTGCGCAGTGGCCAGGTGTTCGGGTAAGATATCGGTCTCCTGGTCCCCGCAACCAAAGCGGATACCCCGCAACTGGCGCAGTTGCTCTTGGTAGGTGTGCATCATAACGGGAAGATCGAGGCTCGCCAGCCATTTCTGCCAGACCGGTTCGACCACTCTCAGTTCTTCGCCGACCAGCTCAAAGGGGAAATCGACGAAGAAGGGTGGTTTGTCGGGGTTCGGCGAGAAGGCGGCGGCAAGGGATACTTGTGCCTGGTAGAAATAATTCGGCAAGCCGCCGAATTGTTCCATCGTCTCAAGCCCCAGTATTCTGCGCCACATGGTAGCATCTACGGGTCCATGGGGAGCTATGCCGCCGCTCAATGAGTACACCGCTCCGTACACCTCCGGATAGCGCGTGGCCAGTATCCATGCTCCACTGCCTCCCATGGAATAGCCGGCGATCCCACGGTGGGCAGTCTGGGGCAGGGTGCGATAAGTCGAGTCGACATAGCGCACCAGTTCCTGGGTGAGGAAGTCCTCCCAGTTGCCGGTCACTGGGGAATTGACGTACCAACTGCCGAGATACCTGTTGTGACCGTCGGGCATGACGAGGATCAGTTCGCGGTCGGGGTGTTCGGTCATAAAGCGGTTGAGCACCGACGAGATGTTGAACAGACCGCCAGAAAGGCCACCACCTAGCCACCAAACGCTTTCCATGAGGTAGCCGTGGAGGAGATAGACTACTGGATAGTATTTCTCCGGCAAGCTGTCGTAGCTGGGCGGCAGGTAGACCCACACACTGTTTTCTGGCGAATCGCCCAGCAGATTGCCCTCCAGTGCTGCGCTGTGGATCTTTTCTTTGATTAGCTGGCCCTCGGCTGCCAGGAGACAGGTGGCCAGGAGCAATACGGTCAAGAGCGAAGCGAACAACCGCGATCTGCGCAATGCGATCTCAGCGCTCATAGCGACCTCCTCGGTGAATAGGGAAACTTGCCGCGTGAAAGAAACCAGCAAAGAGAAATGCGAAGGGCGTGCCAGGTAAGGGAAAGAGTGGTGGGATCGCTGAAACTGAAGGGAGGGGAGAGGCGCTGCTAAAGCCGTAATCCAGGCTTGGTCGTTGAAGTCCAAGGGGCGTTAAGGTTTGAAAACGCAGAGAATTACGAGATCAGCCCGCAGGTGGTGCGGGCAAGAGGTTGGATCGAAGGTTGGGTGATTGCTACAGGCGTAGAAAAGGGTTTGACAGGGTGGAAGGCAGCTCAGATGCGTGATAGTCGGTTGTACCTCTGTCCGTACAGATCGCTAGGTTATGGGTACAGCTATTGCTAGGTCACAAGTACACTCACTTATAGCCGATCTGATCGAGCAGGTGAAGAAGAGTGGTCGTCTCCTGCTTCCCATTCAGGCCACACTCCCACTGGGACGCAACCCCCTGTGAACGTGTTGAAAAAGACACAGGCTGAGTGTTTTGCCCCACTACCGCCCATTCCATACCCCCCGTCCTCCCCCAGAAGATCGACCTGGCATGCATCTTGCCTTCTGTCTCGCTTGGCAGAGAATCCTCTCAGCTCTATATTCCTTGTAACCAGAGGCGATGTGCTATGACCGAAGCTTCCACTCCCCACTCCTCCCCGCCCCCCGAACAACTCCCCTGGGGTATCGCCTACCTGCGCGAGGACATTCAGGATTTGCGCCAGGATCTGCGCGAGAACATCCAGGGAGTCCGCCAGGAGATCCAGGGAGTCCGCCAGGAGATCCAGGAGGTTCGCCAGGAGGTGCGCATCCTCCGCGACCGCGTCGACGACCGGTATGAACTCCTGCTCAAGCGGATCGACTCGCGTTTTGCCTGGACTCTCACCACGGTGATCGCCGTGGCAGGAGTCATCGTGGCGGCGATCAAGCTCTGATCACCGCATCGACATATCCCGACACTGCGTAGCCCCCTGGCCAGGGTCGCGACCTGCTGCCCGGCGTGTTTCGTTCAGCGCCCCAGCGTCAGCGCCGGCAGACCGCACCACTCGCGGTAGGCGTGGACCACGGCCAGGTAGTTGGGCAGGGGCACGCTGGCGGTGATGGCGTTGCTGGCGCACAGGACGTGGCCGCCCTTCCCTCGGCCGGCCTCCAAGCAGTCGAGGGTGTCCTGGCGGATGCTCTCGGGAGTGCCGAAGCTGAGGGCATTGCCGCAGTCGAGATTGCCGAAGAGGCATACCTTTCCCCCGTATGCGGCCTTCAGGCGCCGCAGGTCCATGCCCGCATAGCGGTCGATCTCCAGATAACCGTCCACCTCACAGCCGCAGAGGAAGTCCTCGATCACCGGCCACAGATCCCCGTCGCTGGCGTTGACGGCAAAGGCCCCTGCGGCGTGCAACCGGCGCGAGAGGGCGCGCACCTGGGGCACGATGAAGTGCCGGTAGGCCGCCGGAGAGATCAGCGGCCGGGTGCCGGAGAAATCTCCGCCTACCCCCACCAGCTCGATGCCCATGGTCAGGTACCTCTCGATGCGGTCCAGTGAGCGGCGGGTAGCCAGGGCAAAATGCTCGGCGGCCACCTCGGGGGCCAGCAGCATGGTCTGCATCAGGTCAATGTCGGTCCACACCCCGTGCGCGTAGGCCGGGGCCAGGATGGGCAGGTCCACGTCCCGCTCTGCCATCAGCTCGCTTAGCCGCAGGTACACCACCAGAGTCTCATCAGTGGGCGGGGGCTGCTGGGCGGCCTGGGCATTGCGCATGCGCAGGCGCTCCACTGGATCCTCGGGCAGGGGTTCCTGGGGAGCGGGAGCAGTGGGTGCTGCCGGAGGCGGTGGATTGGGGGTTGCGTACAGCAGGTCATGGCCCAGGAACAGGGCCAGGTCCAGGCGGTCGGTCGCGTTGCGGTTCACCGCCTCCTCCCAGCCCATCTCCGCCACCAGCGCGGGCCAATGGGCTGGGTCAGCGGTGTAGCGCCGGCCCAGCAGGGCATCGGCCACTGGCGAGAGCAGCACGTACTCGAAGAAGGGGGTGCGGTCCGGCTCCCGGTGTTCGAGGGCGGCCCGCACCCGCTGCCGGGCGTTCATCTCAGAAGTTCTTCCCCTGACGCCGCCTTGCGGGCCTGCGCACTTTGTTGCTCAGTCATCAGATCACCAATTGCACACCCGGTGTTCCGGGGCAAAGCGCTCGACCTGGCGCAGCGGGGCCGTCGGTTGGCGCAGGTGGGTGCGCTGGTACAGGGGGTAGCTGGTGGGGGCCAGGTCGCGCGGGGCGATGTCCACCAGGATGCTGCCCCTGAAGGTGCAGGTGTACTGCTGCTCAACGGCGGTCTGCGCGTTGACCGTGTAGGTGGTGGTGGTTTCGGCCAGGGCGAAGACCAGGCTGACCAGGGCGCCGGGTGGCAGGTCGCGGAAATCCAGGTAACGCCCGATCCACCCGGGCTGCCAGGGCGTCCCGTTCACCTCGGTGCGCAGGGTGCGGCGATCCACCCAGGAAGGCAGGCGCAGGGCCAGGTGGCGCGCCGCCTTGTTGCGGATCACCACCTTTCCCTCGTAGGGCAGGTAGCTGTCCACGTCCACCAGTTGGCCGGCCCGGTTGAGGAGGAGGTTCACAGTGGCCTGGTCGCGCTGCTCGCGCAGGGCCCCCTCCCAGGCGTAGTACAGGCCCTGGGTGGCATTGCCGGTGCAGCAGTGCATGACCCAGGGGGTGGGCACGCTGGTGGGCAGGGCAGTGCCGGCAAAGGTGCCCAGGCTGCGGGGGATGATCTCGTCGAAACACAGCTTGCCCGGCTGCGGCTCCCGGGCAGCGGGGTCTTCTCCCCCGGCGAACTGGGCCGCCACCTTTTCGAGCAGTGCGGCGCTGGTGAGCTGCTGCTCGGCCAGTTGGTTGCGGACCACTGCGTCCACGTCGTCCCAGTAGTCGCCCAGGCCGGCGTCGGAGAGCCGTACCCCCAGGCCGACCAGATCGCCCAGGGCGCAACCCTCCATGTGGTTCAGCGCGCCGGGGTAGCAGTTGATCCAGCCCATGCGGGCGATGCCCTGGCCGAGACTGAACTCGTAGGCCCGGCGGACGAATTCGAGGATGCGCAGGTCAGCGACGGCCCGGCCATAGGCCAAGAGCCCGCGCAGGGCGATGGCCCGGGCGTGGAAGTGCGAGTGCCAGTGCCCCAGTTGGGCCCCGGCAGTGAAGGGAGGGTCAGGACGACTGGGGGCGATATGGCCGGGCAGGCTCCGGCGCTCGCCCTCCGGGTCGGGCACCCCGCCCCAGAAACGCGGCAGCAGGCAGTACTTGGCCAGCCGGGCGGCCAGGTCCAGGGCCACCGGGCTGTTGCTCTGCTCGTACCAGTGGGCGGCCCCGTAGAGCTGGTGGCCGTGCATGCAGACCACCGAGCCCTCCCCGCCCTCGGTCTCACCCCGAGCTTCGTCGGTGTTGAGCCAGCCAGAGCGGGGATAGGCGCAGGGCTCGCCCCAGCCGCCGTGTTCGGGGTAGTAGCCGTAGTTGTCCTTGCAGACGAGGATGCGGCGCAGGCCGCCGCACAACTCGTCGAGCAGGCAATCGCACTCCGATCCGCCGCCCAGCTCGCGCCACACCAGCAGGGCCCGCAAGAGCCGGCCGGCTCCGGGCAGGGTGCAGAAATCCTCGTCCCGGCCCTCGCCGTAGTGGGCGGGCGCGTAGGAGTTGCGCCAGGGCCGTCGCGGGTCCACCCGATCCCAGTACAGGCCCTCGTCCACCCGGCTGAGGATGGACTGGCGGAAGCGGTGCTCCAGTTCGGCGTACTGGTCGCTGCCGGACATGAGCCGCATCAGCGGGAAGGACTCGGCGAACTTGGGGTCGCACAGGGTCTCGGCCGAGGCCCAGTGGGAGAAGTGCGGGCGGGGGCTGCAGAAGCGGATCAGCCCGTACATGGTCATCAGCCGAGGGTCGATGTTGCCGCCCAGCCCGTTGAGGGCCAGGCGGGCCCGCTCGGCCAGGTCGAGGGTGTCCGGGACGGTGGCCGCATAGCGGGCGCCGGCCAAGGTGGGGGTGATGGTGTCGTCCATAGGATGTCGTTGCCTTTCAGCGCTGGCTCAATTCCCGGTACACCTCGTCGTAGTAAAGGCAGTGCTCCACCGGGGTATTGGGCGGGATATGGTTGCCCACGGCCAGGAAGAAGCCGGGACAGTTCTTGCCGATGGCCATGCAGCGCTCCACCTCGGCACGGATGGCGGACTTGGGACCGGAGAGCAGGATGCGGGTATCGGCATTGCCGATGAAGGCGTGGGTCTTGCCGTAGCGGCGGGCCACGTACTCCATGTCGGTGGTGGGTTCCATGACAAAGCCCTTCACTCCGCAGGCGACGAGGTCGTCGATGAACTCGGTGTAGGTGCCATCCGCGGTGAAGAGGATCTTCTTGCCGCTGTCGATGAGGGGGGCCAGATGTTTTTTATAATTGGGGAAGACGTAGGTCCGGTACCAATCGGGATGGATGAAGGGGCCCTGGGTCCAGACATTGTCGTCGTGGACCATGACCACCGGCACCCGCGCCTCGCCCAGGGCGTCGAAGTAATGCTGGATCCAATCTCCGTACCGGCGGGCCAACTCGCCGAAGCGGACGTGGTCCGTGCCGGCGGCCAAGAGCAGCAGGTCCCAGCCGAAGAGTTCGATGAACCCGGAGATGCAGGTGACGTACACGCCGGTCATGTTCACCCCGCCGGGGCTGCGGCGGCAGTTGTTCTGGTAGTGCTCCTCGAAGCGCCTGACCAGTTCCCGGTGGTCAGGCTGGCCCAGCGCCGCCTCGGGGTCGAAGCGCAGCACCTCCTCGGGGTCGGCGAAGGGCGAGTGGATGTCGGTGTTCCAGTCCACCCCGCCGGCGGCGTACACCGCGTGGCCCATGCTGGTGTGCCAGGCCCCGAATTCCCCGCCCCCGATCAGGGTGGACCAGAACAGATCCAGGTTCCACCCCTGTGGCCCCACAAAGGCATCCCGGGCCTGCCGCTTCACCTGGTCAGGGCTATCCACGCTCACCGGGATGCCCGTGACGGCCCGCAGCACCTCCCAGTGGCCTTCGATCGAATATTCGGTGTGCGGCACCCGCGGGGGCATCTCTAGGTGCAGCGCTGCCCAGCCCTCAGCCCAACTCATGGTCCAGTCCCTCCTGCAGGAGTTCCCAGGCCCGGGCCACGTGGCGCTCCTGGGTGCGGATATGGCCCACGGCCAGCCTCAGGGCGTAGCGGCCCTGCACCAGGGTGTGGGAGAGAAAAACCTCGCCGCGGGCGTTGATCCGCCCCAGCAGGCGTTCGTTGAGGTTGTCCAACTCCTCCTCCCCGGCGTCGGGGGGGTGGGCGCGGAAGCAGACGAAGCAGACGGTGCTGAAAGGCACCGGGGCCAGGCGCTCGAAGTGGGGCGATTGGTCCACCCAGCCGGCAAAGAGTTGCCCCAGGCGCAGGTGCTCGCGCAGCCGGGCGGCCAGGCCTTCCTGCCCGAAGTGGCGGATCACCATCCACAGCTTGAGGGCGCGGAAGCGCCGGCCCAGCTGTACCCCCCAGTCCATGTAGTTGGTGACCTCGGCCTCGGGGCTCTGTAGATACTCGGGCACCAGGCTGAAGGTCTGCCGCAGCAGGTGGGGGTCCTTCACGTACAGGGCGCTGCAGTCGATGGGGGTGAAGAGCCATTTGTGGGGATTGACCACCAGGGAGTCGGCCAGTTCGCAGCCGGCCAGCACCTGGCGGCGCTCCGGCACCAGGGCGGCCATGCCCCCGTACGCCCCGTCCACATGCAGCCACAACCCCTCCTGTCTGCACAGTGCGGCGATGGCCGGCACTGGGTCGATGCTGGTGGTGGAGGTGGTGCCCACCGTGGCCACCACACAGCAGGGCCGCCACCCTTTGGTGCGGTCCTCGGCTATGGCGCGGGCCAGGGCCTGCGGGTCCATGCGGAACTCAGCGTCCACGGCGATCTTGCGCACCCCGTCCTGGCCGAAGCCAGTGGCGATGGCCGCCTTCTCGACCGAGGAGTGGGCCTGCTCCGAGGCGTAGACCCGCAGGGGCGGCAGGCCGCTCAGGCCGTGTTGGCGGGCGTGCAGCCCGAGGTGTTCGCGGGCGGCGACCAGCACGGTCAGGATACCGGTGGAGGCGGTGTCCATGATGACCCCGCTGAAGCTGGCCGGCAAGCCCAGGAGTTGCCGCAGCCAGTCGAGGGTCACCTCCTCCAGTTCGGTGGCCGAAGGCGAGGTGCGCCACAACATGCCGTTGACGTTGAGGGCAGCGCAGAGCAATTCGCCCAGGATGCCCGGCCCTGAGCCGCTGATAGCGAAGTACCCGAAGAAGCCGGGATGGTTCCAGTGGGTAATGCCGGGCAGGAGCAGTTGCTCGAAGTCGGCCAGGATGGTGGCCATGGGCTCGGGCTGCGCGGGCGGGGCGAGGGGGAGTTGGGACTTGATCTGGCCGGGCGAGACCTGCGAGAGCACCGGATAGCGCTCGGGGTGGGCCAGGTACTCGGCGATCCAGTCGATGAGCTGGTGCCCCTGGCGGCGGAATTCCTCCGGGTCCATGTCGCTCAGGGGGGAACTGCCCTCTTCCATAGGGCTCCTCTCAGCGGGCATACCGGCCGGCTTCTCTGGCGTAGGCCACTACCTGGCACAGGGTCTGGGGATTGACCCCGGCGTAGGTCTCGCCGCCCACGGCCAGGGCGTACCCGCCGCCGGGCATGCCAATCTTCAGGGCGCGGTCCACGGCCGGTTTGGCCGTCGCAAAATCCCCGTACAGGTCCTTGCAGTTGAGGCCGCCGGAGAAGAAGACCTTGCCGCCCAGGATCTGCTTGGCCTGTTCCAGGTCCGAAAAGCCGCCGATGTCCATGCTGGTCAGCCGCACCACCTCGGCGTAGGTCTGGTAGTGGTGCTGGTTGGGGCCGTCGGCGTGCAGGTACCGCTCCTTGAGGCCATAGCGCCCGTAGAGCACCATGTTGTAGGGCATCACGTGCTGGCGGTACATGGGATCGGAGATGAAGGCGCTGTGGTCGTCGGCCAGGCCCAGGGAGGTGGTGCGGGTGCCGAAGTAGCGGTCCTGAAAGTCGCGCAGGCGGATGAAGCTGAGCAGCAGCTTCTCAAAGACGCGGTGCACCAACTCTGGCTCGGTGGCCAGGTAGTAGAAGACCTCCTCCACGTCGAGGAAGCCGCAGGCCGCGGACAGGGGCGGGTGGATGCCCAGGCCCCCGCCCACCCCCACCTTCACGCCCAGCTCTTGGGCTCGGGCCTTGAGTGCTTCGTACGCCCGGTACACCTTCTGCACCCCGGGGGAGGTCTCCGGGTCGGTGACCTGTAATTTCTCGGCGGCCTCAGGCACACCCATGGCCCGCCCGATCCAGGGCGAAGTGTCGTCGGGGTACTCGACCTCCAGGTCGAAGGCGTAGGCCTCGCCGATGGGGCCCAGCTCCAGGTGCAGGCCGCAGCCAGTGCGGTCGTCGCGCAACTCCTCGAAGGCCCATTGCAGGCCCTGCAATTGCAACTGGATCTGTAGATCCGGGTTGTCGAAGGCGGCCCGGTAGTAGTCGCGGATGTTCACGCCAAAGAGGCGGCAGTAGAAGCTCCCGGCGGTGCTGATGGTGATAGGCACGCAGTCGGGCTCCTGCATGGAGCGGGCCTGCTCCAGGCGCCGGCGCGCAATGGCCATCTGGGCCTGATAGCTGCCCGGGTCGAAGGAGCGAGGGTCCATGGGGGCCTTCTTGTAGTTGCCGGCCCCCTGCACTACCTTTGGCGCAGGAGACCGGTATTCTCTTTAAATACCTAAAAACCCCCGGCGCCCGCCAACGCGATGAATGCCGCCCAACGCCTGGAAGCCGTCTTTGCCGGCGAACTGATCGACTGCGTGCCCTTTGCCCTCAAGGGCTGGCGCATCCCCCAGTGCGAGGCCGAACGCGCCCTGCGCAACCAGGGGATGTGCGTCTTCGACGCCCGCGCCGTGTACCAGGTCCACAATCCCAACGTGCAGACCGAGACCCTGCACTTTACCCGCGACGGGGTGGGGTATCAGCGCACCACCATCAAGACCCCCAAGGGGGAACTGAACACCCTGCACCGGCAGGTGGGAGCGGACCAGGTGGAGCGCACCACCTGGCAGTTGGAGTGGCCCTTCAAAGGGCCCGAGGACTACGCGGCCCTGCGGGCCATGGTCAGCGACCGGCGCTACGCGCCCAGCTACGAGGGTTTTCTCAAGGCCCGCGAACAATTGGGCGGCGACGCGTACTTCAAGACCATCGCCCCCGGCTGTCCGCTGCACGACATCATGTACAGCTTCATGGGCCTGGAATCGTTTAGTGTCGAGTGGGAGGAGCGGCGCGACGAGGTGTTGGCGCTGCACCAGATCATGAGCGAAAACCTGCGACCGCTCTGGGAGATCGTCGCCGCCTCGCCGGCCCAGGTGGTGCAGAGCGGCGGCAACTACGCCCCCTCGGTGCTGGGCCGGGAGCGTTTTATCGAGTACGTGCTGCCCCACTGGGAGGAGGCCGCCGCCCCGCTCCGCCGGCGGGGCAAGATGCTGGGTTCACACCTCGACGCCGACAATCAACTGTGGGCTGCCGAAGTGAGGGCTGCGCCTCTGGACTGGATCGAGGCCTTTTCCCCTGCCCCGGACACGGACATGAGCGTGGCCCAGGCCCGGGCTGCCTGGCCGGGCAAGGTGCTCTTCCTCAATTTTCCCTCGGCGGTGCATCTGGAAAGCTCCCAGGCCATCGCCGCTGCCACCCGGCAGCTCTTGCGCGAGGCCGCCCCGGGGGACCGCTTCATCGTCGGCATCACCGAAAACGTGCCCGAAGACCGGTGGCGGGTGAGTTTTGCGGCGATCCTGAACACGCTCAACGAGTGCGGCCGGCTGCCCATCCGGGCCGAGGCGCTCTGAGGAGGAGGTAGTGTCCGAGGAAATCCTGCTCAACCAGTACCAGGAGGCAGGCTATCTGCTGGCCCGCGGGCTCTTCTCGCCGGCCGAGGCGGCGCATTATCGGGAGCATTTCATGCGGCTGCGCACCAGCGGCACCTACCCGCTGGACCATCTGGGGGTGGATACCGACCAGGGCGACCCCATCCTGAAATACCCGCGCATGACCCATATCCAGCGCTGGGACCAATTGGGCCGCCAGTGGCTGACCGAGGCGCGCATCGCCCGCTGGCTGACCCGGTTGACCGGGCAGGCGCCCCTGCTGGTGCAGGGCATGGTCTACTTCAAACCCCCCGGCTCCAGGGGCCAGGCCCTGCACCAGGACCAGTTCTACCTCAAGGCCCAGCCGGGCACCTGTATGGCGGCGTGGATGGCCCTCGAAGCGGCCGACAAGGAAAACGGCTGCCTGCAGGTGGTGCCTGGCAGTCACCGGTGGCCCCTGCTCTGCACCCAGAAGGCCGACACCACCCTCAGCTTCACCGACGTGGGGGTGCCGGTGCCAGCGGGGCTGGAAGCGGTGCTGGTGCCCATGGGACCGGGGGACGTGATCTTCTTCAACGGTTCGCTGATCCACGGCAGCCCGCCCAATGCCAGCGACACCCGCTTCCGGTGCGCCATCACCGGGCACTATATCAGCGCCGAGGCCCGCCAGGTGGCCAAGTACTATCAGCCCGCCCTGAGCATGGACGGCAGAGAACTGTGGCTGGAGATCAGCGAGGGAGGGGGACCCTGTGGGGTGTGGGTGGACCGCGAAGGGCGGCCGGTGGTCGAGGTGCAGGAGGGTTGGGAATGGCGGCCCGAGGCCCAGGGGAGCAGGGCGTGAACGCACCGCAGGCGGCCGGCAAGGCCATCCTGGTCATCGACGACCAGCCCATCGCCCGCAGCACCCTGCGCCGGCAGTTGGAGTACTACGGCTTTGCGGTGCTGGAGGGCGCCACCGCCATCGAGGGGTTGCGGCTCTTCTACCAGGAGCGGGCCAGGATCGGCCTGGTGCTCCTGGACCTGGGCCTGCCCGATCTGTCGGGGGAGGAGACCTTCGCCCGGCTGCGCAAACTCGACCCCCAGGTCAAGGTGGCCCTGTGCAGCGAGGAGGCGGCCACCGAGGTCAAGGCCCAGGAAGCCTTTCAGGGGGCCCTGGGGGTGATCAAGAAACCAGTGCGCACCGATCGCCTGCTGGCAGTGGTGCGCAAGGCTTTGGGATAGAGCGGGGCAGCGGGATGGTGTTATATTTGTCAACATGGATCAGGTGTGCCCGGCAGTCGGGCCGGTTGCCCGGCGACGGCACAGGAGCGACATATGGCTAGAGAAAAAACCCCCGCGAAGGTAACGCTCTCCTTTGGTCAGGCCCTGGGCATGATCGGCCCCTATGCCAAGGCCAAGGTGCTGGAACAGATCAAGTCAGTGGCGATGATCGTCGCCTACCTGGTGCTTTTCCAGTTGGTGGTGCTCGGCCTCCCGATGGCCAATGCCCTGGTGGTGGCCCTGGGCATCGGGGTGGTGATCCTGGGGCTGGCTTTTTTCATGGAAGGGCTTTTCCTCGGCCTGATGCCCCTGGGCGAGACCTGCGGCGTCAAGCTGCCGCAAAAGACGGTGCTGCCGGTCATCCTGCTCTTTGCCTTTATCCTCGGGGTGGGCGCCACCTTTGCCGAACCGGCCATCGGGGTCCTCAAAACCGCCGGCTCTTCAGTGAAAGCCTGGGACGCGCCGCTGCTCTTCCTCCTCCTGAACAAATACTCCGCCTATCTGGTGTGGTCCGTCGGCGCCGGAGTCGGGGTGGCGGTGCTCTTCGGCATGCTCCGCTTCCTCTACAACTGGTCGCTCAAGCCCTTTATCTACGCCCTGTACACCGTGGGCGGGGCAGTGTCGATCTGGGCTTACTTCGAGCCCAACCTCATCTATATTACCGGGCTGGCGTGGGACTGCGGCGGGGTGACCACTGGTCCGGTGACCGTGCCCCTGGTGCTGGCGCTGGGCATCGGCATCTCCCGGGTGGCCTCCCAGGGCAGCGAAGGGGGGGGCGGTTTTGGAGTGGTCACCCTGGCCTCGGCCTTTCCCATCCTGGCGGTGATGGGCCTGGGACTGTTCTTCCTGACCAGTGTTCCCAAGCCGATGAGCGACGTCGAGTTCTGCAGCCCCGCCAGCCGCGAGAAGGCGCGCTTCCTCTTTGCCGACGCCGCCGAATTGTCCAGTTACGTGCTCAAAAACGGCAGCCCGGAGGCCCGGCGCGCCTTTTTCGCCGGCGACGCTAAGGCGCTCGACGACTACGTGGCCAAACTCGCCGGCGACGAGGGGGCGAAGGTGGCGGCCTTTGGCAGCGGGGCGGCCTTTGAGCAGTGGCTGCTGACCAGCGGCAGCCATGAGCAGCGGTTGCGGGTGTACGGCTCAGAAGAACAGGTCAGGGAGAAGCTCAGGGCCCTGTCGGCGGTGCGGCCCGGAGGATTCGACGCGGCCGAACTCCTGGGGCGCAACACCGTGGCCTCGTTACAGGCGATCGTGCCGCTGAGTTTTTTCCTCATCATCGTGCTGCTGCTGGTGCTGCGCGAAAGGATCAGGCGGGCCGACGAGATCGCCCTGGGCATCGCGTTTTCGGTGATCGGGATGTCGCTGTTCAGCATCGGCATCGAGTTGGGCCTGTCCCGCCTGGGCGCCGAGATCGGCACCAGCCTGCCCACCTCCTTCAAGGTGGTGGAGATGAGCCAGCAGCATGAGCTGATCCGCAACTTCGATCCGGCCATCGTCTCCAAGGCCATCACCGCGGAGGGGGAGGTGGAGGAGTTTTTCCACCGCAAGACTGAGGACGGATACGAAACCCTGCCCTACCACCCAGACAACTACGATCCCCGCACCGGGCAGTATTCGTTCACCCCCCTGCGAGGGCCGCTCTTCGCCGGGTTCTTCGGCATTCTCATCGTCATCTTTTTTGGGTTCATGATGGGATACGGGGCAACCCTGGCGGAGCCGGCGCTCAATGCCCTGGGGGTCACGGTGGAGGAGTTGACGGTGGGCACCTTCAAGAAGAGCCTGCTGATGCAGGCAGTGGCCATCGGCGTGGGGGTGGGCATCGCCTTCGGGGTGGCCAAGATCATCTACGATTGGCCGCTGATCTGGATGCTGGTGCCCCCCTACGCCGTGCTGATATGGCTCACCGCCATTTCGAGCGAGGATTTCGTCAATATCGGCTGGGACAGCGCCGGGGTGACCACCGGCCCGGTAACCGTGCCCCTGGTGCTGGCCATGGGGCTGGGCATCAGCAGCCAGGTGGGCAGCATCGAGGGCTTTGGCATTCTGGCCCTGGCCTCGGTCTGGCCGATCCTCGCGGTGCTGCTGGTGGGGCTCTATGTAACTGCCAGGCGCAAGGCGGAAGTCGAGGAAGCGTCGCAGGCCGCCTAGGAGGAGACCATGGAGACCATCAAGGCCGCGCAGATCACCTGCACCGTGTACCGCTCCTTCACCAGCAAGGCCCTGGGTGCCCTCAAGGCCCTGGGGGTGCGGGAATATCACTTCCAGGCCAGCCGCGCCGTTGTGCTGCGGCGGAAGGCCGGGTTCCTGGGCATCGGCGCCGGCATCGGGCTAGAGGAGCAACCGGCGGACAAGATCATCCTGCACGTGCCGGATGGCGCTGCCGAGACAGTGCTGCAAGGGCTGTCTGCGGCCTGCGGCCTGCACGTGCCCGGGCACGGCAGTGCCGTCAGCGAGGAGGTGGCCGTCGTCGCGGGATCGGCCTGGGAAGCGGGGCTGCTGACCCCGCTGGCCGGGGCCGAGCAGATCGCCGTCCAGGGAGACCTGGCCAGCATCACCTGCACGGTCCAGCGAGGCCGGGGCAATAACCTCGTCAAGGCCGTACTCGGCCTGGGGATGCCCATGCCGCAGGTCACCGCCGGAGAGGGCACCGGGCTGCGGGACAAACTCGGCCTGATCCGCGTCGCGCTGCCGGCCGAAAAGGACGTGGTGCACGCGGTGGTTGCGGGCCACGAGGCCGCCGACATCCTCGGCGCCCTGATCGATGCCGGCCGGCTCGACCGGTTCGGCGCGGGCTTCATCTACTCCTCGCCCCTGGACCGGGGGGTGCTCAACAACATGGTCATCCGCGGCCAACGCCATTCGGCCAGCATCGAGCAGATCATCGCCGCGGTAGACGACCTCAAGGGTTCGCCCGACTGGCGCAAGCGGGCACTGGAGGGAGGCGAGAAGGGGGCCAGGAAGCGGAGCTATCTAGAGAATCTGGTCAACCTGACCCTCGTCTGCAACGAGGGACGCGCCAGCGACCTGGTACACGCGGCGATGGCGGCGGGCGCCAGCGGGGCGACCATCAGCAGGTTGAGCCACGTCCGCATTGACGGGGCCGCAAATTCCGTCTCCCCAGCGCGCGAGATCAGCGAGCTGATCATCGGCGAAGGGGTGGTCAGCGCCATCGTCGAGGCCCTGGAAGGGGCAGGGGTATTCGACGGCGAGACCGCGGGCACCGTCGCCCTCAAGCCAGTGAGCCTTGCATTTACCCACCAGCGTGGCCGCCGCTGATCCGGCCGCTAGTCCCGCACCGGTGGGGCCAGGGCGTTGAGGCGTTCCACCTCTTCGGGCGCCAGGCGCCAGCCCGCGGCGCCCAGGTTGTCCTCCAACTGCTCCAGGGTGCGCGGCCCGATGATGATCGAATTGACCAGCGGGTTGGCCAGGGTCCACTGGATGGCCACCTGCGAGATGCTCTTCCCCCGCACCTGGGCCACTGCGCCCACCCCGGCCACCACCGCGTAGGTCGCTTCAGTGAGCCGCTCGGCCAGGTTGCTGCCCGGCTGGCCGCCCCGCGAATCCGGGGGCGGGGCCTGGCCGCGCTGGTACTTGCCGGTCAATACCCCGCCGAAGAGCGGGCTGTGGGGCACCACCCCGTACCCGCTGTCCTTGCAGAAAGGCAGGAACTCGGCTTCGATCTGGCGGCAGGCCACGTTGTAGCGGGGCTGATCGGCCACCAAGGGGGCCAGCCCGGTCTGCGCGCTGTAGTGGAGGGCCTCAGCCAGCACCCAGGCCTGGTAATGGGAAGTGCCGGCGTAGAGGATCTTGCCCTGGCGCACCAGGTCGTCCATGGTGCGGACTTCCTCCTCCACCGGGGTGTTGGGGTCGGGCCGGTGCAGGTAGTACAGGTCGATGTGATCGGTGCGCAGCCGTTTGAGGCTGGCTTCGACCTGGCGGGCGATGTGGTAGCGCGAGTTGCCCGAGTCATTGGGCCGCTCGCCCATCTTGCCGTGGACCTTGGTGGCCAGAAAGACCTGGTCGCGCACGCCTTCCAGGGCCCTGCCGGTGATCTCCTCGGAGCGGCCCTGGTTGTACACATTGGCGGTGTCGATGAAGTTGATGCCAGCCTCCAGGGCGCGGTGGACGATGCGGGCACCCTCGGCCTCGTCGGTGCGGCCGCCAAAGGTCATGACTCCCAGACACAGTTCCGACACCTGCACGCCGGTTTTTCCCAGGTAGCGGTATTCCATGGTGATCTCCTCAAGTGGTCGTGGTGGCCATGCCTGGCCGAGGGCGTGGCCGGCGAGCAGGGGCAAGGCGCTGGAGCCCTTCAGCCGCGCCCGGTTGTTTCCCTGCAGGAGGGTTCGCTATATTGCCGCATACTTATTATTCGTTCCTGGCTCCGCCTGTCAAGCGCGCCGGGGTTTTTCCGAGGGAGAGGTGGATATGAAGCGCATACTCGTCGGCCTTGGTTTTTCACTGTTGCTCCTGGCGTTGGGCTGTGGCGGAAAGGAAGCGCAGGCGCCTGCCGGCCAGGGCCGGGCGGCCAATGCGGCAACCCCGCAGGCGCCCGATGTCCGAGCCCTGTACCCCGAGCCCCCGGCCGGCCTGGTGGGCCAGATTGTCTATGTGCCCATCTATTCGAGCATCTTCTATTTCGACAGCCAGCAGACCCGCGAGCTGTCGGCGATGCTCTCCATCCACAACATCGACCTCGAAAAAAGGATCGAACTCACCCGGGTCGATTACTACAATACCAAAGGGCAGCTGGTCCGTACCTACCTTGAGCAGCCGGTTGGGCTCAACCCCCTGGAGACCACCAGCTTTGTGGTGGCGGAACAGGATCGGACCGGGGGCACAGGCGCCAACTTCATCGTCGCCTGGCAGGCGCCCGGAGAGATCAGCCCGCCGCTGGTGGAGGCGGTGATGACCGGGAGTTCCTCTGCCGGCATGGTTTCGCTGACGAGCAGCGGCAAGGTCACCAGAAGTTTCGGCCTCGGCCGCACCCATTTGGAATAGACGGGCGGAAGGGTATAGCGGTGCCGGTGGAGGGAAGAGCTGGGTGGCTTTTATTCGGGCCAAGCCGGCTGCTGCAGATCGCCTTCGAGCCGTTTGTGGGTCAGCATCACCCCCAGGCCGGGGTAGAAGCGCCCGGTGATATAGGCCCGCAGGGTGTGCAGGGCAAAGACCACGGTGCGGGTCTGCTGCCTGATGCCGCCGGTGGTATCGGCGCTCAACTGCTGGGCGTGCTGGCAGGTGAGGACGTAGAAGTGGTGGGCCTCGCGCAGGCCCTCCCCTTTGAAGGTGGAGGTGTTGAGGGTCTCGACCGCCCGGGCGTACTCGGCCAGCAGGGCCCGGACTCCTTCGATCTCGGTCTGGGTCACCGGCCGGCCGGGCGCTTCGAAGAAGCTGATATAGCGCTGGACTTGCTGGTTGTAGGGCTGGAAACGCTGGAGGGTCTTCAGATAAGACACCAGTTCAGTTGCTTCTTCCTCGCCCCCGCAGCCTCCCAGGCCCAGGGCCAGAATCACCACTAGGGGTTTCAGCATGACGGCCCAAACATACGCCGGGGGGGAGAGAAAATCAAGGCGGGACGGCTGCTGAGTATTGACGGCCCGCCGGCTGCCGGCTACCTTCTACCCCTTCCCCGGAACCTGTGCCGCCACCATGCAGACGGACCGGCCCCGCCGCTCTCCCCAGCTCTTCTTCACGGCTGCCGAACTGCCCCGCCTGCGGGAACGGTCCGCCCGCGAGCCGTACGCCACCTGCCACCGCCTGCTGCTCCAGACCGCCGACCAGCTGCTGCGCGATCCCCTGCCCTCCCGGCCGCCCCCCGGTCCCCCGGCGCCCCAGGATGAGGCCGGGTACTTGCGGGAGTACCTGCGCGTCCACTACCAGTTCTACACCTGCGGCCATGCCCTGCAGGGCTACGGCCAGGTGCTGGCCTTCGCCCATCTGCTCAGCGGCGAGCGGGCCTATGCCGCCCGCGCCCGGGACTGGGCCCTGGAGGTGGCCGGCTGGCCGCAGTGGGGGCCCCTCGCCGCTCCCGACGGGGTCCAGGCCGCCCATGCGCTGACCGGGCTGACCCTGGTCTATGACTGGCTGGGCGCTTTTCTGGAGGAGGGGGAGAGCCGGCTGCTGCGCCAGGCCCTCAGCCGGCAGGTGCGCGCCTTCAGGCTGCAATGGGAGGGAACGCCGCTCAACACCAGCGCCGCCTGGGTGTGCCTGGCCGCCGCCGGCCTGGCCAGCCTGGCCCTGCTCCCCGAAGAGCCCGAAGCCGCTGCCTGGGCAGAGCACTGGACCCGGCTCTTCCAGGCCCAGGTGCTGCCCTCCAGCTTTGGCCGCCAGGGGGAGTTCTGCGAGGGCATTGGCTGGTGGGATATCTATGCGCTGCGCCAGGGGGTGCTCTTCTTCGAGGCCCTGCGCCACCAGGGGGGGCCGGATCTCTGCCTCGATCCGGGGTTGAGGGCCTATCCGGTCCAGCTGCTGGGCAGCAGCGATGCCTGCGACCTGGAGCGTCCTTTCCACCCGCGCTGCTGGGCCTCCTTCCAGCCGCCTTCCCCCTACCACTACCGCTACGTGCTGCTGTACCTGGCCGGCGCCTTGCAGGACAGGGCGCTCCAGGCCGGGGCGGTCCGCCAGGGGTTGGCGGTGCCGCGGGGCACGCCCCTGGACTGGTTCTACCGCCTTCTGCACCGCCGGCCGTACAAGCCCCAGACCTGGTACACAGTGGTGCTGGGCTGGGATGCCGGCGAGGGGGTCTGCAGCCTGACCATCGACGACCGCACCTGGCGCTTTGCCGTCTGTGACGCGGGTCTGCTGCGCCGCATCGACGGCCTCTCCTTCTGCACCGCCGGCCGGGGCGGCGGTTTCCGCCTCAGCCACCTGGGGGTGCGGCCCGGCGAGCACCCGGCCATCCTGCCCCTGGAGCAGCACGCCGAACTGGCCGTGGGCGGGGGCTGGGCGCCAGGCAGCGCCCAGGTGCGGCTCTGGGTGCCCGAATTGCGCATCGATTTCCCGGCCGCCAGCCAGGGCACGGCCTGGTTCCAGATCTCCAAGGCCGATTTGCTGGACAGCGCCGTGGTGCGCTTCAGCGCCGGCCCTGACCCCGGCCCGGGCCTGCACCTGGCCGCGGTGGAACTCTTCCCAGTGCTGGGGGCCGACTTTCTCCAGTGCGACTGCGACGGCCAGACCGCTCCCCTGGGCGGAGCGCTGGGCGGGCAGGTGTGGTTCGACGGGCCTTGGGAATACCTGTGGTACGACGAGCACCTGGCCCCGGCCCCGGTCCCGCCGCGCTCCTCCCTGCACCTGGAGGATGCGGGCCTGGTTTTCCTGCGCGGCGAGGAAGGGACGGAATTCCGGCTGCGCGCCGGCCCGGCCATGGGCAAGGACCGGGGAGACCAGAACGGCTTTGCCCTGCGGGTGGCCGGCCAGGTCCTCTGCGGCGAGTTGCCCGAGGCTGCCTCGGGAGAGCCGGAACTCTCGCAGCGCCAGTACGACCTGGACAACTATTTCCTCAACACCTTTGCCTGCAACACCCTGCTGGTGGAGGGCCAGCCGCAGCGGCGCACGGGCAGCCAGTGGCGGGCCGACCCGCGCACCCACCAGGGCAGCATCGCGGGGTTCTTCTCCTCGGGCATCCTGGACTTCGCCGCCGGCGAGGCCGGCCGGGCCTATCCCGCGTTGCGTGGTTTTCGCCGGCGCATCGCCTATATTAAACCTGACTATTTCGTCATCGCCGACCAGGTGGAGGCCCTGGCGCCGGTAGAGGCCGAGTGGCTGCTGCACACCACCTTTCCCCTGGAATTGCAGGAGGAAGGCCGGGCCTACATCCAGGGCGAGGGCTGCGGCCTGGAGATCCACTGCCTGCAGCCCTCGCAGGTCCAGCGGCGGCAGACCCCGGCGGCGCTGGAGGCCGAGCGCACCGAGTACCTGAGCCAGAGCCAAAGCGGGGAGCGCCTGCATTTTCTGGCGGTTCTCGTGCCCAGGCCAGTGGGGGGGCGTTCCAGTCTGCGCCCCGAGCGGGTGAGCGGGCGCGGGGGCCAGGGGGTGAAGGTGGTGCGCGGGGGCAGTTGCGACTGGGTTTTGTGGCGCGACCTGGAGGCCGAGGCCCTCAACATCGAGGGGATGCGCAGCGACGCAAATCTGGTCTTCGCCCGGCGCGGGGCCCGGGCCGCCACCGCGGTGTACGCCCTGGCTGGGGGCACGTACCTGCACCTGCGCACCGAGCTGATCCGCGCTGACCAGCCGGTGGATATCGTCTTTCACCAGGGGGCCAGCCGGCTGAGTGCCCTGGTGCGGGCCAATGCTCCCTGCACCCTGCGCCTGGCAGCCAGCACCCGCCCCCGAAGTCTGAAGTTGGACGGGTGCCCCCTGGCCGAGGGTGAATACAGCTATGCGCCCCAGGGGAGGCGCCTGAGCCTGAAGTTGGAGGCCGGCCGCTGCGAACTCGAAGTGAATTTGAGGTGATACCGACGGAGATCATGGGCATGATCACGCGCCAGCAACTCGAATCCCAGCTCGACAACTGCCTGCTGGAGGCCCGCTTTCCGCGCTGGCAGGCCCACTACCAGCAGGGCAAGGTCCGCGACATCTACCTATTGCCGGGCAGGCGCATCCTGATCACCACTGACCGGCAGAGCGCCTTTGACCGTATCCTGGGCACCATCCCCTTCAAAGGCGAGGTGCTCAACCGCATCGCCCAGTACTGGTTCGACCAGACCCGGGACCTGGTCCCCAATCAAGTGCTGGCCGTGCCCGACCCCAATGTCACCGTGGCCCGCGAATTGAAGATGCTGCCGGTGGAGATCGTGGTGCGCCGGTACCTGACCGGCAGCACCTCGACCTCGGTGTGGACCAACTACCACAAGGGAGTGCGCGAGTTCTGCGGCGTGGACCTGCCCGAAGGCATGGTCAAGAACCAGTCCTTTGCCGCCCCCATCATCACCCCCACCACCAAGTCCGAGGATCACGACGAGTCGATTTCGCCCCAGCAGATCGTCGCGCGGAGACTGGTGGACCGCGATACCTGGGAAAGGGTGGAACAGGCCGCCCTGGCCCTCTTTGCGCGCGGCACCGAAGTGGCCGCCCGGCAGGGGTTGATCCTGGTGGACACCAAATACGAGATGGGGCTCGACGAGGAGGGCCGCCTGAGGGTGGCCGACGAGATCCACACCCCGGACTCCTCGCGCTACTGGATCGGGGCCACCTACCAGGAGCGCCATGCCCGGGGCGAGGAACCCGAGAGCCTGGACAAGGAATTCCTGCGCCTCTGGCTCAGGGAGCGGGGTATCACCGACCAGAACATCCCGCCCCTCGACGAGGAGATCCGCATCCAGGTGGCCCAGCGCTACATCGGGCTCTTCGAGCGCGTCACTGGTCAGCCCTTCACCGCCGAGGCGGGCCAGGCGCCGATTCTGGAGCGCATCGAGCGCAACATCGCCCAGTACTTCTGAGATGCTCAAAAAACTGATCCGCACCTGCCTGGTGCTGCGCCTCGAACTGCAGACCATGCCCCTGGACTGGAGCCTGGTGCTGCTGGCCTGGCTGCGCCGCCCGGCCATCGAGATTGTGCTGGGCGCCAGGCAGACGGACAAGCGCCGGCCCCCGTCCCGCCTGCGCCGCCGGCTGGACGAGGTCTATCCCTTCTGATGCTGCACCGACAGTTGCAAAATGCCCTCGAAGAGATCTTCGGCACCCCTTTTGTTCAGGAAGCCCTGGGCCAGGCCGAACTGGCCCAGGTGGTGATCTACGAGCGGCCCAAGGACTTCAAGCGGGCGGTGCTGGGTTTCCAGCGGCTCAGCTTCCGCGACGAGCAGCAGCGCTACGCCACTGGCCTGGAGACCGAGCTGAGTATCGCCCTGATCTGCGCCCTGCTGGATGAACCCACCCGCGAATTGGTGTGGGAGCTGGGGTTGAATTATATCTAGCCATATAGCGAGCCGCGTCGGGGGCAACGCCCCATACGTTGGGGCGTTGCATGCCACTCCGGCCTTTCCCAAGGCGCGTCCCGCCGCACCCCAACGTATGGGGTGCTGCGTCGAATGCACTGAGCAGCCCGACAGCCCGGCCCCCGCAACACCATCTATATGGTGTTGCGCCCTCGCTCGCTCTGGCTCCGCTACCCGACCCCCGGCCACGCGGACTTCCCTTCCCGGCCACTCCCCGGGAAAGGCCATCGGGGCCTATTCCCCGCCGCGTCTTTCACTGAAGAGGTGTTGACCATGTCCGCCAAACGCCGATTGCTGGCTTTTGATCTGGGTGCCGAGAGTGGCCGCGCCATGCTGGGGCAGTTCGACGGGGCGCGGCTCGAACTGAGCGAGGTACACCGCTTTGCCAATGGCCCGGTGCAGGTCTTCGAGCACCTGTACTGGGACCCCCTGCGCCTCTTCGCCGAGATGCAGCAGGCCCTGGCGCTGGGCGCTGGCCAGGGCGGCATCGACGCCCTGGGCATCGACACCTGGGGGGTGGACTTTGCCCTGCTGGGCAAGGGGGACGTGCTGCTGGAGAACCCGCGCAACTACCGCGACCCGCGCACCGAGGGCATGCTGGAGGCGGCCTTTGCCCGGGTGCCCCGCGAGGAGATCTTTGCCCACACCGGGGTGCAGTTCATCAAGCTCAACAGCCTGTACCAGCTGCTGGCCATGCAATTACAGGACTCGCCGGTGCTGGAGGCGGCCCGGTGTTTCCTGATGATGGCCGACCTGTTCAACTTCTTCTTCACCGGGGAGAAGGTCTGCGAGTTCTCCAACGCCACCACCACCCAGTTCTACGACCCGCGCGAGGGCCGCTGGTCCACCGAACTCTTGGAAAAACTCGGCCTGCCCACGGCCATGTTGCCCCGCATCGTCCCTCCCGGCACCCGATTGGGCCCCCTGCTGCCGGCCCTGGCTGAGCGCACCGGGGTGGGGCCGGTGCCGGTCATCGCCCCGGCCACCCACGACACCGGCTCGGCGGTGGCGGCCATTCCCACCACCACCCGGGACTTTGCGTACATCAGCTCGGGCACCTGGTCGCTGATGGGCGCCGAGCTGGAGGAACCCCTGGTCAACGCCGCGGCCCTGGCCCACAACTTCACCAATGAGGGAGGGGTGGGGCACACCTTCCGCTTCCTCAAGAATATCATGGGACTGTGGCTAGTGCAGGAGTGCCGCCGCACCTGGGAGCGCCAGGGCCGGGCCTATTCCTATGCCGAACTGACGGCCAGGGCCGGCCAGGCCCCTGCCTTTGCCGCCCTCATCGACCCGGACTATGAGGGGTTCCTGGCCCCCGGCGACATGCCCGCCCGCATCCGCGCCTTCTGCCAGCAGAGCGGCCAGACCGCTCCAGCCGATGAAGGAGGCATGATCCGGGTGATTCTGGATAGCCTGGCCCTGCGGTACCGCCAGGTGCTCGAAGGGCTGGAGGAGATCCTGGGCCGGCGCCTGGAGTGCATCCACGTGGTGGGCGGGGGCATCCAGAATCAGCTGCTCTGCCAGTTCACCGCCGACGCCACGGGCCGGCCCCTGGTGGCCGGCCCCCTTGAAGCCACGGCCATCGGCAACCTGATGGTCCTGGCCATGGGCCTGGGCGAGGTGGATTCCCTGGCCCAGGCCCGGGAGGTGGTGAGCCGCTCCTTTGCCCCCCGCCGGTACCAACCCCAGGCGGTGGGTGGCCCGTGGGACCTGGCGTACGAGCGCTTCAAAACCCTGCGTCTCAGCTCCTGAATTCTGGAACCCAGCCCCCCCTTCCGCCGTCGTATACTGGCGGGCAGCAATACCCGGGTTGCCCATACTGCGGAAGGCCATGAATACTGCCAAGACCAAAACCAGGGCCAAAGCCAGGAAGAGCAGCCTGAGGGCCGGTGCGCCCACCTCTACCGAGGTGTACTGGCGCGAGATCCAGCAGTACCGACCCCTCAGCCGCTCCGAAGAGGCGGAGCTGGTCAGGCGGGCCAGGCGGGGGGATGATGAAGCCTCCCAGAAACTGGTCCAGGCCAATCTCCGCTTTGTGGTCAGCGTGGCCAAGAACTATGCCAACCACGGCCTCAGCTTCATCGAACTGGTCTCGGAGGGGAACTACGGCCTGATCGAAGCGGTGAAGCGCTTCGACGAGACCCGGGGCTTCAAGTTCATCACCTATGCGGTGTGGTGGATACGGCAGGCCATTCTCAAGGCCCTGGCCGAGCAGGGCAAGATCGCCCGGCCCCCCATGAGCCAGCTCAATGATCTTCAAAAAGTCGAAAAGCAGACCAGCCTGCTGGCCCAGCGCCTGGGGCGGGACCCCACCCTGGAGGAGGTGGCGGCCAGCGCCAAGATCAGCCTGGACCGCGCTCGCAATGCCCTGGAGACCGGGCAGCGCGACCTCTCCCTGGACATGCCGGTGTACCCCGGCGAAGAGGACTCCCTGCTGAGTGTCTTTGACGCCGGCGACAACTCGCTCGAAGAAGACCTGGAACGCGACCACCTGAGCCAGGCCCTGCGCACCAGCATGAAGGTGCTCGACGCGCGGGAGCACCAGATCATCCGCGCCTATTTTGGTCTGGATGACTGCGCTCCCATGACCCTGGAAAAGATCGGCGAGAACCTGGGGCTGACCCGGGAGCGGGTGCGCCAGCTGCGGGATCGCGCCCTGGGCAAGATCCGCCTCCACTGCGGGGAAATGCTGCTGGAACTCTCGCGCAACTGAGGCTCCCCTGTCTCACCCCGCGTCTGCCCAGCGGGTCTGCTCCCAAACTATTTCCTCGCAAAACTTGAAAAAAAAGCGCGGAATAGTTTTCTTTTATTAACGGCAAACAGGGGAACGCCTGAGGGCAGCGCGGGGTCCTCCCCTGTCCGCAGTATCCCACTCTAAATACCTAAGCTATTTGTGCGCTATAATTTAGCTGACCTCCATACCCATTCTTTCTGCTCCGATGGGTTGCGCACGCCCTCCCAGGCGGTCGAAGAGGCGTACCAGGCCGGGGTCCAGGCCCTCAGCCTCACTGACCACGACACGGTAGAGGGTGTAGAACAGGTGTTGCTGGCCGGCCGCCGTCTGGGCCTAGATATCGTGCCCGGAGCCGAGTTGAGCGCCCATGTCCGGGACCGCGAGGTCCATATCCTGGCCTATTGCCTGGACTGGCAGGACCCGCAGTTGCTGGAGCACCTGGGCCTGCTGCGCCGGCGCCGCTACGACCGGGGCATGGCCATTGTCGAAAAGCTCAACCACCTGGGGATATCCCTCACTTTAGAAGACGTGCTCAACCAGGCCAACGGGGGTATGGTGGGCCGGCCCCATATCGCCGCTGCCATGGTGCACCGGGGGGTGGTGTCCAGCAAGGAAGAGGCCTTTGACCGCTTCCTGGGCGACCGCTGCCCGGCCGTGGTGCCCAAGCCCTACACCTCGGCCCTGGATGTGATCGGGCTGATCCACCAGGTGAGAGGGGTGGCGGTGCTGGCCCATCCGGGCCTCATGCCCGAAGCGGTCATCGCCCAGCTGGTGGAGTACGGCCTGGATGGCGTGGAGGTCTACCATCCTTCGCACCAACCCCTCCAGATCGAGTACTACCTCAAACTGGCCGAGCACTACGGGTTGCTCCAGTCCGGCGGATCAGACAGCCACGGCGAGGCCGAGGGACCACGTATTGGCGACTGCGGCATCGGCTGCGAGGCCATCGAAGCCCTGCGCCAGCGCTCCGCCTCCTACGCTTGAGAAGCCGGTTTAAAATTCCATTGCGCCTTCTCCCGCTCGCTGCCGGGATCGCCTGCCTGAGCCTCTGTTTCCTCCTGGTCTCCGATCCCCAAGTGCAGGCCGCCCTGCCCCTGAATCTGCTCCAGGATCCAAACTCTGCCCCCCACAGCCTGCTGGGCACCGAGATCTCCGACATCAAGTGGAGCGGCCGCTATCTGTGGGTGGCCACCGAGCGGGGCCTGGCCCGCCTCGATCCCGCTCTCAGCCAAGGCTTTTCGCCTGCCGACTGGGTGACCTACACCCAGGAGCAGGGCCTGGGCCAGGGTGCGGTGAGCGCGGTGGATGCAGTGGGAGACACGGTGTGGGCGGCCACGCTCCAGGACACCACCATCGGCATCTCAGGTCAGGCCGGCAGCGGGCTGAGCTTTTCGTTGGACGGCGGCCAGACCTGGAAACACCTCGCCAACCAGGTCATCTTCGACACCACCAGGGCGGGTTTCTCCAGAGGTCCCACCACCCCCGTCGACAACCCCTGCTTCGGCCTGGGACTCTCCGGCTCCACGGTGTGGGCCGCTTTCTTCGCTGGCTCCCTGGTGCGCAGCTCCGACCTGGGCCAGAGCTGGGAGCGGGTGCTGCCAGACGGGGCTGCGCGGATCGTCTACTTTCCCGAAGACAACGCCGGGGTGGTCGACAGCCTGCGGGCGCTGTCCGACAGCCTCGAAAGGGCTGGCGGTCCGGCCGAGCGCATCGCCCTGGCGCGGGCCCAGGCCGACAGCCTGATCGCCCAGTCTGGCCTCCACCGCACCTTTGCGGTGCTGGCCTACGGCGACACGGTCTGGGTGGGCACGGCCAGCGGCGTCGCCCGCAGCTTCGACCACGGCCAGACCTGGACCAATCTCAAGGTGCGTCTCGACGCCCAGGGCGGGCTGCTGCCGGGCAACATCGCCGGCAACTGGGCTGTGGCCCTGGAGCGCCAACTTTTGCCAGAGGGCTCTTCGGCCATCTGGGCCGGGGTCCGCTCCACCGACAATACCCCCGGCGAGGTGAACGCCATCAGCGTCAGTTTCGACCATGGCCAGACCTGGCAGAACGGCGGGCCCGGCTCTGCCTGGGATTTTGCCTTTACCGCCAACCGAGTTTGGGCCGGCACGGACCAGGGCCTGTACGCCAGCGCCGATCTGGGCCGCACCTGGGAACAGGTAGTGGTGCGCGACCAGAGTACCGGCGAGGAACTGCGCGGCACCTTTGTCGGTCTGGACACGGTGGACGGGGTGCTGTGGGTGGGGGCGGAGAACGGCCTGGGCCGGTCTGCGGACGAGGGCCAGACCTGGGCGGTGGTCAAATCCCTGGTGCGCCCCCTCTCCCTGGACCAGGGCGAACTGGTGGGTGAGGCCGGCCTGGTGGACAGCCTGCAGACCTATGCGGCGCCCAATCCCTTTGCCCCCTCCCAGGGCGACGAGAAGGCCCGCATCGTGTACAGCCTTTCCCGGGAGGCCCAGGTCACCATCGAAATCTACGACTTCGCCAGCCGCAAGGTGCGCACCCTGATCCGCGGCGAGCGCCGCGCCGGTGGCCAGAACCACACCAGCGATACCTGGGACGGCCGGGACGACGAGGGCGACCAGGTGGCCAACGGGGTGTACTTCTACCGCATCGAACTGGACTCGGGCCCACGGGCCTTTGGAAAGATCGTGGTGCTGGATTGAGAGGAATCTGGATGGCGCTTTTCGGCGGCCTGCTGGGCGCTGGCTCCGGCTGGTCCGCCCAGTACGCGGGCGCTTTTTTGGAGACCGGTCTGGGGCCGCGGGCCGCGGGCATGGGCGGGGCCTTCAGCGCCCTGGCCGATGATTCATCGGCCCCGTACTGGAACCCAGCTGGACTGATACGCAGCCAGGGTCAGGGGCTGCTGGCCTCCCTGCAACCCCTCTCCCTGGACCGCCGGCAGCACAGCCTGGCCTATGCCCTGAACAGGCGCGACGAGCTGGCCTTTGGCTTTGCCTGGCAACACGCCGGGGCCGGCGAATTGGTGGCCAGGGCCGCCGACGGCACGCGGCTGGGCCGTATCGAGGACGGGGAGAACGCCTACTACGTGGCCGTGGCCCGGGCCCTGGGCAAGCGGGCCGCCCTGGGCCTGGCCATGAAGGTGCTGCGCCACACCATCGACACCCCGCAGACGGGCACTTCCACTGGCAAGGGCTCGGGCTTTGACCTGGGCGCCCAGGTCTACGTGGACGAACACCTCACCCTGGCGGCGACCCTGCGCAATCTCAAAGGCGGCCTGGACTGGAAGGTCAACCGCGCCTCGGCCCAGACCAGCAACACCACCGACGAGCTGTCCACTGATGCCGGGGTGGGGCTGGCCTACCGCCCCTGGACGGCCCTGGTGCTGGCGGCCGAAGGACACCGCTCCGATGCCGAATCGTATCTCAGCCTGGGCGGCGAGTGGCAGGCCTCCCCGCTCTTGACCCTGCGCGCCGGCCTCAACCGGATCGGCGGCGAGGGGGCGGCCCCGGCCTTTGGCCTGAGCCTGCGCCCCATGCGCCGCGACCACCTCCAGTTCCACTACGCCTACACCGCCGACGAGTTGGGAGCCGGCAACCGGGTGAGCGCCGGCCTGGGCCTGAGATTCTGAGATGAGATCTTTACTCCTCCTCCTCGGGCTGTGCCTGGCCCAGCCGGTCTGGGCCCGGTCGGGCATGAGTTTTCTCCAACTGCCCTCCGGGGCGCGAGGCGCGGCCCTGGCCGAGGCCGGGGTGGCCCTGCCCGACGCCGACGCCCTGTCCGCCAACCCGGCGGCGCTGCAGTCCGCTTCCCGCACCCTGGGCCTGACTCACGGCGAGTGGGTGCAGGGCATCCGCCACGAATACCTCAGCCTGCTCTGGGGCCATGGCCCACGGGTCCTGGGCCTGGCCTTCCAGCTTTCCCACACCGGGCAGCTGGAGCAACGCACCGGGCCCAGCACCGAACCCCTGGGGGAATTCGGGGTGTACGAAGGGGCCTTGAGCCTGGCCTGGGCCCGTTCCTGGAGCCCGCGGCTGCGCCTGGGCCTCAATCTGAAACTGCTGCGCCAGTCCGTGTACACCGCCACGGCCACCGGGGCCGCCCTGGACCTGGGTTTCCTCTTCCAGCTGCACCCGGATTTCCGCCTGGGTGCGGCCCTGCGCCAGCTGGGGCGCATGGACGAGTTGGACCAGGTGTCCACCCCGCTGCCGCGCACCCTGGCCGCCGGCCTGGCGTACACCGGCCTGCCCCGCCTGTTGTTGAGCGGCGAGGTGCGGCGCGTCGACGGGAGCACCACCCTGCACCTGGGTGGCGAATGGGAGGCCGCCTCCCAGTTCTTGCTGCGCGGCGGGTACCAGAGCGCTGAAGGGCGCGGTCTGGCCCTGGGCCTGGGCCTGAGGCGGGAGGCCTGGGCGCTGGATTACGCCTTTGTGCCGCTGGCCGCCGACCTGGGCAATGCCCACCGCCTCAGCCTCCACCTGCACCGGGAGGGGGCGCGGTGAAGCTCTGGCGCAAGACCCCGCCCCCGCTCCCCCCGCCCCCCCTGGCCATCTGGGAACCCCTGCCGTCGGAGTTCTTCCACCAGCCGGCCCCGGTGGTCCGCAACCGCCCCTGGCTGCACCTGCTGCTCTTTGCCCTCACCCTCTTTTCCATGACCGCGGCCGGCGCCATGCAGCAGGGGGTGGACCCGCTGGCCGATCTGCAGAGCCTGATCCATCTGGGCGAAGGCATCCCCTTTGCCGTGGCCCTGCTGGGTATCCTCACGGTCCACGAGTTCGGCCACTACTTCGCCGCCCGCCGCTGGGGATTAAAAGTATCTTTTCCCTATTTCCTCCCCATGCTCCACTATCTGTCCCTGCTGGGCACCCTGGGCGCGGTGATCCGCCTGCGTTCCCCCATTCCCCACAAGCGGGCCCTGCTGGACATCGGGGCGGCCGGGCCCCTGGCCGGCTTTGTGGTGGCCCTGGTCGCCTGTGGAGTGGGCCTGTCCCAGTCGGCGGTGGTGGCGACTGGTTACTTCCACCCCGAACTGCAGCAGGCGCCCATCCAGCTGGGCGCCCCCCTGCTCTTCAGCGCCCTGTCCACCCTGATCCTGCCCGACCACGCCGCCGACCAGCTGGTGCTGCTCAGCCCGGTGGCCTTTGCCGGTTGGGTGGGACTCTTCATCACCGCGTTTAATCTCTTTCCGGTGGGTCAGCTCGACGGCGGCCATATTGTCTACGCCCTCTTCGGCCGCCGCCACCGCGCCATCGGTCGGCTCGCCTTTGCCATCTTGTTGGCCATGGGGATCTACGGTATTTTATCTCTGGTATGGAACTGGCCGCAGGGCTGGCCGGGGTGGCTGGGGCTGGCCCTTTTTCTAGCCCTCTTCGGCAAGGGGCATCCGACGCCCGCTGATCCGGAGACGCCGCTGGATGCCCGGCGGCGCCTGGTGGGTTATGCCTGCCTGGCTGTCTTCGCGCTCTGTTTCACTCCCGTGCCTTTCAGCTCCTGAGATGCTGCCATGGGAGCCCGGCTCTATCTTTGCGCCATGAGCCTGCTGGCCGGCTGCGGCCTGGCCGATGACGCCCAGGTGGAGTGCCGTTGCACCGCGGACTCTGATCTGACCCTCTTCCCCGCCTGTCTCGGGGCCCTCAGCGACGAGCGCCCCGAGGCCAGCAACCCCTTGGCGGCCCGCCTGCCCGACTGTCCCAGCGGCAAGCGCCTCTCGCTGCTGGAACCGACGCGGGCTGAATTCGTCCTCTTCAATATCAAGACCACCTTCGAGGGCTTCAGCCCCCTGCAGTACATGGACCAGCTAGCCGAAGACTTCTTCTTCATCCCCGAGCCCGAGGGCATGGATCTCTACCGGGAGGTGTACCGTCCTCCAGAAGGGTACGTGCCCGCACGGGACACCTTGTGGACGCGGTCCCAGGAGCGCAGCTTTGCGGTGGGGCTGCTCGACCGGAACCGCTTCCAGCGCGTCGAATTCCGCCGCTGGTACGAATCCTCCAAGGACCAGCGCACCATCTCGGAGGACGGCCGGGGCGAGGTGCTCTTCTTTCCCTACGAACTCGACCTCATCCCCCAGCCGGGCAGCGGCGACCAGGAGATCCTCGGGATCAAGGGGCGCATGGAGGTGGAAGTGTTCACCCCCACTGCCGAAAACCCGGTCTGGTCGCTGCGGCGCTGGCAGGATTTCCGCGATCCGGCCTCTGCCAAGAGGACCTGGACCGAAGTGCGGGCCCAGTTCTCCCGCTGAAACACCACAGGAGTAGTATCATGAGATACGCCAGGTACTTCGCTTGCTCCCTCTCCCTGCTGGCCCTGCTGGCCGCTGGCTGTTCCAACCCCTTTGCGCCCAAGAAGCGCCAGGGCCAGGACCCCCAGCAGGCGCCTGCCCCGCCGGCCACCACCCCGGAGATCCTCCTGGACAACCTGAGCCGGGCCATGAACGACCGCGACAAGGATCTGTACGAGACCGTGCTCGACCCGGGTTTCTGGTTCACCGAGACCAACTGCCTGGGTGAAGTCGTCTTCGAGAACGGCCTGGAGGAGGAACTGCGGCTGATGGGCGGCCGGGACGGCAGCCCGGGCTTCTTCGACCGCTTCCGCACCTTCGAGTACGAGTTTGCCCTCATCGCGCGCAGCGTGGAACTGGGCCGCGATTATCCCAAGGCTTTTGAAGGCGATCCGGACGGCCATCCCGACGAGGACTGGGTGGTGTTCCGGGGACGGACGCACATGCTGATGGTCGACGAGAACAACGACGGCTTCCGCGTCGAGCAGGTGATGAACTACAAGCTGCGCCAGGGGTCTGAGGGGCTGTGGCGGATCATCCGCTGGGTGGATGACCCGCTGTCGGGGGGGGCCGAGTGCGGGTCCTCGGCGGGCAAACCAGTGGCCGGGCAGGTGTCGTGGGCCGAGGTCAAAGGGCGTTGAAAAAGACCCCGAAGCGGGGGGTGCGCCTGACCCGCAGACAGTCCTCGCCCGCCCTGCACCTGGTATTGACCGCCCTGGTGCTGGCCGCAGGGGCGGGGATCTTCTTCTACACCCAGTGGCCCTTGCGGGCCCCCGAGCCGGCCTCTCCGCCCGCCGCCGTGACCGAGGACCGGGAGGCGCCGGCGGGCAGTCTGTACGAGCAGGTGGATGGGGCCCTGGCCGAACTGGGCCTGGAAGCCGGCCTGATCCGCAAGGTGCGCGGGGTTTCCCTGGCCCTGGCCGGCGGGACGGGCGACCGCATCGCGGTGCGGGTCCCGGTGGATCTGCCCCTCACCGAATTGAATCTCTATCTGAGCCGTCTGGTGGAGCGCTGCGGGGGCCGCGTGCTCAGGGCCGCCGAAGGGCAGCGCGGCCAGCAGGTCGAAATCTACTGCGAGGCGGATCAACCCACCCTCTTCGTGCTCCAGCGCGACCACCAGCTGCGCCGGCGCGCCGGACTCATCGCCGTGCTGCTCGAAGAAACCGGCGAGGGACCCGGGAGATGGCGGCTGCTGGAGCGCTTTTGCGCGCTGCGCCCGCCCCTGGGCCTGGCCCTGCGCCCCGAGGGCGAGCATCTGGGCGAGGTGCTGGACCTGGCCCAGGCGCGCGGCCACCAGGTGCTGGTCCACCTGCCGGTGGACCCCGAGGAGCCCCCCAGCGCTGAGGCGCTGCGCCAGCAGTTGCGGCTGGCCTTCAAAAGGGTGCCCGAGGCTGTGGGCGTGGACGTGCCCACCGCCGATTCCCTGCTCACCGCCGAGGTGCTGCGCGAGGCCAGGAGGAACGAATTGCTCTTTGTGGACCGCGCCACCGCGCTGGACTTCGAGGCCGGCGAAATGGCCAAAGGGGCCAGGGTGCGCGCCGTCCACCGCGATCTGTTCATCGACGAGGTGGACAACCGTTCCGCCGTGGAGAAGAAGCTGTGGGAATTGGCCGAACTGGCCGCGCAGCAGGGCCAGGCCCTGGGCCTGGGTCGGAGCCGCGAATCCACCCTGCTGGCCCTGGAGGCCATGCTCCCCCGCCTTGAGGCGCGCGGTTTCCGCCTGATCTCCCTCTCCCAGCTGGCCCACTGAATGGGTGTCCCGGCAGACCAGGCCCACAGCTTTGCCTTTGAACTGGTAGCCCAAGATCCCCGCACCGGGGCGCGGGCCGGGCTGCTCCACACCCCGCACGGCACTGTCGAAACCCCCTTCTTCATGCCGGTGGGCACCCAGGCCACGGTCAAGACCCTATCTCAACAAGATTTGGAGGCCCTGGGCGCCCAGGTGCTGCTGGCCAACGCCTACCACCTGTACCTGCGCCCCGGCCCCGAGCTGGTGGCCCGGGCCGGGGGCCTGCACGGCTTCATGGGCTGGAAGCGGCCGATACTCACCGACAGCGGCGGCTTCCAGGTGTTCAGCCTTTCCGGGCTGGCCCGCATCGAAGAAGAAGGGGTCTATTTCCAGTCGCACCTGGACGGCTCGCGCCACCTCTTCAGCCCCGAGAAGGTCATGGAGATCGAACACGCCCTGGGGGCGGATTTCATCATGGTCTTCGACGAGTGCACCCCCTATCCCTGCGCCGAGGAGTACGCGCGCGACTCCATGGAACTGACCCTGCGCTGGGCGCGGCGCTGCCTGGAGCGGCACCGGCAGCTGCAGCAGGAGCAGGAAGTTCCCCAGGCCCTCTTCGGGATCGTCCAGGGCAGCGTGTACCCCCAATTGCGTGCCCGCGGCGCCGCCGAACTGGCCGCCCTGGATCTGCCCGGATACGCTCTAGGCGGGCTGGGGGTGGGCGAGCCGCGCGCCCAGATGTTGGAGACCCTCGAATTCACCCTGCCTCACCTGCCAACCGCCAAGCCGCGCTATCTGATGGGGGTGGGCCTGCCCCACGACCTGGTGGCGGCGGTGGGAGCTGGGGTCGACATGTTCGACTGCGTCATCCCCACCCGCAACGCCCGCAACGGCACGGCCTTCACCCGCCTGGGGCGGGTGCGGCTGAAGAACGCCTCCCTGGCCCAGGACTTCGGGCCGCTCGATCCGGAGTGCTCCTGCCAGACCTGCACCCACTACAGCCGCGCGTACCTGCGCCACCTCTTCCAGGCCAGGGAAACCCTGGGCCTGCGCCTGGCCACCTACCACAACCTCCATTTCTTTCTGGAGCTGATGCGCCGCATGCGCCGGGCCATCATCGAGGGCGACTTCGCCCGCTGGCAGGCCGGATTCCTGGCCGCGTACCAGGACTGAGCCACAGTTTCGGGTCTGGGCTGAAATCCCTATCTTTCTGAGTCGTTCACGGACATTCTTCTCAAGCAGAAAGGAAGGTCCCTTGCTCACTTTTCTAGTCGACGCAGCCTACGCCATGGGCGCCCCGTCCGGAGAGGGCGGGGGCGGCAGCGCCATTCTCGGCATGTTGCCCTTCATCCTGATGTTCCTAGTCCTGTACCTGCTCATCCTGAGGCCGCAGATCAAGAAGCAGAAGTCCCACCAGAAGATGATCGACGAACTCAAGAAGGGGGACCAGGTGGTGACCAGTGGGGGCATCCACGGGGTGGTGGTCAACCTCAAGGACGACGTGGTGGTCCTCAAGATCGCCGAGAACGTGAAGGTGGATCTGGCCCGCTCGGCGGTGTCCTCGGTCAAGGGCAACGAAGGCGAAGCCAAGTCCTGAGCGGATGAGGCTGGTCTTCATGGGGACGCCCGCCTTTGCCGTCTCCTCCCTGCGGCGCCTGGCCGCCAGTTCCCACCAAGTGGTGGCCGTGGTCACCAATCCAGACCGGCCCCGGGGCCGGGGGCGGGTTATGGCTCCACCCCCGGTCAAGGAAGTGGCCCTGGAGCTGGGGCTGGAGGTGCTGCAGCCGGCTGCGCTCGACGAACCCAGCCTGGCCGGCCGTCTGGCCGGGTGCCAGCCCGACCTCTTTGCGGTGGTGGCCTTCTCCATCCTGCCCCGTCCCCTGCTGGAACTGCCTCGCCTGGGCAGCGTCAACCTCCACCCTTCCCTGTTGCCGGCCTACCGGGGCGCGGCGCCCATCATCTGGGCGGTGATCCGGGGTGAGCGCGAAACCGGGCTGAGCACCTTGCTGCTCAATCCGCGCGTGGATGCCGGCGACCTGCTCTTACAGGAATCGGTGGCGATAGATCCCGAAGAGACCGCCGGCGAACTGGAGGCGCGCCTCAGCCCGCTGGGCGCCGACCTGTTGTTGCGGACGGTGGACGGGCTGGCACGGGGCAGCATCGCGCTCCAACGCCAGGACCAGAGCCGGGTGAGCCGCGCGCCCAAGCTGCAAAAGGAGGATGGCCGCCTCGACTGGAACCAGCCCACCGAGGCGCTGCGCAACCTGATCCGCGGGGCCAATCCGATGCCCGGGGCTTTCACCGAGTGGGAGGGCGGGCTGCTCAAGGTGCACCGGAGCCGGCCTGCGGCGCACCGGGGCGAGCCGGGCACCGTGCTCTTGGCCGATCCCCGCCAGGGGCTGGTGGTGGCCACCGGCGACGGGGCCCTGCTCCTGACCGAGGTCCAACCCGCAGGCAAACCGCCCATGGAGGGCAGCGCCTTTGTCCGGGGATATCCCATCCAGGCCGGCGCCCGTCTGGGCCGCTGAACTGTTCTTGGTCCTGTTGCTGGCCGTCCCGGCCCTGGCCCAGGAGGCAGCCGACAGCTTGCAGACCCAGGCGCCCAGAAAGGCCCTGGTCCGCTCGCTGCTGCTGCCCGGCTGGGGTCAGTACGCCAATGGCCGGCCTTTCAAGGCCCTGGGGTTTGGGGCTGCAGCGGTGGTGCTGGCGGGGCGGGTGGTGGCGCAGCAGCGGGCCATGGGCCGGGCCGACAGGCGGGGGGCGCCGGATCTGGAACTGGAGGATCTAGCCGCCGGCCGCAACACCCGGGTGCTGCTGCTCTTGGCCAATGCCACCTTGGCGGGCATCGACGCGTACGTGGACGCGCAATTGGCCGACTTCGAGTTGAGTCTGGGACCGCGCGCAGGGCCGGGGATGGCGCTGTTGGAAATGCACCTGTCGCGCTGACCCTTCAGTAATTGGTGAACGAGCCGTCCTGCCGCGCGAAGTGGGGCGGCTCGGTCATTTCGGGGGGGTAGCGGCGGGCTGCCTGGCGGTCGAAGCGCACCCCCAGGCCCGGGCCCTCGGGCAGGGTGAGGGCCATGTCCTTCAGATCAAAGCTGCACTGGAAGACCTCCGGGAGTAGGGTCGCCGGAGAGAAGAGCACCTCCTGGGGCCCGGCATTGTCGCAGGCCAGGTCCAGATGCAGGGAGGCGGCGGTGCACACCGGCCCCAACGGGTTGTGGGGCAGGATCTTGATCAGGTGGGTCTCAGCCAGGGTGGCGATCTTCTTCCCCTCGCTCAGACCGCCGGCGATGCACAGATCGACCCGGGCGTAGTCGATCCACTCCTCCTCGATGGCCTGGCGGAACTCCCACTTGCTGGCCCACTGCTCCCCGGCGGCCAGGGGCACCCGGGTGCGCTGCCGCACCTGGCGGTACCCGGCCGGGTGCTCGCTGCGTATCGGGTCTTCGACCGCGAACAACTGCAAGGGCTCCACTTCCCCGCAAAACCATACCGCCTCCTCGGGGGTGAGCCGGGTGTGCAGATCCACCATCAGCTCCAGCCGGTCGCCCACGGCCGCGCGCACGGCGCGCAACTGTTCGATCAGTTGCCGCACGGACTGGCGCGCCTCAAGGCGATTCCCCCATACCGGCGGGCCGAGGCGGAAGTAGCGGTGCCCGCAGTTGGCGCAGCAGCGGGCCAGTTCCGCGGTGGCCTGCGGGTCCGCGGTTTCGGCGATGCGCCGGCGGATCTCCACGATCTCCCGCAGCGCCTCCTCAGGCAGGAAGTCCGGCGCGGTGAACACCTCCACGTACTCGCGGCAACGGCCGCCCAGCAACTCGTAGACCGGCACGCCCAGGGCCTGGGCCTTGAGGTCCCACAGGGCGATGTCGATGGCGGCGATGGCCGAGCCGATCAGCCGGTCGCCCGGATAGAACCCGCCCCGGAACATCCGCTGCCATAGATGCTCGATGCGGAAGGGGTCCTGGCCGACCAGCCATTCTTCGAGGTGCTGCACGGCCCCGGCCACGGCCTGCCAGCGCCGCTGCAAGCCGGCCTCGCCCACCCCGCAAAGCCCCGAGTCAGTGTCCACCACCACCGGCACCAGGGTGCGGCCAGGGGCCTGCACTGGGATGCACTCGATGCGGGTGATCCTCATGAGGGGCTGACCACGTAGCCCTTGCCCGGCGCTTGCTGCCAGGTGCGGCTGTGGTACGGGGCGTGCAGGAGCTTCTTCTGCCGATCGGTGTAGTCGTAGGCTTCGGGGTCGTAGTAGGTGCCCCACCAGGAGACGTGGCGCGGCGAATACTTGTAAAACAGGCTGCGCCGCTGGGTGGGGGCGTTCCAGGCCAGGGTGCCGTGCCGCAGGGCCTCGGTGAAGATAATCGCCGAGCCGGCCGGACAGGAGATCTGCTGCACGCCCGGGGAGGGGGTACCCACGCAGGTGATGCTGACCGGCGGCGCAAAGCTGCTCTTGTGGGAGCCGGGGATACAGCAGAAACCCCCCACTCCGGGCGGCACGTCCTGCAGGGCCCAGACTACGGCCACCAGGCCGCAGTGTATCCTCCCCTCGGCCACGTGGTAGTGGAACATGGTGCTGTAGGGGGTGCCGTTGATGTGCAATTCGCCCGCCCCCCCGGCGACCATGTGTTCGGCGTATTCGTGGTCGAGGCGCAAGCCCTCGCCCAGCATCTCTTCCAGATGGGGCAGCACTGCCGGATGATCGATCAGGTCGCGGTAGGGCCTGCCCCAGTTGATCAATTCCAGGTACCGGGCCCGGCCAGCGCGCGGGCCGGGGAGGTGGGCCTGCTGCGCGTCGAAGATCTCGTTGAGTGCTTTTAGTTCGTCGGGGTTCAACGCGTTCTCGACCAGATGGTACCCGCGCACGTCGAAGAAGTAGCGTTCCTCCTCGGTCATGGACTCTCTCCTATCAGGTTGGCGCTTTTTCAGTGCAGCGCAAAACGCCTTTGGGCTGCGGGCAGGGCGTACACCTCGGGATTCACCACCCAGGCCGGCCGGCGGCCCTCCAGGGCGTCGAGGGCGCCTTCCAGAGCGCCGCGGAACACCGCGTGTATACCCTCGTGGGCGCGGTTGCCCAGGTGCGGGGCGAAGACCACCCCCGGCAGGTGCAGCAGCGGCGAATCCGGGCGCGAGGGCGGATCGTCCAGGCCCGCGCCCCCTAGGCGGCCCGCCAGCAGCGCCGCCTCCAGGGCCACCTCGGCGACCAGTTCCCGGCGGGCGGTGTTGATCAGGATCGCCCCGGTTTTCATCAACGCCAACTCGGGCGCCCCCAGCAGGCCGCGCGTCTGGTCGTTGAGGCGCGCGTGCAGCGAGACAAAGTCGCTCTGGCGCAGCAATTCGTCCAATTCCACCACCTCGACCCCGTGCGCCGCGGCGAAGGCTTGGTCCGGGCGCGGCGCGGCGGCCAGCACCCGCATCTCGAAGCCCCGCGCCCGGCGCGCCATGGCCTGGCCGATGCGGCCCAGGCCGACGATCCCCAGGTTCTTGCCCCAGACGCTCACCCCGATGCCGCGGCTGTGGTCGCCCTGCTGGATGAGCCGGTGGTGGTGGGGGAGCTGGCGGGCCGCGGCCAGGAGCAGGCCCCAGGCCAGGTCAGCCACCACCTCGGCCCCCTCCCTGGGCAGGGAGTTGGTCACCAGCACGCCCTGGCGCGTGGCTTCCTCCACGTCGAGCCAGTCGTAGCCGCTGGCGGCGATGGCGTACACCTGGAGCGAGGGATGGCGGGCCATCAGTTCGTTCAGGGCCTGGCGCCCCAGGGCCGGGGCCGGCAGCACCACGGCCTGGGCTTCCCCCACGGCCTGGTCCACCTGCGCGGGCCGCAGTTCCCGCCAGGCCGGCTCGGCCCGCAGCATGGCCCCGCGCGCTGCGACCCAGGCCCGGTGCGCCACGGCGACTTCCAGACAGGTGGGGTTGAGGACCGCGATGCAGTGCTTCACAGCTCAGGGACGCTGGCCAGCAGTTTGGGCCAGGCCGCGGCCAGTTCCACCACGTCTCCCCCGCAGAGCACCAGATCCACGCCGGCTTCCAACATGGCGTTCAGCAAGGCCCCCGGCGCTACCAGTACCCCAGTGCGCTTGCCCGCCTCCTGGGCGCGGCGCATGCACTTGAGGGCGGTCTCGATCACCTCGGGGTGGTTGACCTGGGCGGGATGGCCCAGGCTCACCGACAGATCTCCAGGACCGATGAAGATCCCGTCCAGCCCTTCCACGGCGCAGAGGGCGTCGAGGTTCTGCACCGCCTGCACGGTCTCGATCTGGGCGAAGATCCGGATGCGTTCGTTGGCCTGGGCAAAGGCGGCTTCGGCCCCGGCCAGGCCGAACTCCACCCCCCAGGTGCGCAGGTTGAAGCCGCGCCGGCCAATAGGGGCAAACTTGCCGTACTCGACCAGGCGACGGGCCTGCTCGGGGGTGTCGATCATCGGCGCCACCAGGATCTGCCCACCCGATTCGAGGGCGCGCAGGATATGGTGCCGCTCGCCGTCGGGCAGGCGCACCAGGGGCAGGGCGCCGTTGGCCACGGCCGCCAGGCACAGGCTCTCGACCCGCTCGAAGCTGGCCGGTCCGTGTTCCAACTCGATCCACACCACCTCGAAGCCGGCCTTGGCTGCCAGGCCGGCCAGCAAGGGGGAGCCGCTGTAGATGGTCACTCCGCGCAGCCGGCGGGGTTGGCCTTTGTCGTCCAGGAAGGGATCTCTGCTCATCGGAATTTGCTCGGGTAGGCTAGTTTCGGGAAATGGTGTGAGGCGGGTTGATGATAGGGAAGGCTCCAGGTCTTGGCAAGTTGTGGGCTTCAATGGGTACCCGTCCTCGCATCCAGCCGGCGTGGTAGCTGGCGGGGGCAGACTGCTCGGGTCAGTCCACCGGCCCCACGCAGACTGCCCAGAGGGGGTTGCTGGCCGGCAAAGGGGCTAGCTGGGTATTCGGGAACGCTCCGATTTTCGCCCATGTTTCCTGGGGCTTAGTGCCGATCGCCGATTGTGGGGCGTTTGGGGGCTTCGTTGTCAGGCTCCAGACTACCGATAATGGCGCAGCTAGGGAGTCCAGAAGCGCTGGCCCAGCCACCAAACCCAGGGCCCTCCATGGTCCACTCTGAGCATCCTGCAGGCCGCCAGCGTTTGCCACTTGAGGCGGGTTTGAGAACATTATTCTTATCGATCTTTACGATCATGGCAACCAGGGTGGCAGGGTAGGGGCAAGGATCCGGATTCTTGTCCGAAGGCCAGGGGTGGGTGCAGATTTGGGGCGAAAAAGGGCTGATCCGGACAGGAACGTCCCCTTGCCAAGGAGGAACTCCAGGCAGGGGGACTTTTTTGTTGCCCTCCCAGGGGGACTCGCCAGCGAGGAGGCTACCCCATGCAGTGCCCCGCTTGTAGCCACGAAAATCCTGCCCAGGCCCGTTTCTGCAATGCTTGCGGCGCCGCTCTGGCGCCGCAAGCCGGGCCGGCTCCTTCGCCAGGCGCCGGATCTCCCCAGGATTCCCTGCAGCAGTACATCCCCAAAGACCTGGCCGACAAGATCCGCAGCCTGGGTCACCACCTGGAGAGTGAACGGCGGCACGTCACCGTGGTCTTCGCCGATCTGTCCGGGTCCACTGCCCTGTCCGAGGTGCTGGATGCGGAACAGGTCAGCGCCGTGCTCAATGCCTGCTTCAAGACCCTGGTCGAGGTGGTCTTCAAGTATGAGGGGACCATCGACAAGTTCATCGGCGACGAGATCATGGCCTTGTTCGGGGCGCCGATCGCCCATGAAAACGACCCGGAGCGGGGGATCCGGGCGGCCCTGGAGATGCAGGAGCGCCTGCGGCAGTTCAACGAGACCCTCACCACGCCCCTGCCCAAACCCCTGACCATGCATGTGGGCATCAACTCCGGGGAGGTGATCGCCGGCAACGTGGGCAGCGATCTGCGCATGGACTACTCGGTGCTGGGGGACACGGTGAACCTGGCGGCGCGGCTGGAAAGCGCGTCTCCTTCGGGCCAGATCTGGGTGAGCGAGAAGACCCAGGCCCTGACCCGGCACCTGTTTGAGTTCCGGGCGCTGAAGCCCTTCAAGGTGCAGGGCAAGCAGCAGAAGGTGCAGGCCTACCAGGTGCTGGGAATGAAGGCCGTGCCCGAGCGGGGCCGGGGGGTGTCGGAGGGCTACGGTCCGCTGGTGGGCCGGCAGGAGGAGTTAGCACAGCTGCACGCCTTGGTGGAGACGGTGCGCCAGGGCCAGGGGCGGGTGTTGGGGGTGGTCGGGGACGCGGGGATCGGCAAGAGCCGGCTGGTGTACGAGCTGCAGCAGCTGGCTTCCTCCTTCACCCAGGCGTCGGGCGCCTGCGTGTCCTATGAGGTGCCGGCCTCGTATCAGGTGTTCACCGAGGTGATGCGGCACCTGCTGGCCATCGTCGCAGACGACCCGGAAGAGGTGGTGCGCCGCAAACTCGAAGCCTGGGTGGGGGCGCACGGGCTGGAGCGGGCGGCGGTGCTGGCGCCCTTGGGCAGCCTGTTCGGGCTGCGGGACGAGGGGTGGCTGTACCTGTCCGACGAGGAGAAGCGGGGTCGCCTGAAGGACGCCTTGATCGCTGTGTTCCGCGCGATGGCCGCGGACCAGCCGCTGCTGCTCATCCTCGACGACCTGCACTGGGTCGACCCGGCCTCTGGCCGCCTGCTGGAGCGGCTGGTCCCAGAAGTGGGGGCCATGCCCCTGCTGCTGTGCTGCGTGTACCGCCCCGAGTTCCAGCCCTCCTGGACAGAACACCCTTCCTGCCAGGTCCTCGCGGTTGGCCCCCTGCCTCCCGAGCAGACGGTGAAACTCTCCGAGGCCTTGCTCAAACTGGACCTACCCCCGGAGCTGGAGCACCTCATCGTCTCCCGCTCCGAAGGCAATCCTTTCTTTGTCGAAGAGATGCTTAAGGCCCTGCTCGACGAGGGGGTGATCACCAGGACCCGCAGCGGGTACGAGCTGAAGCAGGACGTCTCCACCCTCCGCCTGCCCGATACCATGCAGGGGGTGATTCTGGCGCGGCTGGACCGGCTGGAGGCCCAGGCCCGGGAGACCCTCCAGTATGCCGCGGTCATCGGCCGCAGCTTCTCCCAGGCCCTGCTGGCAGCGGTCTCCCCCCGGTCCCAGCAGGTGGAGCAGCACCTCCAGCAGCTGCAGAGCCTGGAGCTGGTGTACCAGCACCGCATCCTGCCGGACCTGGAATACATCTTCAAGCACTTTGTCATCCGCGAGGTGGCGTACAACAACATCCTGGCCAAGCAACGCAAGGCCCTCCACCAGGAGATCGCCAAGGCCATCGAGCAGACCTACCGGGACCGGCTGGAGGACTACTACGAGGTGCTGGCGCACCATTTCGAGGCCGGGGAGGACTGGCAGAAGGCTGCGGACTACTACGGCAAGGCCGGCACCCGGGCGCGGGAGCTGCATGCGGACGAGGGCGCCAACGCCCTGGTGGAAAAGCGGGATCAGGCGGTCCAGAAGGTGTTCGAGCAGAAGCAGGGCAAGTCCAGGTACCGTCAGGTTTCGATCCCGTTCCTTGTCGTCGCAGTTATCTGGCAGATGGTGTTCCTGTACCGGATACGCGCGGAACTGCTGCAGGCCCCTATTCTGCTTGGATTTGAGCTGCTGATCCTCTTGTTTTGTTTTGTAGTGGTAGTGAGGTTCATCAGGTTCAAGGTCGCGGACTCGATGCTGATCTACGCCGATCGCCTAGTTATCAGGGGTCGAAGCGAATTCACCCAGATTCCCTTTTCCTCCATCTCCACTGTTGACCGGCTTCCCTTTGTTCGCCGCGGAGGTACTATGAGGGCTATGGCATCAGCTCTCTGGCAGGTCTATTTCACGAAAGGGAGGAGTATCTACGGAGCGTTCGGATTCGCAAGGAGCACACGCGATTTCCACTACTATCGCGTCTCTAGTGCGCTCAAGATCGCCCCGAAGGAATATCCTCCCCTCTTCCTTTGGTCGGATGGAATCGGCGATCTCTACCGCGAACTGAAACTCGCGATGATCAAATGGGCGGCGGAACAGCAGGTGGCTCTGAACGGGGTCTTTGTTGGCAGTCCTTCGCGGTTCGAGGAGCAGTACCATCTCCTACTCAGATCGGCAGGTGGGGCGCCTCTAGGTCCGGTGACCTATGGCCGATTGATCGAACGGATCGAGAACTCCGAAGTGGGTCCTGAGGATGAGGTCGGGTGCAAAAGAGAAGGGGAGGAAGCTGAAACCTGGCTTTCCCTGGGGAGAGCTAGCCAAGAGGACAGCCGGCTTCGGGCTGCCTTTCATCCAATGCGGTATGGCGCAAGGAGAAGCTTTCCGTTCCTGATCGTGACAGCCGGTATAGCGACAGCGGTTTGGGTCCTGAATGGGCCGCCCATTCCGATATGGATTACGCTCTTCGTCACGATCGTTCTTGGTTCACTAAGTCTGGTCCTGGCCGGCGTTCCGGGCCTGGTCTGCTTGCGATATGGCTTCCTCGAATGGTCCAAGCGGAAAGAGGTTACTGGATGGCAACGCCTTGGCCTCAGGGTGGTCACCGGAATCGGCGTGCCTGTGATCATCGCAGGTTTGGGTTGGTTGGGACTCTCCCTGCCAATCCCTCGTGGTCCTAGGTCCTCCCTTCCCCAGGCCATCGCTCACGCCATGCCCCTAACCAACATCCACATCGACGGTCAATTAGACGACTGGCCTGCTGGAACAAGGCGTTACTCCATCAGCATCAACCCGCACGCCAACGGCCCGACCGACCTCGACGACAAGGATCTGGCCACCAGCGCGGACTTGAGCCCGGAGTTCATGGTGGGATACGATCCTGCCGAGAACCTGCTCTATCTGGCTGTCCAGGTGCGCGACGACTCCTTGGTAGTGAATAACCTCCGTCCCGATGTGTGCGATGTCTATGTCGACGGCGATCACAGCGGGGAAACTGTGTCCTACCTCAGGCTGTTGAGGCGATCTGCCTCGAACCTGGCCGCCCTACAGTACGTGGCCTTTCCAGGGGAAGCACCCCAGATCGAGGGCCACAAAGGCAATCCCTCTCTGTTCCTGGGCGACATCGGGCAGACCCGAACCCGGATGGCCTGGTCGCGGCAGGCAGACACCACGATCTACGAATGGGCTGTCCAGGCTTTCGATCACTACCCTGACGCACCAACCCAGCTAGTACCAGGCAAGACCATCGGCTTCGACGTGGCCGTGGCCGACAAGGATGGCCAGGACGACAACCAGGCCTGGATCTGCTGGGGGGGACCAGAGGGCAACAAGGTTTCCGACGCTGGTATCCTGGGGGATCTGGTACTGGATGCGGGCCTGGGGGAGGTGGAAAGCACCACGGGGGAGAACTCACTACACAGAGAGTAGATCGGCCATGATCCAGAAAAACAACCCCTTACAGCTCGACTTCACGACATTGCCCTTGGTCCCGGAAATGTGGTCAAGCCCGCGGCGGGCCTCGCGGCTCCTGTGCCGTGACCTGATCGCGTGGGTGGGGTATGATCGGAATACGTGTAAAAAGTTATCCCTTCAGTTCGGCGTGGTGATGAGCGGAACCGGTTTTGACTGTAAGGGCTGGGGATTGTCCTCCATATCCAGCACGTACTGACCGAATCGACGAATCGACGAATGTGCTGATGTGCATCCAGTAATCCAAATGGCGGCTGGTGACACGAGTGTTGGGTCTGGGCCTATTTAAGGAGCTGGGGCTCGGGGAGCAGAGGAGCAGGAAACCGGTTTAAGACCTTGGTTGTGGCGATAGATCCAGAATCACTGCCACAAATGGCCCCAAAAAGCACGAATCGTTGCCATACCCCCAAGAGGGCTGGATCTGAGTACTGACTCAGAAGGCTTGGGCCAGATTCAGAGGGAAAACGTAGGGGGGGTCAGTCTGTAACGCAGATTGTAACGCAGTTCGCCCACCAGGTTGACCATACCCCTGGTGGGCGAATCCTCCCCCCCCGCTCCTATCAGTCGCTGATTTGAGCTACCAAACTGACGATTTTCCATTCCCCTTTAGCTTTGGAAAGAAACCAGAGGTTGGTGATCTCTTTCCAAGAATGCGTCTCCCCCTCGGGCAACGTTGTAGAGCCGGTTTCTTTGGTCGCTACTACGGCCATGTTTTCGTTGATGTGCGTGTGCAAGAACTCAACGGCGCATTTATAAGAACCTTTGCTGATCCATTAGA
>JACPJE010000079.1 GCA_016187725.1 Candidatus Latescibacterota bacterium
AAAGAATGCGATCGTGAAGATTTTCAAGGCAGAACAGACATTCTTTCACCGGCTCCCTCAAAATCCTGACCTTCTGAGCCAGTTTTATGAGTTCATAAGCACCTACTATGCAGACGACCTCATGGTGGTGCACGCTCATCACGGTACCGACCTCTACCAGGGACCTCGCCCGAAGTTGGTGTCAGGGCATCCCCACGCGGTGATAGATCTGTACCAATACATCAACCACAACTTCACCGGCGAGATTGAACAGTTCTATGAACTCTACCATACGATGCAATGGTTGAGTATCAGAGAGCACAATGACCGCGGGCTAGCCGTGGTCGGTTTAGTCGTGGAAGGAGTAGAAAAGCTGAAACCTACTGCCACCCTGAATGAAAGAGATCCAGACTACGATCCTTATTACTGCCATCTCGGTGTCTGGGTGATGCGCAAAGACCCGGCCCCTGACAGCGTGTGGAAAACGCACTTTGTGCTCAGCGGACTGCCCGTGGGTAAATTCGGGCCTGAATACATAAGGAAAGTATCTTCAAATGACCGCAAAGCCTACAGAAAAAACTGGCAGAACCCTGCCTGGTGGGCAGACAGAACCCCCAAGAAGATAAACTTCGACTACCAATCAGTTGATGAGCAGCGTGGGACCCTGAGTCCCTCGACTGAATTGCTCGGCTGGGAAGTGATAATCGACGGCCTCTCATCGTAAAGCAAGGCGGGTGGGGCGAGGATACTTCTGCCCTATCATCTCCAGCCGACAAAAAAGCCCACACAAACTCCCCGTCAGGAGCCCGTGGGCCTTCCTCCCCTTCCCTGCAGCCACATTGCCGCGGAATTCTGGGACGCCACTGTGCTCAATGGGCGGTAGTATACGGCGCAAAAGAAAACACGAGCAAACGACCCTGCGCTCTCCAGCTGTGGCGACTGAGCCGATCACCTCCTACTTTTCGACCCTCAGCACCACCACCGTCTGATCATCCCCCTGGGGCACCTCGCCGCTGAAGGATTTGGTTTCCCAGATGAGCTGATCTAACAACCTGCCGGCTGGCAACCCCGCCGCACATCCGCTGCGGATCGCTGCTGCGGTACGCGCAAACCCGAACAACTCCCCTGCTGTATTGGTGGCCTCGATGATCCCGTCGGAACAGAAGACCACCCCATCTCCCGGCTCCAGCTGGATCTCGACCGTGCGGTAGAGGGTATCTGGGCGCACCCCCAGGGGGTAGGCATCCAGCTGCACCTCCACTACCTGGCCGGTGGCGGCCCGGTAGTGGTAGGGATAGGGACAGCCGGCATTGGCCAGCCGCAGGATGCGGGTGGCGGGATCGAGTGCTCCCATGGTCAGGCAGACAAAGGTGTGCCTGGGCAAGGTGCGGTGCAGGGAGCGGTTCAGCCGGCTGAACAACTCCTCGATACTGCCGCCCAGTTCCATCTGGGTTTCGAGGATGCCGCAGAAGATCAGCAGGGGCACTGCGGCATCCATGGCATGGCCGGTCACATCGGCCAACACCCCGAGCATTTGCCCCTGAGGGAGGGGGTAGTACTTGAAGATGTCACCGCCCACGTGGTTGGCGGTGAAACAGCGGCCGGCAAACTCGTACCCGGCAATCCGGGGCGCTTCCTTGGGCATCAGCCCCATCTGCAGCTCGTGGGCAGTCTGGAGTTCCTCCTCCAACTCGGCGATGAGCCGGCGCTGGGCCTCTTCGAGTTGCTGGTGGGTCGCTTTCAGTTCGAGATTCCTCGCCTCCAGAGCGGCGTTTTTCTCTTCGAGTTCGCGGGTGAGGCGGCGCAGGCTCAGATGCGCCTGCACCCTGGCCAACACCTCCTCGCGGCGAAAGGGCTTGGGGATGTAATCCACACCACCGGCGTCAAAACCGGCCACCACGCCTGCGGACTGGTCGAGCGCCGTGATGAAGATCACCGGAATAGGCTGCGTCACCCCCTGCTGCTTGAGGCGCCGGCAGACTTCGTACCCGTCCATCTCCGGCATCATGACATCCAGCAGGATCAGGTCTGGCAGGGCCTGGCCGGCGATCCTGAGCGCGTTGGCGCCGCTGGTCGCCACCAGCACACTGTAATGCGCCGCCTCGAGCACCTGGAGCAGGACCTTGAGGTTGGTGGGATTGTCATCGACGATGAGGATTTTTGCGCCGGTTTCTGCCATTCTTCCCCGCGACACGGCCATGAAACTGGCCGGCCAGTTGAGGTGCTACCTCTTTTCCACGACTGCCAACACCCGTAAAATCGCTTCCATGTCGAAGTTTTCGGCTCTTTGGCGCAGGTGTCTGACCAGCCGGGCTTCTTCTCCTCCCAGCTGTGCTACTTCATCCAACCCTTGCCGCAATTCCGTCACATTGGCCACCTCGGTGGCGGCGCGCAGGCGTTCGTGCAAGGCGGCGGGCAAGGCCATCCCTTCCAATTCAAGAGGTTCTTCCTTTTCAGGTTCGGCCACCGGGGCCGCATATTCGTATTCCACTCCCAGTTGTTCCGCCAGACATCGGTAGATCTGGTCCACCCGCACGGGCTTGCCGATGAATTCGTCAAACCCAGCCTCCAGGTAGTGCTGGCGTTCGTGCTCCAGGGTCGAGGCTGACACGGCCACTATCTTCAGGGCCTGCTGCCCCCCATCTGCTCTCAAGCGCTGCATCGCCTCCATGCCGTCCATCACTGGCATGCGGATGTCCATGAAGACAATGTCAGGCTTTTGCCGCTGGAAAAGCTCCACTGCTTCTGCGCCGTCCACTGCCAGATGGACCTCGACTCCGATGGTCTGCAGCAGCTGCGCCAGGATCGCGCGGTTCTCCGCCACGTCGTCGGCCACCAGCGCTTTCACCTGCTGTCCGGGCGCCAGGCGCACGACCCGGTTCCACTCACCCTGGAGTTCCTGTCTGATCTGGCCGGCGGCGGGGGGCAAGTGCAGGCCAAAGAAAAAACGCGAACCCTGGCCAGGCGTCGATTCGAGGCGCAGTTCGCCACCCATCAGCTCCACCAGGCGCTTGGAGACTGCCAGCCCCAGCCCCGTGCCTCCCCGCTGCAGGCCCGCCTGCCCCTGCTGAAAGGGCTGGAACAAGGTCTCTTGCTCCTCTGGCGTGATGCCTCGTCCCGTATCGACCACCTCGAACTGATAGCTATCCGGCGCTGGCGAGCTGAGGCGCAGGATCACGCCGCCTTCCTGGGTGAACTTGACCGCGTTGCCCAACAGATTGATCAGCACCTGCATCAGCTTGATCTCGTCGCCGCACACCGGGATAGAGGCCGTCTCTGGTTGCTCCAGCTGCCAACGGAGCTGCTGCTCGCGGCAGCGCAGCTCGAACATCACCGCCAGGCTCTGCAAGAGCTGGGCCAGGTCGAAATCGACAGCATGCAGATCCATGCGACCCGCCTCGATCTTGGAGATATCCAGCACCTCGTTGATCAGCTTGAGCAGGTGGTCGCCACTGGTCTGGATGGTCTGCACGGCCTGCCGCATCCCCTCGGGCAGCTCGGCGCTGTGCTGCATGATCTGGGCATAGCCGATGATGGCGTTCATGGGCGTGCGGATCTCGTGGCTGATATTGGCCAGAAACTGCGACTTGGCCTGATTGGCCAGGTCCGCCGCATCCTTGGCCTCGCGCAACTGGGCGTTGGTCTGCTCCAGCTCGGCGATCAGCCGGTGCTGGGCCTCGGCCGCCTGCTGGAAGTCGCGGTACCGGGCATAGGCCAGGTCCACCACCTCGATGAAATCCTGGATGCGAGCGATCTCCCCTTCCGAAAAGGGTGCGCCGTGGCCCACCCACCCCCGGCTCAGGGCCAGGGTGCCGTGGGTGAAGGGGACGTCCAGACCCCAGATTACCGTCCCGGGATCGAATTCCTCGTTCGGCGCTGTCCAGTTCCTTTTTTCCTCGGCGGCCAGCTGTCGGTGCCAGGCCTGGTCGGCGCGCCACTTCTCGAGGTACTCGCGCCTAAGATCTTCCCCGGTCTCCAGGGGCAATACCTCTACGCCCTCTTCCGGGCCGGTGCGCACGACCTGCACCTCCCCAGTCCCTGCATCCACCACGCACAGCTGGAGCCGTTCACAACCCACCGCCATGCGCTGCAGCTCATCGGCCATCTGGACCATCACCTTCTGCAGATCATCCGGCCTCTTCATAGCCAGGATGAGGTGGCGTACTCGCTCCAGGGCTTGGTCCACTGAGAAACTGTGCAGGGCCTTGGCCATCTCCGGATTCTGGGCGCCCATCTGGTCCAGCACGTTCTTGGCCACGCTGCTCCCGGTGAGGTTGAGGATGTCGGCCATCACCTTAGTGCCGCCCACATCCTTGTTGCCCCCCAGGATGTTGCGCAGCGAGGCTTCGAGGCTCTCCTCGATCTGCTTGAGCACCGTGGGGGTGATGTTCTCCATGGTGGCGATGCGGTAGGCCACGTCGGCCTGCATGAGCGCAGGGAGTTGCGCCAGGATACCAGCAGCCTGGGTAGACTCCAGCTGGGAGAGGATCAGGGCGATGGTCTGGGGGTGTTCCTGGGAGATGAAGGGGGCGAGCTGGCTGGGGGCCACGTTCTTGAGCATGAAGAAGCCCGAGGAGGTGGTGTGCATCACCCGGTCGAGGATCTCCTGGGCCTTGCGCGGTCCGATGGCTCGCTCCAAAGCGTCGCGGGCAAAGTCCAAGCCCCCTTGCCTGACCCAGGCGCCGGCCAGTAGCTGCCCTTTGAACTCCTCCAGCACCTGCTCCTGAACGGCCACCGTGACGTTCTTCAGATTCGCAATGGCCTGGGTGATCTCCTCGACCTCGTAGTCGCTGAGGTACTTGAGCACCTCGCCAGAGAGATCCTGCCCCAGGCCGACCAAGAGAATGGCGATCTTGGCCATGGTGGGCAATTGCCCAGAAGGCAGGGAAGGCCCCTGTCCTTCTGCTCCGATGAGCAGGGTGCGCACCGTCTGGGCGGCATCTTCGGGTCGCTGGCGCACCAATTGATGGACGGTTGCCGGTTTTCCATCCGCCGGAGTCGCAGTCCTTTGGCGGTCTTCGGGCGTTGCTGTATGCGTCCCACCGGCTGCTGGAGTTGGTGAC
>JACPJE010000017.1 GCA_016187725.1 Candidatus Latescibacterota bacterium
CCTGGCTGCCCCCTCTCAGTGGCGGTTATTTGTCTTGACAAACGTATCAATAATGGTACATTGAACATATGAAACGTCGACAACCGTTGCCAGTCAGATTCTATCGAACCGGTGCCGGCCGTGAGCCGGTAAGAGAATGGCTCCTGGGCCTCCGCCGAGAAGACAAGAAGGCCATCGGGGAGGATATCAAGACCGTTCAATTCGGTTGGCCCTTGGGCATGCCCTTGGTGGAGAAGTTAGAGCGAGATATCTGGGAGGTTCGTACTGATCTTGAGCAGCGCATCTCCCGGGTGCTATTTACCGTCCACGGAGGCCTGATTGTCCTGCTGCATGGATTCATCAAAAAGACACCAAAGACGCCCCCTCAGGATTTGGCTCTGGCGCGGCGACGATTACGAGAACTTCGGGAGGTTTTATGAATAAGCGTATGGGTAGTGATTTTGATGAGTTTTTGGAGTCAGAAGGGCTGTTATCCGAAGTAGAAGCGGTAGCGGTGAAGCGGGTGATCGCCTATCAGTTAGCCCAGTTGATGAAGGAAAAGAAGCTAACTAAGACGGCGATGGCACAACGCATGAGGACTAGTCGGTCAGCACTGGACCGACTCTTAGATCCGTCCAATCCCGCGGTGACCTTACAGACGATGGATCGAGCCGCACGAATACTGGGTAAACGGCTGCGTATTGAGTTGAGTTGAGCTGGGTACTCACGGAAGAGCCGTGGTTGCCTTCCTGGCAACCACGGCATTTTTGCACTTCCGCTAACACCTATAAAAGGCCCGCGGTCAAGAAAAAAGAGTTCCGCCCGGACGATTTTCTACCCGCGTTTTTTTTGAGGGCTAAGGGCTGGTGCGTCGTCGGCGCGGAGCATCGCATTGGTTTTCGCTGTTGGGCGCTGATCACTCGCGGTCCGGTCTGACTCGTTTTGCAGTTTCCGGGCTAGAGGCATTAGTTCTCTGCACCAAACACCTATCGGGAATTTGGCGATTCCGTGGGGGCAACCACCTTGGGAAGAGCACGAGTTCTTCCCTCCAGAAAATACGCGGTACCTCTCAGGTCCCAATCAATACGGGTCGGGCTATGCGGGGAGCGAGTAGTCCCCCGTTGCCAGTTAGTTCCGGGGTTCCCTGAGAGGGCAGACGGACCAGGAGCAGACGCCCCCTCCGAGCTATATGTATGATAGAATAGGGGTGCCGGCGGTTTCCCAATCACCGGGAAGGGCTGCGCGGATGGTCCGGAGGTGCGCTGCCAGTTACGCTGGGTTCACCGCCGCACCCATCAGTTTACGAATTTGCGTTCATCAACGGCTTGCCCATTTTTGAGCAGGTAGTAGATGGCAATGGCGAATTTGTGGGCGAGGATGCTTTTGGCTTTCCCGGGCCCGTGGTTACTTTGGAGGCGTTGATAGGCTTTGCGGATCGGCTCGCACTGTCGTTGGGCATGGAGGAGGATCTCGCCGAAGGCCCATTTGAGCTGGGGGTTGCCGAGGTTGTTGTTTCCGTGGCCCTGGGCTACGGGTTTACCGGCGGCGGAGCGTTCGACCTTGACCAGTCGGGCATAGGAAGCCAGACACTGGGGTGAGGGAAACCGGCGGATGGGGTGGATCTCATAGAGGATAGTTAGTGGGCACTAATTTATTCCAGCCTTCGTTGGGGATGCTTCTTTCTCCTTGAGCGCTGTTGGCGTATCTTGTTGAAAGACTTTCACCTAGGAGCAAGCGATGGGCCTGGTGCGACAGTTACAGCATTGGTTGGGCGGGGAGGGTCGGCCTCTGAGCGTCCCCGACTTTGTCCCCGACGATCATTGCCTGCGGCGGTGGGCCTGCCTGCCGGCAGGCAGGCCGATACCTTCCCCTGGGCGCTGTTGGTGGCGGCGGTCGATCGGCAGATCGCTGGCCGGCGCCAGGAGTCAGAAGAGGGTCGGCCGCCGATCTCGACCCGGGTATTGCTAGCCTTGGAGTTGTTGAAGGCCGAGTGGTCTTGCTCCGATGAGCAGCTCTGCAGCCGTCTACGCACCGACTTTGCGGTGATGTATGCCTGTGGTATTGAGCAGGTCCAAGTCAACCGCGATCAAGGGCATTTTGTTCTCACGGAAACCCTGGCGCAATTTCGCGCTCGTCTGGAAGCCCCCCTGCTGCAGGAGTTGCTCCAGATCCAGGCCACCGCGGCGATGGAAGCTGGCCTGGTCAGCCCGGCGCATCTGGTGGTGGATACCTTTGCCAGCGAGCAAGGCAGCCAACGGGTCACCGATGCGACCACCCTCTACAAAGCAAAAAAAAGTCTTAGCGGTGGTGGGCCAGATCGCTGGTCATCTGGACCAAGCCCCCTTGAAACGGGATGCCGACAGGGTCCACCCCCAGTTGCAGCAAGTCATGCGGACCTTTGGTCGGCAGTGCCGAGGCCAGCAGCAGGTATTCGTCAGCTGGGTGCGACAGACCGAGCGCCAGTTACTGGAGGTCGGCCAGAGGGGAGGTTCGTTGGCGTTAGAGGCCAGCGACTATCTACTAGTAGAGGAGGACACCCGGTTGGCGGAGGGCCAGTACCAACGGCTCCAACGCCAACTCCGCCAAGCCACCCAGGCCTATGAGCCGATCGAGCAGCCGTCCCGCCGGCTGATTCAGGGCAAGAAGCTGCTCCACCCCAAGATCGTCAATCCCTATGATCGCACCATTGCCCCCATCCTCAAGGGTAAGAGCAACTGCCCGCGTTTGTTCCGCTTGAAGCCCCCTAACTCGTTGCAAAGCAGCAGTTGAGAAAATTAGCGGCGACTAGTTAGATCCATGAAGGCCTCTGCCCCTCTGCGGGAGACGTTCCGGGCGCTGGCGACTCTCCCCCGCCCTCTCAACTGCCTGATCACCGCCCTCTCGACTGGAGTAGGAGCCTTTGCCGCCGGCTCCCACCCTCTCCGGGCCGAGGTCTGGTGGGCGGCCCTGGCCGCCGCCCTGATCGCCGGGGCCGGCAATGCCCTCAACGACGTGGCCGACCTGGAGATCGACCGCATCAACCGCCCACAGCGCCCCCTGCCTGCCGGGCACCTGAGCCTGCGGGCCGCCCTGGTCCAGAGCCTGGTGCTGGCCCTGGCCGGAATCGGGATCGCCCTGTGGCAGAAGCCCGCTCTCGGCGCAGCGGCGCTCCTGGTGGTCGCGCTGCTGACCCTCTATGACCTGTGGCTCAAGCGCACTGCCCTGTGGGGCAATCTGCTGGTCAGCGCCCTGGCCGCCGCGGCCTTTCCCTTTGGCGCCCTGGCCGCCGGCCAGCTCGGAAGAGCCTGGATTCCGGCCGGCTTTGCCTTCCTCTACCATCTGGGCCGCGAAATAGTCAAGGACATCGAGGACGTGGAAGGGGACCGGGCCCAGGGTGCCCGCACCCTGCCCCTGCGGATCGGAGACCGGAATGCAGCGCGTCTGGCAGGGGGGATCTTGTCGCTGCTGGCCGCCTTCACCTGGTGGCCCTGGCTGGGGAACATCTACGGCTGGCAGTACCTGGTGCCGGTGCTGGGGGTGGACGGCCTGGTGCTGTGGGCGGCCTGGCGCCTGCTGCGGGACCAGGGGGCCGCGCCCGGCGCGCGGCTGGGTTCCCGCCTCAAGTGGGGCATGTTGCTGGGGCTGCTGGCGGTGGTGGCCGGGGAAGCGGGCTGAGCTTTGTTTTTTTGCGCAGGTATCGGATATTATAACTCTCAACCGAGGAGTGCGCCGCCATGAAGATCACCGCCGTCAAGACCTTCCCCATCTTCTGGGGTTCCCGCAACTACCTCTTCGTCAAGGTCGAGACCGACGAGGGCCTGTACGGCATGGGCGAGTTCGGGATCACCTGGAAGGAACAGGCCGGGATCGGGGCCATCCAGCACATGACCCACCACCTGCTGGGCGAGGACCCCCTCAACATCGAATGGCTCTGGCAGAAGCTCTTCCGGGGCGACTTCTTCCCCGGCGGCCGTATTAACATGGCCGCCCAGAGCGCCATCGACCTGGCCCTGTGGGACATCAAGGGCAAGGCCCTGGGCCAGCCGGTGCACATGCTGCTGGGAGGCAGGATGCGCGACAAGGTGGTCTGCTACACCGGCATCGGCGGCAAGACCCCCCAGGACACCGCCCGCATGGCCCGGGAGCGGGTCGCTGCCGGCTGGCAGTACCTGCGCATGTCGGTCAACGACCGCGAGGGCATACTTGAACCGCGCACGGCCGTGCGCGACTCCATCGCCCACTTCGCCGCGGTGCGCCAGGCCGTCGGTCCAGAGGCCGAGATCTGCATCGACGTGCACACGCGCCTCGACCCGCCCGATACCATCCGCCTGGGCCGCGAGCTGGAGCAGTACGACCCCTTCTTCATCGAGGACCCCCTGCGCTGCGAGAACCCCCAGACTTACCGGCAGGTGCGCCAGCACGTCAGTTCTCCGCTGGCCATAGGCGAGCACTACGCCACCAAGTGGGAGTTCCGCCAGATGATCGAGGAGGAACTGCTCGACTACGCCCGCATCGACCTGTGCATCGTCGGCGGCCTGACCGAGGGCCGCAAGGTGGCCAACTGGTGCGAGACCCACTACATCAAGATCGTGCCCCACAACCCTCTGGGCCCGGTCTCGGCCGCGGCCTGCCTGCACCTGGACCTGGCCTGCGACAACTTCGCGGTGCAGGAAGGGGGCCTGGTGGGCCGTACGGTGATGCAGGACCTCTTCCCGGTGCAGGTGCCCTACGAAGGGGGCTATCTGCTGCCTCCCAACCAACCGGGATTGGGCGTGGAATTCGACGAAAAAGCCGCTGCCCACACCGAGTTCAAGTGGCTCACCGGCCCCCAGTTGCGGCGCGCCGATGGCTCCTTTACCAACTGGTGAACTGAACTATGGACCTGGCCCCTCCGCGCGGCACGCGCGACTTCTTTCCCAAAGACCTGCGCCTGCGCAACTGGCTCTTCGGCCACTTCCGCGAGGTGTCCCGGCTCTTCGGCTTCGAGGAGTACGACGCGCCCGTGGTCGAGTCCGAGGAACTCTACACCCGCAAGGCCGGCGAGGAGATCGTCCAGCAGCTCTATACCTTTGAGGACAAGTCTGGCCGCAGGTTGGCCCTGCGCCCGGAGATGACCCCCTCCCTGGCGCGGGTGGTCCTCCAGCGGGGCAAGTCCCTCTCCCTACCCATCAAGTGGTTCAGCATCCCCCAGTGCTGGCGCTACGAGCGCATGACCCGGGGCCGGCGCCGCGAGCACTACCAGTGGAACCTGGACATCTTCGGGGTAGCCGGCGTCAACGCCGAGGCCGAGTTGCTCAGCGCCCTCACCACCTTCTTCACCCGCGTGGGCCTGGGTTCGGCCGACGTGGCCATCAAGGTGTCCAGCCGCAAGCTGTTGCAGGCGGCGCTGGAGAGCCTCTCCGTTCCTGCAGACAGATTCGCCGAGGTCTGCGTGCTGGTGGACAAACTGGAGAAGGTACCCCCCCCAGGTATCGAAGTCGAGGCGAAAACTTTGGAATTTTCCCCCGATATGATGAACCGCATCCGCGAATTCACCTCTTCGAATTCTCTGGAAGAAACTGCCCGCCTGGTGGGTGAGGACCACGAGGGGGTGCGCGAGCTGCGCCAGCTCTTCACCCTGGCCGGCGAGTACGGCTTTGGCGAGTGGCTCCAGTTCGACGCCAGCCTGGTGCGCGGCCTGGCCTATTACACCGGGACCGTCTTCGAGGCTTTCGACCGAGGCGCCTCCCTGCGGGCCATTTGCGGAGGCGGACGGTACGACCGCCTGCTCTCCACCTTTGGCGGCGAGGATATCCCGGCTTGCGGCCTGGGCTTTGGCGACCCGGTGATCATCGAGCTGCTCAAGGACAAGGGCCTGTTGCCCGAACTGCCCGAGCAGTTGGACGACGTGGTCTTTGCCTTCGACCCCTCCCTGCGCCCCCCCGCCATGCAGGTAGCCAACCGGCTGCGCCAGCAAGGCCGCTCCGTGGACCTGATCCTGGAGGACCGCAAGCTCAAGTGGGCCTTCAAACACGCCGACGGCCGGGGTGCCTCCCGCCTGGTGCTCCTGGCCCCCGACGAGTGGGCCGCCGGCAAGGTGCGGGTCAAGGACCTGAAAACCGGCGAGGAACGGGATCTGTCCTTAGAGGATCTATGAAAATAGGCCTGTGCGCCTGGAGTTTCACCGGTTCCCATCGGGAAGCCGGCCTCGCCCCCGATCCCCACACCACCGAGGGCCTGGCGCAGCTAGCCCTCAGGTGGGGCCTGCACAGCATCGAGTGTTCCCCGCAATTCTTCGCCGGCCAGTCCCCCTCCCAGTTGAAGGACTTCGCCGCCTCCCTCGCCGGCCGCGGCCTGGACCTGGTCATCGACACCGGCGGCCACGACTACGCCCGCGACCTCTCCCCCCTGCGCCAGGCCATCGAGACAGCGCACCTGCTCAGCGTCCGCGTGGTCCGCACCACCATCAGCAACCTGCTCGAAGGCGACCGCCGCAAGTACGGGTACGAGGGCTGGAGGCAATACCTGGAAAATCAGGTGGCCCCGCTCAAGAAGATCATGCCCCTGGCTGCGGACCACGGCATCGCCATCGGCATCGAGAACCACCAGGACCTGTGCTCGTGGGAACTGTGCTGGCTGTGCGAAGAGGTGGACAGTACCCGCCTGGGCGTGACCATGGATTGCGGCAATGCGCTTTCTGTGGGCGAGATGCCCCTGGCCTTTGCCGGGCGCATCATGCCCTTCCTCAAGCACGTCCACCTCAAGGACTACACCGTCCACCCCACCCCCTCCGGATACCGGCTCAAGCGCTGCGCCCTGGGAACCGGGGTGGTGGACTGGCCCGCGCTCATCGCTGCCTTCGGCGCGGGCGCACCCCAGGTCCAAGGGTGCATCGAACTGGGTGCCTCAGCGGCCCGCCACATCCGCATCCTCGAAGAAGACTACTGGGCCACCTACCCACCCAGGCCCCTGGCCGAGGCCGTCAACGCCATCCGCGCCCTGCACCAGGCAGCCCGCCCCCCTGAGGAGGACTGGCGCACCCCCCACGAGCGGGGCGAAAGCGCCCAGGCCAGGGCGGCGTACGAACTGGCGCAACTGGACGCTTCTGTGGCCTATCTGCGCCAGAAGGGACTGCACTGATGGAAAGGGTTTTCCTGATCCTGGGGGGGATTTCGGGGTTTCTGGCGGTGGCGGCCGGCGCCTTTGGCGGCCACGCCCTCAAAGAGCGCCTCGCACCGGAGATGCTGGCCATCTTCGAGGTGGGGGCCCGTTACCACCTCTATCACGCCCTGGCCCTCTTGGCCACGGCCTGGGCCTGCACCCGCTGGCCAGGCCCCTGGACCAGCGCCGCGGGCTGGTGCTTCGCCGGCGGCACTCTGCTCTTCTGCGGCAGCCTGTACCTGCTCAGCCTCACCGGCACCCGCTGGCTGGGCGCTGTCACCCCCCTGGGCGGCCTGGCCTTCATGGCCGGCTGGCTCTGCCTGGCCGCCGCTGCCTGGCGGGGGTGAGCCCGCAGACTCAGTGGGGGTTGTGCTGGCGCTCGCCTATAGGCCGGTACTGCAGGCCCTTGATCAGGCTGGTCAGCGACTCGTTGTACGGACAGGGCAGCCCCAGCTTTTTGCTCTCTCTCGCCACGTAGCCGTTGAGCGCGTCGATCTCGGTCTGCCGGCCGCGCGCCAGGTGCTGGAGCATGGACACCCGGTGAAATTTCTTGGCGCTGTATTCCTTGATCTCCTGCAGCGGCTCCGGGTTGGGCAGCCGGATGCCTTTGGCCCTGGCCAGGGCCACCACCTCGGCGATGATCCGGGTCTGGAATTCGTCCAGTTCGGGCACCTCGCGTATATGCCCCGGCCGCAGATCGGTGATGGCGCATAGCGCGTTGATGCCGCAGTTGAGCACCAGCTTGCCCCAGATGGTCGCGGTGATGTCCGCTTCCAGCACCGGGTTCATGCCGGCCTTCTCCATCAACGCGGCCAGCGCCTCCAGGCGCGGGGTGCGCGACCGATCCAGTTCGCCCAGGTAGGTGGGGCCGCTGTTGGTGTGCGACACCTGGCCGGGGCCGCGCAGATCGGCGCTGTGGAAACTCAGCCCGGCCATGGCCCGCGCCACGCCCAGGGCTTCCTGCAAGACCTCGACGTTGCCCATGCCGTTCTGCAGGGTCAGGGCATACCCTTCTGCTTTCAGGGCGATACGAGCCGCTTCAGCCGCAGCGCCCGTGGCGTAGGTGCCCACCAGGATCAAGGCCAGGTCCGCCTGGCCGGCGATGGTCGCCGGGTCAGTGGTGGCCCCCACTGGAACCGTGAATTCGCCGTGCAGACCGTCCATCTGCAACCCGTGGCGCTGGAGCTGACGGACCTGCTCCTCCCAGGGGTCGACCAGGGTGACCTGCGCGCCGGCCCTGGCGAGGTTGGCCCCGTACAGACAGCCCATATTGCCCGCGCCGATCACCGCGATCTGCATATCCTACCCTCCTTTTCTTCGACGACCGTATCGTCTTCCTCGCGGATCCGCCGCAGGGTGTTGAAATTCCGGGGATGGACGACCTCTCCCAGTACACTGGCGTCCAGGAACCCCGCCTGGTCGATATCGGCGATCTTCCGGCTGAGGCTCTCAACTAGCCCCAGCAGTCGCTCAAGTCCTTCATCAGGATACATGTTGTAAATCCACAGCGTATCGAACTCAGTGCCAATCCGGTCGATACGGCCAGCCCGCTGGACCATGCGCGTGGGATTCCAGTGGAGGTCGTAGTTGATGAGCAAACCGCAGTCCCGAATAACACCCTGTCAACAGCCGCCCTGGATGGGTGCGCACCGCGATCCGCGTCTTTGATGGCTGCACGCGGGTGACAAAAATGGTGGTGGCGAGTTTGGCCTCCGGGAAGACCCGGTTGTGGGGGTCATCCTTCTGCGGGAAGGCCTCGATGGCCGCCAGCCCTGTCTTTTCTAGGAGCATCCTGCGCACCCCAGCGGCCTGCTCGTCTCCCAGAAGCGGCATGGGGACGATGAAGGAGAAGGCGCCTTCCTTTCCCAAAACACTCGCGCCCCGGCACACGAAGAGTTTGTAGAGGTTCTTCTTGCCCCGGATCGCCGGCTCGTAGACTGGCGCTGATTCAAAGAACGCCAGTTCCTGCGACACGTCGTACCCCAGTTCCTCGCTGGCCAGCACGTCGTAGGGCGGGTTTCCGATCACCGCGTCGAACCCCGCTCCCTCCAGCCGCTCGACGACCCGCTCGGTACCTGGCCGTGGCCGGTAGAAGACCTTCGGGAACTCCAGTTCCCAGTGGAAGAACCGTTTCTGGCGGGCAGTTTGCAGCGCGGTTTCAGCGATGCGGCGGTCGTCGCGGTGGAGCTTGCCCAGGGCCTTGTCCAGCCCTTTTTCATCTGCGGCGTTGAGAAGGGGTTCTGCCTCCTGCCGCTTCAAAAAATTCAGTGCCGGAGACGCTGTCTTCGCCTTCTGCTGGCTGCCACTTCCGAACCACTGACTGGTGTACACGTCGAGGATGCGCTTGAAGGGCGCCAGGGCATCGGCAGCCCGGTGGTACTCCCGCATTGATTCGTCCAACTGGCCGCTGGTGATGTCGGCCAAATCGCCTACCTGGCGCATCAGGTCCGTGGCCAGGGTCAGCCCTACGAACTTGCTGCCAAAGAGCGAAGTGGGCTGTATCTCTTCAGCTATCTCAATCGTTCTCCACTCCTTTGCCGACGCCGCCACCTTCGCTTTTCTCTTGACTACCGCTGGTTCCAGGGCTTCTCTCACTTCCCCGACCGATACCCCGACCGATGGCTTGAATATCCCTGGCGTTGAGTTCGATATCTAAAGTCTGGCGCATATCGCAATAATGTAAAGAAAAGCCACCCACAGGATGGATGGCTCTATAGCTTTGCAAGACGCAGGTGCTCTTCTACTTCCCCAGTCCCGCCAGCTGCCCGGTGACCGGCAGGGCCACCACCGGGTTCTCCAGCACCCCGATCCCGCCCGAGAAGTTCATCCGCACCACATCCCCCGCCAGTAGACCCCCAGCCAGGTCCTTCTCACCGAAGACGATGGGCGTGCCCCAATAGAACACCAGCAGGTGTCTGGGCGGCAGGGGCAAACGGCTGAAGAGGGCCCGCTCCATGTGGAAGAGCCGGTCGGGCATGTTGAGTTGGCCCTGGCCGGTCTTGCCCTCCTTGAAGCCGGCCCGTCTGCCGTCGCGCAGAATCTCGCAGGAGACGGTCACCGCGGTGTCGTCGTACTCGTCGGCGCTCACCAGCACCGGCCCCAAACTGGCGCAGCCGCCCGCCCAGTTCTTGGCCTGGGGCAGGTTGAGGGGGTTGGCCGCCTCGATGCCATTGTCCGTGGCGTCGTTGCCCCCGGTATAGCCCAGGCGCTCCAGCCGGCCCTTCTTGTTCAGGCCGTACACCGAGACCAGTTCAGTCTCAGGGACCAGGCGCTGGGTGTCATCCGGCCGGGTCAGAGCCTGGCCGTGGCCCACCACGGTGTCGGGGTCTCCCTTGGAGAACAACTCGGGCCGTCCCCCCCCGGCGCACTCGCGGTACTTCTGTTCGTACACGTTGACCGCCCCACCAGTGGCCTGTTTGGCCTCGATCTCGCGCAGCCGGGCGCTGTCCGCGTGGGTCACCCCGGCCAGCCAGATGCGCAGGGCGTGGGGCTGGCCGGGCGGGCCGCTCACCGGCTTGAGCAGATGGGGCTTGCCCGGGTCGCGGCTGGCCATCAGGGCCTCCAGGTCCAGCCGGCGCACCCCGGAGGCGCCCCGCTCCAGCCGGCGCACCGCCTCCTCCAGCCCTACCTCATCCCCACCGCAGTTGTAATAGATCTCGATCTGGGTCAGGTCGATCACCTCGCTGCCGGCAACTAGCCCGACCCGCGGCTGTGGATCGGCGAATTGTACTAGTTTCATGTTTCTCTCCAGGGGTAAGGGTAAGGGCGATTCACGAATCGCCCTTACAGGTAACGGATCGCCCCGCAGGCAGGGGCGCAGGGCCATGCGCCCCTACGAGGTCGCGAACAAGGGCAAATCCGACTCAGGCACCACCCCGGCCCAGGCTGCCCGCGCCAGCAGTTCGCCGATGGCCACCTCGCCCGCAGGCCCGTAGTCGAGGGTGTATTCGTTCACGTACAGGTCGATATGGGCCTGCATCACCTCCGGGTCCAGCTCCTGGGCGTGCTGTGCCACGTAATCGCGGACCTTTTCGGGATGGGCGCGCGCGTATTCGACACTGGCCCGCAGGCTGCGGTCCACCGCGCCGATCAATTCGGGCCCCAGCGACCGCCGCGCGACGATTCCCCCCAGGGGGATGGGATGCCCCGTCTCCTCCTCCCACCAAGCCCCCAGGTCCATCACCTGGCGCAAGCCGTAGCGCGGGTAGGTGAAACGGCTCTCGTGGATGATCAGGCCGGCGTCCACCTCGCCCTGGCAGGTGGCCTCCATGATCCGGTGGAAGGGCATCAACACCAGTTCGCGGGGACCGACCCCGATGCGCGGGTCGAAGAGCCTGAGCAGCAGCACCGCGGTAGTCAGCCGCCCGGGCGCGGCGATCTTCAGGGTGTGCAGGTCGGCCGGTTCCACTGTTTCGCGCGCCACCACCAGCGGGCCACAGCCCCGGCCCAGGGCCCCCCCCGCGTGTAACAGGCAGTACTGTGGCCGCAGATGCCCCAGGGCATGGAAGGAAACCTTGGCCACGTCCAACTGCCCTTCGAGGACCAGATGGTTGAGGGTCTCGATGTCCTCCAGCCGCTCGGCAAAGGCCGGGGCTCCGGGGATCAGCCCCTGAGCCAGGGCGCCGAAGACAAAGGTGTCGTTGGGGCAGGGCGAATAACCCAGGGTGAGCTTGGTCAAAGTGGCAGCTCCTCGATCAGCCTCAGGGCTGCCTGCTGGGCGCGGCGGCAGGCCAGGGGCAGATCCCAGGCTTCCCGGCGGCGGTCTTCCACCAGGTTACTGATGCCGCGCACCTCGATAAAGGGGATCTGATAGAGTCGGCACAGATGGGCCGCCGCCGCGCCCTCCATGTTTTCGCACAGGCCGGCGAAACGGGCTGCCCTTTCCTCCCCCAGGCTGGCCAGGCCGCTGCACTCCTGCACGGTGACGAAGGGGCCGCTGCGCAGGGCGGGCCGGCCGCCCTCCCAGTCGCCGTCGTGCAGGATTCGCTCGGCGCGGGCCACCTGCTCGGGATCGAGGGGGAAACGGTTGAAAAAGGGCTCTTCATGCTGCAGGACGGGGAGGCCGATCAGCTCTGCAGACTGCCAGCCCTCGCGGGTGCGCACGCCCAGGTCTCCGTAGTTCTCCTCGCTGGCCAGGGCCACGTCCCCGATGCCCAGGCCAGCGGTCGGGTACGCGCCCCCCACCCCGGCCTGCAGCACCAGGGCCGGCTGGAGGGTCTGCAGGGCGCAGGTGAGGGCATGGGCGGTGTTCACCGCGCCGATGCCGCCTTCCACCATCAGGATTTCCCTGCCGGCCAGCCGCCCCCGCTGCCAGCGGCGCCCCGCCACCTGCTGCTCCACCTTTTCGTCGAAACGCGCTGCCAGAAAGTCCTGCTCGGAGACGGTGGCGCTCAGCAGCAGGACCTCAACCCTCACCGCCGCCTTCTCTCGGTGGCCTCGCCCCGCTCCTTGACCTCCTTCATCAACTCCTCGACGTCCACTTCGAAGTTTTCAGGGTCCAGCACCTTGACGATCTCCCTGCCCTCGGCCTCGGAGCGTTTGGTCAGGCTGGCGACCAGGGGGACGGCGCGGGGCTTCTGGTTGGGCATGGTCAGCAGGGCCACCTTGGGTTTGTGGGAGTCCAGCGAGTTGGGCTCGACCACGATGGCCTGCTCCTTGGTGTTCATCTCCACCAGGCTGCCCACCGGGTAGAGCCCCAGCACCTTGATGAAGCCCTCCACCACCTCGTCGTCGAACTCGGTGCCGCGGTTCTTGATGATGCGCAGCAGGGCCTGGTACATGGGCATGCCCGGCTTGTACACCCGCTTGGCGGTGAGCGCGTCGTACACGTCGGCCACCGCGGTCATGCGGGCATAGGGGTGGATCTGGTCACTCTTGAGGCCGAGGGGATAGCCGCTGCCGTTCATCATCTCGTGGTGCTGGGTGGCGATGGCGATGGCCTCCTCGGGGAAACCGCCCTCCTCGCGCATGATGTCGCCGCTGTAGGTGGCGTGTTTGCGCATCTCCTGCAGTTCGTGCGGCTCGAAGCGGCCCGGCTTGTTGAGGATCTCCAGGGGCACCCTGGTCTTGCCCACGTCGTGCAGCAGGGCGGCAGTGGTGATCATGTTGAGGATGCTGCGGTTCAACCCCTGGCCGTGGGCCATAGCCACCACCAGGGTGCATACGTTCATGCAGTGCACGGCAGTGTAGGGGTCGTGCTGCTTGATGCGGGTGAGGCTGACCATGGCGTCCATGTTGCGCAGGATGCTCTCGGTGATCACCTCGCTGGCCCCCGCCAGCGCCGCCGCGTCTACCCCCCTGCCCGAAGCCACGTCCTCCAGCGCCGTCTTGAGGGTCTCAGTGGTCTGCTCGCGCGCCTCCGTGGCCCTTTCGATCTCCTCGTCGAAATGGACCATGCGGCCGGGCGGCGGCGGGGGCCGGGTGGGGTCAGTGAGGGGTTTGACCGTCTCGGGCAGGTCCTTGCCCTTGTCGGTGTCGATGGTGACACTGGTGTACCCCAGTTCGCGGAACCGGTCGATATAGACCGGGGACGAGAGCATCAGCCCACCGTCGCGTTCGATGCGCTCGTGCATGCTCCCGGTCAACCGGGCCCGCTTGCTGCTCTGGCCGGCCTGGATGGCGTTGCGCGGCACCAAGAAGCGCTGTTCTTCGTCTTCCCGCATTTCGCGGACCACCTCCGCCTCGAGGAACATCCCCACGTCCAGGTGCTTTATTTCGATCAGTTTTTTCATCAGTCTCTTCAGAAGGTGCGAGATGCGGCTAGCTGCCAGGCTTGGGACAAGATAATTTATACAATACTGTCCCCAAAAAAAATCCCCGCGTGCAGCGCCTGTCAGGTAATGGCGGTTTCTTGGTATTTTGTCAGGATATGCTACACAATCCCCGCCCCCGGGTCAATCAGCCGCTTGTGTGGTGCCCGGCGCCCTTTTATCTTTCCCTGCATCCGGCTCCAAGACCCAACGAAATCTCCTCACCAGGAGGACCACCATGCCCCGTCTCTTCGGCAGGAACTACACCCCCCAGCAGGTGCGCGAGTTGGTGGGCGACATGAGCCAGGTGGCCGGCGCCCGCCGCGCCGAACTGGTGGAGGGCAGCGAGCGCGGCGCCGATCTGATCGAGGTGTTCAACGCCTCAGGACTGTGCTTTTCGGTGCTGCCCGGCCGCGCTCTCGACATCGCCTCGGCCCACTACAAGGGCATGTCCCTGTGTTTCCGGGGCAACACCGGCGACGTGGGTCCGGCTTTCTACGAGCCCCAGGGATACGGCTGGATGCGCGGCTTCTACGGCGGCCTGGTGCTCAGTTGCGGCATGGTCTTCACCGGCCACCCCGAGACCGATCCCGAGGAGGAGAACCAGGAATTGGGCCTGCACGGCCGGCTCTCCTTCATCCCGGCCAAGAACGTGGTGGCCGAGGCCGGCTGGGAGGGCGATGACTACGCGATCCGCATCCGCGGCAAGATGCGCGAGGCCGTGGTCTTCGGCACCTTTCTGGAGTTGACCCGCCAGATCAGGATGAACCTGGGCGAGCGGCGCTTCACCATCCACGACCGCATCGAAAATCTGGGGGTGGACCCCTCGCCCCTGATGTTCGTGTACCACTGCAACCCCGGCTTTCCCCTGCTCGACCGGGGCGCCCGGGTACTCGTCCACAGCGCCCGCACCACCGAATGGCTCAAGGACGAAGAGGTGGGACCGGAGGCCTACACCCTGGTCGGGCCCCCGCAGAAAAAGGCCCACGACAATGTCTTTGTGCACCGCCCCCTGGCCGACCGGGAGGGGAACGTACATGTAGGCGTGCTCAACGATCGGCTGGGGCTGGGCCTGTACTGGAAATTCCCGCGCCAGGAGATCCCCCTCCTCAACCACTGGCAGCACTTCCACCGGGGCACCTATGTCATGGGCATCGAGCCGGGCAATGTCAGCATGCTGGGCCGCGCCTGGAACCGCAAACACGGGTACCTGCAGCACATCCAACCCGGCGAGGTGCGCCACTTCCACCTGGAGATCGGGGTGCTGGATGGGGTGCGCGAGCTGCGCGCCTTCGAGAAGATGGTGGCGGAGGGGGTGGTCCGAGGAAAGAAGTAACGGCGGAGGGGGTGGCCTCCTAGACCAGTAGCCGGCGCAATCCCTCTTGCTCAAAATGGCGATCCGTCGTCAAGGCTTCGCTGAGGTTGCGCTGGCGCATGAGCACAAAGCTGACCGCATCGCACAAAGAGTAGCTCTTGTCCTGACGTTCCATGAGCAAGCTGAGCGCTTCTCGGTGCAGTTGCTCGTCAACCCCCACCGTCTCGATATCGGGATTTTCCAGCAGGAGGCCGTTGCGCTCTGTACAAACATCAGCATCAACCAGCCCGTCGTCCCTTCCCACAAGTGCGCCAGCGCCGACGGCGAGGTCTCCCCCTTCAGCAGCGCCGCTGCCACCTCTTCGACCCGCTGGCTGGGGGAGGCCACCCCCAGTTCCGGCCCTTCCCCTGGCGCCAACACCGCGGCCCCCGTCTCGGGAAGCGGCCTTAGCGACGGGGCTTTCTTGGCCTGCACGTGGGCCCCCACACGCGCCAACTCGAACAGCTGTTCGAGCAACACCGGCTCTGGATAAGAAACCTGCCCTTCCCGAACCGCCAGCGACGACCTTTTTTAGCGGCCCTTTGTCAATTTTGGCCTGCCCCCTTCCCAACCCCCTTTTGACCGATTTTTGCCCCTGGGAGGATCTACAAGTCTTTGTTCCTACTCAACCGGCCGTGCAACGGCCTCCAGGGAAAGAAGTGGGCCGGCCGGTGGATAGGCACCGGTTGGCACCCGTCGGCGCTCCGGCCCTCTTCAGTGCTTCTTGCCTCTAATCTACTCGATGCCCGAAACGAAATCGATGGAGACTTTTGCGAGACCCAGGCCATTTCACACAAAAAAAGCGGTTGCGAAGATCCTGATTAGACCCTCGCAACCGCTTGTCTTACAGATGCTTGAAACTGGTGGGCCCAGTAGGATTTGAACCTACGACCAACGGATTATGAGTCCGCCGCTCTGACCAACTGAGCTATGGGCCCTCGCCAAAAATAAAAGGGACTTTTCTGCGGGCAGTCAAGGCGGAGTGGAGGGCAGCAGGGTCTGGCGCTCTTTGCGGAGGCGTTCGTGTTCGCGTTGCAAATCCTGTTGTCGGGTCTCGTCCCTGGCAGCCACGGCTTTATGGAGTTCCTGCTGAAGCTGCTCGATCTGCCTGGTCAGAGCCTCGCGCTGTAGGTACTGCACGTGGCCTTCCCACTCCTGCTCAACCTGGGCCTCATCGATGTCTACCATGGCGCAGGTCGAGATGAGCTGGACCAGTTCGGGGTCGGCGGCGCGGCCCATCAGCCCGGACAGGTCCAACTCCTTTGCCTGGTGGTATTCGTCAAAAAGCAGGCGGGCCAGATGCTGGGCGCGCGGGTCGGCGAAGACCTCAGGGCGCACCACCTGTGCGGTGGGCCCGATAAAACGGGGATACTGCAACAGCAATCCCAGGATAGTCCGCTCCGGGCTGGGGAGGTTTTTGGCAGCCTGGCTGGCTGGGGCATTTTCCTGGGGTGCCTGGGCGGTTCTGAGCGTCTGCCGGCGCAGGGTCTGCTGCAACTGCTGGCGGAAGGCCTTTTCGCCGATGCCCAGGCGCTGGGAGGCTTCGCGCAGGAGCAGGTCGCGGCGCACCGCGTCCCGACAGCGGGCCAGCAGGGACTGGACGGCCTCGGCGGCCCGGGCCTTGCCGTCCAGGGTGCGCAGGTCGTGCTGGCGGGCGAGTTGTCCGAGGTGAAAGTCGAGGGCGGAACCGGCCGCCCCCACCAGGGCCAGCAGCGCTTCCGGGCCTTCGGCCTGCACCAAGGTGTCGGGATCGTGCCCGCCCGGCAGGGAGACCGCGTAGGCTTCGAGGCCGGTGGCCAGCACCACTTCCAGGCCCCGCAGCGAGGCCGCCGAGCCGGCCTCGTCGCCGTCGAAGACCAGCACCACCCGCCGGGCAAAGCGCGAGAGCAGGCGGCAGTGCTCTTCGGTGAGGGCAGTGCCGGCGGAGGCCACCGCATGGGCGATGCCGTGCTGGGCCAGGCTCAAGAAATCCATGTACCCTTCCACCACCAGGACACAATCCTGCTGGCGGATGGCCTCGCGGGCCTGGTGCAGGCCGTAGAGGGTGCTGCTCTTGTGGTAGATGGGGGTTTCGGGGGAGTTGAGGTACTTGGGTTGCTGGTCGGCTTTCAGGGTCCGGGCCCCAAAGGCGATGGTGCGCCCGGACAGGTTGGCGATGGGGAAGATCAGCCGTTCGCGAAAGCGGTCGTAGTATCCCTTGCCTTCCTTCCTGGCCGAGATCAGGCCGGCCCGCTCCAGGACCGCCGGGTCGAACTGGCGCCGGGTGGCCATCTTGAAAAAGGCATCCCATTCCACCGGGGCGCAGCCCAGGCCAAAACGGTCGATGGTCTGGTCGCTGATCCCCCGGGTTTGCAGGTAGGCGAGGGCTTCTTTGCCCTCGGACTGGCGCAGCAGGTGGTGGTAGTATTTCATGGCCAGGTCGCTGGCCCGGTAGAGTTGGTCGCTCAGCTCGTCGCCGGGCTGCTGGCCGGTGCTGGGCAGGGCGATGCCGCTGCGCTGGGCCAAATGGGCCACTGCCTCAGTGAAACTGACGCGGTCGATCTGCTGGATGAACTTGAAGACATCGCCGCCGGCGTCACAGCCAAAGCATTTGTAGAACTGGAGTTCGGGATTGACGTTGAAGGAGGGGGTTTTCTCTCCGTGAAAAGGGCACAGGCCCACAAAATTGCGCCCGGCCTTCCTCAGTTGGACATGATCTGAGATGACCTCGACAATATCGCTCGCTTCGCGGATGCGCTGGATAGTTTCCTGGGGGATCTGCGGCATGCCCAATGAGGGTGGAAAAGGGGTTTCGGGAAGTATATCCCAGGTTTTTGGGGCCGTCAAGAAGGCCCAGGGTGTTCTTAATCACAGCAAGGCGGGGTGGGTTTATTTAAATTTGATCGCCATAGGGGGTTGAAGAGCTGCAAATACTCCTTGCCTGGGGTCTAGTAAAAAGTATATATTCCACCCTGTTATCACCGCTCTACAGGCGAGAGTGGCGGTCGTCGCTTCATCCCCTTGCAGAGAGAGGAGGCCGGGTTCTCGAAAGGGCAATTGGAAGAAATTGCTTGATTTGTAAGAATTTGCTTGACTTGGACCTATAATGCCCTAAATTTACCTCCAAACTGCAGCACTCTGCAGCGCGGCTCTGGGGAGGAAGACCGCACAGTGGAGTTTTGTAGTAACTTTTTCTAAGACTTAAACTTATCAGGGTATAAGAAATACCGTCAGACACAGAGGAGGATATCGGATATGTCGAGAGGCAGATCGAGTTTTGGAGCGAGTTTGGCCGTTTTGGGGCTGGCTGCGCTCTTTGCCTGGGCAAGCTCGGCGTCTGGGGCGCTCGCGACCACGGAGAACACTACAGGTCCGGTAGGATCTGTAGATGACCGGGCGCCTGCCCCACCGGCCAATCTCAAGGCAGAAGCGAACCTAGTGGATTTCCAGGGCGAGCTGTCCTGGGATCTCTCTGCGGATGACTTTGTCCGCCAGTCTCCAGCCGGAGACGATTTCACCTCGGGCGGAACCTTTGTCAACATCAACGATGTGGCCTCCTACCAGATCTGGCGCAGCGCCCTGGGCGGCGATTATGAGCTGATCGACACGGTGGATGGCGGCCAGGCCACTTATATAGACACCGGAGTCGAAAGCGGCGTTCCCTATACCTATGCGGTTTCTTCCGTGGATGCCGCCGGGAACAGCAGCGCCCCTGTCGAATCCGAGGTGGTCAGTTTCGGACCTCCGGGCGAAGCCAAGACTAAGCTGCCGGAGAATGCGGCGCCCATCGCTCAGGCAGTGACCATGCGCTTCAGTAGCACGGTCAACGTCAACGACCAGGCTGCTGTCCAGACCTTCACCACCAATCTAAAAAGCTTACTGGCCGACCTGCTCGGTATTCCCCAGTCCCGTATCATCATTAAGGGGGTGCGAGCCGGAAGTGTTATCGTCGACTTCGAGATCACCGACGATCCGGACAGTCCGGCCTCGGAAGCAGTGGCCCAGCTCAACGAAGTGGTCGCGACCGATCCCCAGGTCTTCGCCGATGCGGGTCTTGGTGATCTGCTCGATTACGAGGCTTCCCAGACCACGGCTATTGCCTTCGGCGAGGTGGAGGCCGACGGTGATGCCTCCACGACCCTCTCCTTCACCAACAGCTCCACCGAAGAAGACGCCATCCTGATCGTCTCCGCCTCGGTTGAGGGCGTGGGTTTCTTCGCCTTCCCTGAGAAGCTGAGCCTCGCCAACGGCGAGAGCGGCGATATCGACGTCTCCTTTGCCGCCGCGGACGTGGGCAATGTGAATGGCACCTACACCGGCACCCTGACCATCATCACCAACGATCCCAACAATCGGCTGATGGTGATCAGCCTGTCGGCCGCGGTGGTGGGCGGTCTGAGCGGCGCGGTCGCCGATGTCAGCACCCAGTCCATCAGCTTCCCCCGGACCGTGGTGAACGGCTTTTCCAGCCGTGAGGTGACCATCTCCAACAAGGGCGGCCTGCCCCTGGAGGTGACGATCAGCATCAGCGGCGACGACGCCTTCTCCCTTTCGGACGAGGGGTCGATCAGCCTGGACGGCGGCGAATCTCAGGTCATCGAGGTGGTCTTCGCCCCGGCTGAGGCAATCGCTTACACGGGGTCGGTCTCTATTGCTACCGACGATCCGGCCCATCCCCAGTTTGAGGTCGCCCTTTCAGGCACCGGCGTGCCGGAAGGCGGTCCGCCGGTACTTCGGGATCCCGAAGGCAACGAGATCCTCGGCGACTTCGACGGCGATACGTCGGTCAATTTCGACGACTTCTTCCTCTTTGCCGACAATTTCGGCTTGAATTCGGCCTCGCCCAACTGGGATCCCGCCTTCGATCTGAACGGCGACGAGGCGGTCAATTTCGACGACTTCTTCATCTTCGCCGACAACTTCGGCAAGTCGGGCACCTACGAGGAAACGGCCAGCGCTCCGACGGAGATCTTCTTCACCGCCGAGCTCGATTCGGCGCAGGAAGGCGGAGGTTTCACTGAGGCCGGCACCGGTATCGGCGACTTCTCCTATACCGATGCCGGAGGGTTGACCTACGAGATCATCGTCGAAGGTCTTACCGGCACCATCACGGTGGCGCATATCCACCAGGCACCCGCCGGGGTCAGCGGCTCCCCGGTGCTCCCCCTCTCCTTCACCGAGGAGTCTGTCGGCGTGTGGGTGGCTTCGGGCACCTGGGACAGCAGCAGCGGCCTCACCCCGGCGCTGGTAGACGAACTGAAGGCCGGCAATCTCTACGTCAACGTGCACACGGCCGCCCATGCGTCGGGCGAGATTCGCGGCCAGATCATAGAATAAGTAGTCAGGCAACCGGCCAAGCGCAGAGGCGCAGTCCCCTGCGGGACTGCGCCTCTCGTGTTTTGGGTGGGGAAAAAACAAGGGTTGACCACGGCTCTGCCGCGGTGTAAGTTTTAGGATATCTTTGACAGCATATCCATTTGCCTTCTATGCAGGAGGTAGACGCGATGAACAGGAGCAAACTGGCGCTTTCCACCGGGCTGGTGTTGATGGGAGCCTGGGCGGTCCAGGCGGAGCTGGTCACCACGGCCGAACCCGTGCGGTCTATAGACAATATTCCCCCGGCCCCAGTTGGGGAGCTGACCGCCATAGATACCCCCGATGACACAGGGGGGAGCATCACCCTCGCCTGGGAACTGTCGGCCGACGACCGCAAGGTGCTCAGCGCCTTCGGCGACGTGGTGGTGACCCAGAGTGGGATGCGGGGTTATCGTGTGTACCGCCTCAACGTCGATACGGATGAAGAAGAACTGCTCGCGGTGCTGGCTCCGGGATCTCACTCCTACGTGGATGAAACGGCACAGGCCGATATCACCTATATCTATTCTGTCCGGTCCTTCGACGCTGACAATGAGACCGACTATCTCGTGGATCTGGGAAGCGCTGAGGACTTGGCCCGTATTGCCTCGGCCCTCGACAACACCTTTGTTCCCCCGGTCGGGCCGGTAAAACCGGTGGGGGAGGACGGGTTGCCGGTAGTCGGCTGGTTCAGCAAGCAGGGAGACCGGGTGGGCTTCGACGATTTCTTCCTCTTTGCCGATCACTTTGGCTTGGGGGCCGGCGATACCACTTTTGACCCCCTTTACGACCTGGTGCCCAACGGGAAGATCGACTTCGACGATTTCTTCCTCTTTGCCGACAATTTTGGGAAGACCATCGCCAATGCCGACGAAGTGCGGGGCGGTTGAGGTCTCCTCGAATGCCGGCCTTCCGGTGGTTGCCCGGGAGGCAGTCACCGGAGGGCTTGACAAAGATTCGGTTTCACCATAGCTTTATATCACTGCGCTTTTTTGCTCACCCGACTCTTCCTTTCCCGCATTCTCCTTTATAGGTTATCCAACTCCTGCGCTGATCTTCGTCTCAACTTCTAAATCTCTGGATTGCAGCGTGCCGCTTGGCGGTTGCGGGATCGGGTCACAAAAGCCCGCTGCCTTTTCGAGGCCCTGCCTGTTGTATAGATCATTTCCTTCTGTTGTCATTGCTGGCCGTCCGGGAGCCCCGAGTCCGGAGTGTGTCCAGTACATCCTCTCGTGAAAGGTGTGCGATGCCGCCCGAACGCAACAAGATGAATATCGTCGAACTGCAGCGCATGAACATCCTGGACCTCCAGGAACTGGCGCGCAATCTGGAGGTGCCAGAGTACACGGCCATGCGCAAGCAGGAGTTGATCTTCGCCATCCTGAAGAGTCAGACCGAGCGCAGCGGCCTGATCTTTGCCCAGGGGGTGCTCGAGGTGCTGGAGGAGGGCTTCGGCTTTCTCCGTTCTCCCAGCTACAACTACCTGCCCGGTCCGGACGACATCTACGTCTCCCACTCCCAGATCAAACGCTTCAGCCTGCGGACGGGCGATACCATCTCGGGGCAGATCCGCCCCCCCAAGAACGACGAGAAATACTTTGCCCTGTTGCGGGTGGAGGCCATCAACTTCGAAGATCCGGAGGTCACCAAGAACAAGACCATCTTCGAGAACCTCACCGCCCTCCACCCCCGCACCCGCCTGACCCTGGAACACGATCCCACCGACATGACCACCCGCATCCTCGACCTGCTCTGCCCCATCGGCAAGGGGCAGCGCGGCCTCATCGTCGCCCCGCCCTTTACCGGCAAGACCGTGCTCCTGCAGAAGCTCTCCAAGGCCATCACCAAGAACCACCCCGAGGTGGTGCTGATCGTGCTGCTGACCGACGAGCGTCCGGAGGAGGTCACCGACATGCTGCGCGCGGTGGAGGGCGAGGTGATCAGCTCGACCTTTGACGAGCCGGCCACCCGCCACGTGCAGGTGGCGGAGATGGTCATCGAGAAGGCCAGGCGCCTGGTGGAGCACAAACGCGACGTGGTCATCCTCTTGGACAGCATCACCCGCCTGGCGCGCGCCTACAACACCGTGACCCCGCACAGCGGCCGCATCCTCACCGGCGGGGTGGACTCCACGGCCCTGCAGTGGCCGCGCCGCTTCTTTGCGGCGGCGCGCAACATCGAGGAGGGCGGCAGCCTCACCATCATCGCCACCGCCCTGGTGGAGACCGGCAGCCGCATGGACGAGGTGATCTTTGAGGAGTTCAAGGGCACCGGCAACATGCAGGTGGTCCTCGACCGCCGGCTCTTCTCCCGCCGCACCTTCCCGGCCATCGACGTGACCACCACCAGCACCCGCAAGGAGGAGCTGCTGCTGTCTGAATTCGAGCTGAGCCGTTCCTGGATCCTGCGGCGCATCCTCAACCAGATGGGGGTCACCGAGGGCATGGAGTTCCTGCTGGAGCGGATGCAGGGGACCAAGTCCAACGCGGAATTCCTCAAGTCGATGAATGAGTAAGAGCCTATCCGAAAACCCCATCAGGTTCCCGGGTCGGCTCTGGGTCTTGCTTTTTTCCGCCGCCGGCCTATCTTAAAACGCGGCCTTTTTCAGGAGGTGTTCCGTTGAAAGCCGGTATCCATCCAGAATACCCAGAAGTCACCATCGTCTGCTCCTGCGGCAACAAGGTCAAGACCCGCTCCACTGTCGCCTCATTGCACGTGGGCCTTTGTTCCAAGTGCCACCCCTTCTACACCGGGAAGCGGCAGCTGATCGCGGAGAAGGGCGGCCGTATCGAGCAGTTCAAACGCCGGTACGGGCAACAGCAGGAGGAAGCGGCGCAGGCTTAGTGCGCTCCAGAAGGTTTGCAGGTGATAGGGCTGCGGTCTTATCACCTTTTTCATGTACGGACCGCAAGGATGAGCGAAGGCGTGGACAAGGTGCCCACCGGGGGCAAATGCCGCAATTCAGGCAGTTAGCAATGGCGACCAAGGAAAACGCGTTGACTGATTTGGACTGTCGCGAGGCCAGGTTGCAGCTGACCCAGGATCTGCCGGTGGGCGGGCAGGCGGTCATCGAAGGGGTGATGATGCGGGCCGCCGGCAAGATCGTCACCGCGGTGCGCACGCCCGACCGGGGGATCGTGGTCAGGGAGGAGACCCACGTCCCCTGGAGCCAGCGCTGGCGCCCCTTGCGCCTGCCGGTGCTGCGCGGGGCGGTCTCCTTCTTCGAGATGCTGATCGTGGGCATGCGCACCCTCAATTTTTCGGCCGAGATGGCCGGCGGCGAAGCCGGGGAGGGGATCCCGGCCTCCGGAAATGGGGGCTGGAAGGAGCGACTGGCCATGGTCTTCACCCTGGCGGTCTCGCTGGGGGCCGGGTTGGGCCTCTTTTTCTTGCTGCCCCTCTTCGTCGCCCACCGCGCGGGCATGAACCCCGATGCCCTGGCCTTCAACGGGGTGGCCGGCGGGGTGCGCCTGTCCCTGCTCCTGCTCTATCTGTGGGGCATCAGCCAATGGCAGGAGATCCGGCGGGTCTTCGAGTACCACGGCGCCGAGCACAAGAGCATCTTCGCCCTGGAGGCCGGCGCCGAACTGACGGTGGAGAACGCCCGCCGCTGCAGCCGGCTGCACCCCCGCTGCGGCACCAGCTTTCTGCTGATCGTCGCCCTGCTGGCGGTGGGGATCTTCGCCCTGGTGGACGGGGCCTTTCCCCTGGTTTTTGGCCATCCGCAGAGCCTGCCTGAGCGTTTTGCCACCCATCTGTCGGTCCTGCCCCTGATTTCGGGGGTGGGCTTTGAACTGCTCAAATTTTCCGGGCGGAGGCGGCATCATCCGCTGGTGCGCCTGCTGAGCACCCCAGGGCTGTGGCTGCAGCGCATCACCACCCGCGAGCCCAGCGACGACCAGCTGGAGGTGGCCCTGGTCGCCCTGCGCCACGCCCTGGGCCAGCCCTCGCCCCAAGCCTATTCCCTGGTTTCTTGAGCGATGCTGGACAAGCTGAGCATCTACGAGAAGCGCTACCGGGAACTCAACGAGCGGCTGGCCGATCCGCAGACGGTCCAGAACTCCTCCCTGTACCAGAAGCTGGCCAAGGAGGCAGGTGATCTGCGCGAGGTGGTGGAACTGGGGGCGCGCTACCGCAAGCTGTTGGGCCAGCTGGGCGAAGCCCGGGAACTCCTGGGCGAGGAGGATGCCGAACTGCTGGCCCTGGCGCGCGGCGAGGTGGAGACCCTGGGCGTTGAGGTGGAGCGCCTGGAGCGCCAGATCCGGGTGCAGCTGGTGCCCAGGGACCCCAGCGACAGCCGCAACGCCATCATCGAGATCCGGGCCGGCACCGGGGGGGACGAGGCCGGGCTCTTTGCCGCGGATCTCTATCGCATGTACACCCGCCTGGCCGAACGGCGCAACTGGAAGATCGAGCCCCTCTCCTCCAGCACCAATCCGGCGGGTGGTTTCAAGGAAGTGATCTTCCTGGTCTCGGGCAAGGACGCCTTCGGCAAACTCAAGTTCGAGAGCGGGGTGCACCGGGTGCAGCGGGTACCCAAGACCGAGGCCAATGGCCGCATCCACACCTCGGCCGCTTCGGTGGCGGTGCTGCCCGAAGCCGAGGAGGTGGAGGTGGCCATCGCCCCCGAAGACCTGCAGATCGACGTGTACCGATCGGGGGGACCGGGCGGGCAGAGCGTCAACACCACCGATTCGGCGGTGCGCGTCACCCACGTCCCCACCGGGATCGCGGTCTCCTGCCAGGACGAGAAATCCCAGCTCAAGAACAAGAACAAGGCCCTCAAGGTGCTGCGGGCCCGCCTGCTGGACCGCTTTCAGTCCGAGCAGAACAAGAAGATCTCCGAAGCCCGCCGGCAGCAGATCGGCAGCGGCGACCGCAGCGCCAAGATCCGCACCTACAACTTCCCCCAGGGGCGGCTCACCGACCACCGCATCGGCCTGACCCTCTACCGCCTCGAAGAGGTGTTAGACGGCGACCTGGACGAGGTGGTCCAGCAGCTCACCCTGGCCGCCCAGGAGCATGCCCTGGCCGTGGTGGGGGAGGAGCCTGGGTGAGCAGCGCGGCGCCCCGCCCCTGGCAACTGCTCGCCCTGCTCGACGAGACCAGCCGCTTTTTCGCCGCCAAAAAAATCGATAATCCCCGCCTGCAGGCCGAGTTGCTGCTGGCCGACGTGCTGGCCCTCAAACGGCTGGACCTGTACCTGCGTTTCGACCAGCTGCTCAGTGCCGCGCAGGTGGACGCGTACCGGGAGCACGTCAGGCAGCGCCTGCGGGGCGTGCCCTTGCAGTATATCACCGGCAAGGCTGGCTTCAGGAATCTGACCTTGGCCGTGGACCAGGCGGCGCTCATCCCCAGGCCCGAAACCGAAATTCTGGTGGAGGCGGCCCTCGAACACCTGAGAGGTTGCGAGGCCCCCCAGGTGCTGGACCTGGGCTGCGGTTCGGGGGCCATCGCCCTGGCCCTGGCCCAGGAATGTCCCGCAGCGCGGGTGAAGGCCACCGATATCTCGCCGCCCGCCCTGGCCCTGGCCCGCCGCAACGCCCGCCAGCAGGGGCTGGAAGAGCGGGTGGCCTTCTGCTGTGGCGACCTGCTGGCCCCGCTGCAGCCGGCGGGGCAGTTCCACTTGATCGCCTGCAATCCCCCCTATGTGTGCCGCGGCGACCTGGATGGCCTGGAGCCCCAGGTGCGCGACTACGAGCCGCGCCTGGCCCTGGACGGGGGGGAGGATGGCCTGGACTTCCACCGGCGCCTGGTGGAGCAGGCGGCCCCTTTCCTGGCCCCGCGGGGGATGCGGGGGCGGGGGGTGGGGGTGGGGCAGGCCGATGAGGTGGCCGGCCTGCTGCAGCAGCGCGGTGCCTTTGCCCCGGCCCGGATCCGCCCAGATCTGGCCGGCATTCCAAGGGTGGTGAGTGCCCTCCGCAGCGGAGGTCGGTAGATGGCCAAGAAAGCCCGTTCGCACTACGCCTGTCAGTCCTGCGGCCACCAGGCGCCCCGCTGGTTCGGGCGCTGCCCGGCCTGCGGAGAATGGAACACCTGCGTCGAGGAATTGCCTCCCCCCGAGGACAGCCGGCGGCCCGAGCGCCGCTCGCCAGCGGCGGCCATGCAGCCCATCACCGAGATTTCCCTCCAGGAGGCCGAGCGCCTGCAGACCGGCCTGGGGGAACTGGACCGAGTGCTGGGCGGGGGCATCATGCCCGGCTCGGTGGTGTTAGTGGGTGGCGATCCGGGCATCGGCAAGTCTACCTTGTTGCTGCAGATGGCTGGCCAACTGGCCGGCCGCAACCAGCGCACCGTGTATCTGTCGGCCGAGGAGTCAGGGGCCCAGATCCGCCTGCGGGCCGGCCGCATCGGCTCCCTCTCCCCTGAGCTGTGGGTGTTCTCCGAGACCAACCTGGTTTCCATTCTCGAAGCGCTGGAGCGGGCCGAGGCCCTGACGGTGGTCGTCGACTCGATACAGACCATCTACTACCCCCAAATGGAAAGCGCCCCCGGCAGCGTGGCCCAGGTGCGCGAGTGCGCCGCCCGCCTGGTCTATTTTGCCAAGGAACGGGGCGTCCCGGTCTTCCTGGTGGGCCACGTGACCAAGGAAGGCACAGTGGCCGGTCCCCGCACCCTGGAGCACCTGGTCGACACGGTCCTCTATCTCGAAGGGGAGCGCCACCACCATTTCCGCATCCTGCGGGCGGCCAAGAACCGCTTTGGCTCGACCAATGAGATCGGGGTCTTCGAGATGCGGGAGCGCGGGCTGGTGGAGGTGGGCAATCCCTCGCAGCTGCTGTTGGCCGAGCGGGCCCCCGGGGTCTCGGGTTCGGCGGTGGTGTGCACCATCGAGGGGACGCGGCCCCTGCTGGTGGAGATCCAGGCCCTGGTGAGCACCAGCAGCTTCGGGTACCCGCAGCGGGTGGCCACCGGCATCGATCCCAGGCGCCTGGCCCTGCTGGTGGCGGTGCTGGAGAAGCGGGGCGGGTACCAGATCGCCTCCCAGGACATCTTCGTCAACGCGGTGGGCGGCATCCGCGTCGAGGAGCCTTCGGTGGATCTGGGGGTGGGGCTAGCTCTGATTTCCAGCTTTCTCAACCGGCCCATCGAGTCGGGCACGGTGGCCATCGGCGAGATCGGCCTGGGCGGGGAGGTGCGGCCGGTGGATCAGATCGAGCGGCGGGTGGCCGAGGCCCGCAACCTGGGCTTTACTAGGTGTCTGGTGGCGCGCAGCAATCTCAAGGGCTGGCGCCGGCCCGAGGGCATGGAGGTGGTGGGTATCGGTGGGCTGGAGGCAGCCCAGGAAGTGGCGCTGCTGGAGAAGTAGGGGGCGTCGGGGGCAACGCCCCATACGTTGGGGCGTTGCATGCCATTCCGACCTTTCCCAAGGCGCGGACTTTCCACCCTGCTCGCTTAACTCACCGCCCTACCACCCTACCCCCGCAACGCCCCATACGTTGGGGCGTTGCGGGCTCCGCTCTCCCCTCCACCCCTCCCGCGTCCTTTCCTCCCCAGCTACCCCCCGGGAAAGGTCTACAGGGTCATCTCCCCTCCGCCTGGATTTCGTTTCTTCTGTTTCACAGCAGTGGTCCTTTTTTTACACATCCCCGCTTATCTCTCTTTCTTAAATCACAGATAAATAGACATTTATATTCTGGCACAGACTTTGTATGGGCTTTTGTGTCAGGCCGCCAAAAAACCGCTTGACAGCTGCACATAAAAATACTATCTTTTTGTGCAGGAGATCGCTGCTCATGCTCCCTACTGGCCAGGTCCGGCCCCACGGGAGAACAAGATCCAGGAGGATGTCATGGTATCTTCTGCGAAGCTCAATGGCAATGCCCCGGCCAACTGCACCGACAAGCACAAGGCCGTGGAACTGGCCATCAGCCAGGTGGAGAAGCAGTTCGGCAAGGGGTCGATCATGAGGCTGGGCGAGTCCCAGGTGAGCGAGGTCGCGGTAATCCCCACCGGTTCCCTGTCCCTGGATGTCGCGCTGGGCGTCGGGGGCAGCCCCCGGGGCCGGATCGTCGAACTCTTCGGCCCCGAGGCCGCGGGCAAGACCATGTGTGCCCTCCAGATGATCGCCCAAGCCCAGAAGCGGGGTGGCATCGCGGCCTTCATCGACGCCGAGCACGCCCTCGATGTGAGCTTTGCCCGCAAGCTGGGAGTGGACATCGACAACCTGCTGATCGCCCAGCCCAATTCTGGCGAGGAGGCCCTGGAGATCACCGACACCCTGGTGCGCAGCGGCGCCATCGACCTGATCGTGGTGGATTCGGTGGCCGCCCTGGTCCCCAGAGCCGAACTCGAAGGGGAGATGGGGGATTCGCACATGGGCCTGCAGGCCCGCCTCATGTCCCAGGCCCTGCGCAAGATCACCGGCTCGGTCCAGAAGTCGCGCACCACCGTGGTTTTCATCAATCAGCTGCGCATGAAGATCGGGGTGATGTTCGGCAATCCCGAGACCACCACCGGGGGCCGGGCGCTGTGCTTCTACGCCTCGGTGCGCCTCGACATCCGCAGCATCGGGCTGATCAAGGACGGCGAGGAGGTCATCGGCCGGCGCACCCGGATCAAGGTGGTCAAGAACAAGGTGGCTCCCCCCTTCAGGGAGGCCGAATTCGACATCATGTTCCGCGGCGACGAGATCGGCGTGTCCAGGGAGGGCGATCTGCTGGACCTGGGTATCCAGCACGAACTCATCGAGAAGAGCGGCACCTGGTTCTCCTATGCTGAGGAGCGCCTGGGCCAGGGCCGCGAGAACGCCCGCCTCTTCCTCAAGGAACACCCCGAGCTGGCTGACCAGATCGAAGGCGAACTGCGCCAATTACTCAAGATCAATGGGGGTACGGCTGCCGCGCCCAATGGGGCTGCCGAAGTCGAGGAGCCCGAGACCGAACTGGTCTGACCTCCTCCCCTTTCCCCTCCCCCAGCGCAGGGCTGTACACCTCCCAGGTACAGCCCCGCGCTTTTTTTATCATCCCCCGAGCCCTTTTGCCCTTCCATCCTTAGATTACAGGGAAGCGCCGCGCCCGATTTGTGGTGGGTTAGGGGATGGACTACGACCAGCGCTACTGGGCGCTCAATTACATCGCCGCCCTGGGGGCCGATCTAGTAAGGGCCCGGCGCTCTTCCCTTGAAGGCAAACAGCGGCGTCGTTATAATAAAGCCTGCGTTTGACGAAAGAGGATCTGAGGATGGCGCCGAGAAAGGTGTTGATCACCGGGGTGTACGGCCTGATCGCCAGTTCTGCGTACCAGCGTTTCCAGGCCCAGCCGGCCAAGTACGAGGTGCACGGCCTGGCCCGGCGGCGGCGGCTCTCCGAGCGGGCGCCCCGCACCCGCCAGTTGCAGATCCCCAAGGATCAGTTCCACTTGGTGGATCTCAGCGATCTGGAGGCCGTGGAACGGGCCATGGCGGGCGTGGAGGTGGTGGTGCAGATGGCGGCCGATCCCCGGCCCGACGCCAGTTGGGAAAGCCTGTTGTCCAGCAATATTGTCGGGGTGCGCAACGTGTTCGAGGCAGCGGTGCGCACCGGGGTGAAGCGGGTGGTGTACGCCAGTTCGATCATGGTCTCCTGGGGGTATCAGCTGGACGAGCCCTACAAGTCCCTGGCCGAGGGCCGCTTTGCCGAGGCTGCCCAGGCCGACATCCACACCGTGACCCACGAGTGGCCGGTGCGCCCCACTGGGCTCTACCCGGCCACCAAGATCTGGGGCGAGGCCCTGGCTCGCTATTACGCCGACGTGCACGACCTGTCCGCCCTCTGCCTGCGCATCGGCTGGGTCAATGCCGAGGACCATCCGCACAAGCCTGAGTCCGGGGCGGTCTGGTGCAGCCAGCGCGACGTGGTGCAGCTGATCGAAAGGGCGGTGAACGCACCCGAGGAACTGCGCTTCGACATCTTCTACGGGGTGTCCAACAACCAGTGGCGCTGGGTGGACATCGACCACGCCCGCGAGGTGCTGGGCTATATTCCCCAGGACAGCGCCGAAGAGAAACTCAAGAAAAGATGAGTGTGGCCCCGTGCCGCAGACAGGAAGAAATCCCCGCCGGGCAGCCTGGTGGGGATTTCGCATATAGAGGGAATTATCCGTGCCCGAGGTACTAGAAGGCACCATCGAGCGGATCACCTTCCAGGCCGAGGACTCGGGCTACACGGTGGCCCGGTTGCAGGTGGGGGAGGAGGAGGAGCTGGCCACTGTGGTGGGGGTGATGGCCGGGGTCCAGGTGGGGGAGGGGGTGCGCCTGGAGGGGGAGTGGTCCTCCCATCCCCAGTACGGCCGGCAGTTCAAGTTCTCCCGCTATTCGACTCTGTACCCCGCCACAGTGGAGGGCATCAGGCGTTACCTGGGTTCGGGGCTGATCAAGGGCATAGGCCCGGTGACGGCCCAGCGCATCGTCGATCATTTCGGGATGGAGACCCTGGAGATCATCGAGCGGGAGCCGGAGCGGCTTCTGGAAGTGCCGGGCACGGGCCCCAAGCGGGTGGAGATCATCAAACGGGGCTGGCAGGCCCAGCGGCAGATCAAGGACGTGATGGTCTTTTTGCAGTCCCACGGAGTGGGCACGGCCTATGCGGTGAAGATCTACAAGACCTACGGGGACCAGGCCATCTCCCTGGTGCGGGCCAACCCCTACTGCCTTGAGCGCGACATCTGGGGCATCGGTTTCCTCAGCGCCGACCGCATCGCCCGCAACCTGGGGGTACAGCCCGAGGCGCCCGAACGGCTCAAAGCGGGTTTGCGCTACGTGCTCAACCAGGCCAGCGACGAGGGCCAGGTCTTCCTCCCCAGGGAGGAGCTGCTGCCGGCGGCCCAGCAGGAGCTGGAGATCGGCCAGGAACTCCTGGCCCAGGCGCTCGAGGGGCTGGGGGCCGAGCAGGGGGTGGTGCTGGATGGGGAGCGGGTGTACCTGCCTCCTCTGTACCAGGCGGAAGTGGGCATCGCCGCCTCGCTGCAGCGTCTGCTGCAGGGGTCCCTGCGCCAGAGCCAGGGGCAGACCGAGGCGGCCATCGCCGCGCTGGAGGTCAAACTGGGCATCCAGTACGAGGCCCAGCAGCGCGAGGGCCTGCGGGTGGCGGCGCAGAGCAAGGTGATGGTGCTCACCGGGGGCCCGGGCACCGGCAAGACCACCATCACCCGGGGCATCATCGCCCTTCTGGAGCAGCAGGGACAGCAGGTGCTGCTCTGCTCGCCCACCGGGCGGGCGGCCAAGAAACTGGCCGAAGCCACTGGCCGGCCGGCCCGCACCATCCATCGGCTGCTCGGTTTCAAGCCTCCCAAGGGCTTCGAGCACCACCAGGACAATCCGCTCAGGGCCCAGGCCCTGATCGCCGATGAGGTGTCGATGATCGACGTGCCGCTGATGCACAGCCTGCTCAGGGCGCTACCGGCGGCGGCCCGGCTGGTGCTGGTGGGGGACGTGGACCAGCTGCCCTCGGTGGGGCCGGGCAAGGTGCTGCGCGAACTCATCGCCAGCGGGGCGCTGCCGGTGGTGCGGCTCACCCACATCTTCCGCCAGGCCCAGCAGAGCCAGATCGTCACCAACGCCCACCTGATCAACCACGGGGAGTTTCCCCAGCTCAACAACCGCGAGGCCCGCGACTTCTTCTTCGTCGAGGAGGAGGAACCCGAGCGGGTGGCGGCACTGATCCAGGAGCTGTGCGCTGAACGCCTGCCCCGCCGCTACAACCTGGACCCCATCGAGGACATCCAGGTGCTGGCGCCCATGTACCGGGGAGAGACCGGGGCCAGCAACCTGAACCAGGTTTTGCAACAGCGCCTCAATGCCAAAGGCCAGGGCTGGAAGCGGGGGGGCACTGAGTACCGGGTGGGGGACAAGGTGATGCAGGTGCGCAACAACTACGACAAGGGGGTGTTCAACGGCGATGTGGGCCGCATCCGCGCCATCGATGCGGAGAACCAGGCCGTGCGGGTGCAGTTCGAGGAGGAGGTGGAGTACGAGTTTTCCGAGCTGGACGAATTGGTGCTGGCCTACGCGGTCTCGGTGCACAAGTCCCAGGGATCGGAGTACCGGGCAGTGGTCATGCCCCTGACCACCCAGCACTACCTGATGCTGCAGCGCAACCTGCTCTACACGGCTATCACCCGGGCGCGGGAACTGGTGGTGCTGGTGGGGACCAAGAGAGCGCTGGGGATCGCGGTGCGCAACGCCCGCACCACTGAGCGGCACACGGCCCTGGCCCAAAGGCTGCGGGACATGCTGAAGGGGAATTGATGGGCCAGCCGGCGCTGATGGCGCGCCTCTCGGCGATGTTCGCTTTTTCGTCGATGATCCTGGGGGCCCAGGGCATGCTGCTGAGCGGTCACATGGGAGAGCTGGGCTTCAGCGGCCAGCAGATCAGCTACGTAGCGGCCAGCTGGGCCCTGGCCGCGCTCGGTGCGCCCCTGGCGGCCGGCTGGTTGGCCGACCGGTTCTGGCCCAGCCAGAGACTTGCCGGCTGGTGCTACCTGTTCTGCGTGCCGCTGCTGGCCTGGGGCTGGATGCAGCACGAGTTCGCCCCCCTTTGGGTGGCCATGGCGCTCTTCTGCCTGATCTTTCTGCCCACCCGCTCCCTGGCCAATGTCATCGCCTTTCACCACCTGGGGGATTTCCGGCGCTTTGGCCAGGTGCGGGTGTGGGGCACCATCGGCTGGATCGGGGTCAGCTGGGGGTTGAGCCTGTACCTGGAGCTGCGCGGGGGAGGGGAGGGGCATCTGGGCGACGGGCTGTTGCTGGCCGCGGTGTTGAGCGCCATCGCCGGGGCCTACGCCTTCACCCTGCCGCACACCCCGCCGGGCAGCGGCAGTTCCTCGGGGACGAGCCTGAGTTCGGCCTTCTCGCTCTTGAGGCAGCCGGGATTCGCCGTGCTGGTGATCACAGCCTTCGCCTCGGCCCTGGCCGGTCCTTTTCTCTTCAACTTCGGCTTTCTCTTCCTGATCGATCCCGACCGGCTGGGGCTGAGCCCGGGCACCGCCAATATGCTCCTGAGCCTGGCCCAGGTTTCCGAGGTGTTCACCATGCTGATGCTGACCTGGGCGCTGCGGCGGCTGGGGCTGCGCTGGACCATCTTCGTCGGGCTGCTGGCCCAGGCCCTGCGGCTGGGCTGTTTTGCGGCGGCCCATTCCCTGTGGGTGATGGTGATCGCCCAGTGTCTGCAGGGGGTGTCCTTCACCTTCTTCGCCATCGGTAGCACCGTGGCGGTGGACCGGCTGAGTCCGCCCCAGATGCGCGCCAGCGCCCAGGGGCTGCTGGTGGTGATCAACAGCGGTATGGGGGCCCTGGTGGGGCACTTCACGGCCGGGCGCTGCTACGACTATCTCGCCCTGCCGGGGGGCGGACACGACTGGGGGACCTTCTTCCTGCTGCCGGGGGTATTCGCGCTGGGCACGGCGTGTTTCTTCGGCTGGGCGTTCCGGGGCGGGGAGGAAGGCGCCCAGGAATTGCCGGCTCTTGAGTCGAAAAAACTACGCGGCTGACTCCTGCACCGCCCACCAGGGAGTCCCCTGAAACCGCACACCCAGAGAGGATTACCTGGCATACCTCTTGCTGAATTTCTTGGAGTCTCCGCCGATCCGGGTTATATTCACCACAGTCAGAGGAAATCAGCCATGACTCAGAACCCCTCCTCCCAATCCACCCCTCTGCCTGAACAGTTCCCCTGGGGAATCTCTTACCTGCGGGAGGATATCCAGGACCTGCGCCAGGACTTGCGCGATAACATCCAGGGGGTGCGCCAGGAGATGCAGGAGATGAACCAGAGCCTGCGCCAAGAGATGCAGGAGATGAACCAGAACCTGCGTCAGGAGATCCAGGGGGTGCGCCAGGAAATGCGCGAAAGCGTCCAGGGTTTGCGCCAGGAGATGCATGGCGGAACCCAGCAGGTCCGCAACGAGGTCCAGGGCCTGGGCCAGGAGCTGCGCCAGGAGATCCGCGCCCTCCATACCCGTATCGACGATCGGTACGAACTCCTGCTCAAACGGATCGACGGGCGCTTCATGTGGACCATCGCCGCCATGGTCGCCCTTTCTGGCCTCACCGTGGCGGTGCTCAAACCCTGAGACACCTGCTCAGCGCAACAACAACAGCTTGCGCGTCTGCACCTGTGCTCCAGCCCGCAGCCGATACAGATAAATCCCGCTGGCCAATTCCTTCCCGCGCCCGTCCCGCCCGTCCCAGCGCAGGGTGTAGCTGCCTGCTTCCCGCGCCCCCTCCACCAGTTTGACTACCTGCTGGCCGGCGATGTTGTAGACGGCCAGTTCGACCTGGCCATCTTCGGGCAGGGAGTCGTCCCGGCCAGGGTGCCCCTCAGGACCAGCTTCATCAGCGGCTGTCTCATCCCCAACTCGGCCAGTGGCACCTGGATCTCCTGCCATCCCCTGCGGCCCAGGTCCAGACGCGGGGTGAGGTCAAAGGGAACACCGGAGCCGATGGTTATCTTGAACACTGCCTCGGCTGCCTGCGGTGTCTCGCCCAGGTGGATGGCGAGCCCCAACGCGGTAAATCCTTCGAGCCCCCCCAGGGCCGGCCCCTGCAGGGTGAGACGCCAGCCTTTCTGGGCGGCGGCGGCGGTACCCTGCAGTGCCACTGCCTTCTTCCCGGTGTGGACCTGCGCGCCCTGTTCGAGGTCGAGTCTGGCCACCATGTCGTCCGCTTCCGCTGTCCAGCCCGGAGCCAGCCCCTCGGCCAGCAGGGGCTGGTCCGCCGCCGGCAGCACCAGGATGGCCCGCGACAACCGGGTCCAGTACGGTCCCAGGGAGGTCTGCTGGTCGATCAGCACGGACACGGTCTTGGGTCCATACGCGTCGGGGAGTTTCAGGGTGGTCTCTAGTTGCCAGGTGCCATCGTCTGCAGCATGCAAGGGCGCAGCTGCGGGTCCGCCCAGTGCGCTCAGGTCAGCGATTACCTGGGTGATCCGGGCGCTTTCCTCGAAGAGGGCCGGCCGCAGGGCCAGGGCGCCGCTGAAGCTCCTGCCGGCCACCAGCGAGTCGGGGAAGGTCTTGACCAAAACCGAGGGCTCGACGCGGTAGTAGCGATTGCTGCCTTCGAGGACGCGGATCTTCTGGTCCGCCGGGATGTCAGTCAGCACATCCACCTGTCCCGAGGGCCAGCGGATCTCCAGCCGGTCTACTTTGGTCCCTTGCCCCAGGCCGAAGTGGGCCACCATCTCGTCCTGGTTGAAGCCCCGGCCTCCGAGGATCTCCCGCATCTGCCGCAGCTCTCCAGAGGTGGCAAAGAGCCGCGCCCCGATGCCGTTGCGGTTGCTCTTGACCCCCACCAACTCCACCCGCAGCGAGTGGTTGGTGTTGCCCTGGTTGTGGAAGAAAGCTTTATACCCCTGGCCGTCCAGGTGCCCGTCCAGGTCGTAGTCCCAAAAGGCCACCGGGATATAATTGTCCTCGGCGTTCTCGCCCATTGTCTGAGCAGTCCCGTCGGTAAAGAGACCATGGCCATCGTTGATGAAGACCCGGGCCGGCTGGCCCAAGGTCAGATCCAGGTCCCCGTCGTTGTCGATGTCGCCAAAGCCTGTGTCCTGGGCATCGCCTACAATGTAGACCCCCGCCCCCTCGGTGATGTCGAGGAACTGCCCCTGGCCCACGTTCAGCAGCAGCAGGGAGCGATCCGCCTGTACCAAGCCGCCGGCCGCCTGGAAGAGGTCCAGATCCCCGTCGTTGTCGATATCCCCCACGGCCACGTCAAAGGCCTGGCCAGGGTCGGCGATCTCCTTGGTGGTGGCATTGCGGAAGTGGCCCTGGCCGTCGTTGAGAAAGAGCCAGTTGGGGCCGCGGAACACAGCGATGTACAGGTCCTGCCAGCCGTCGTCGTTGAAATCCGCCCCGGCCATGCCCCCGTTGGTGCCCCCGCCGCAGCCGCCTTCGGCCTCGGCATTGCCCAGGTCCAGATCCAGGCCTGCCTGGGCGGTCATGTCCTCAAAGGTGCCATCCCCGCGGCTGCGGTAGAGCAGGTTGCGAACCAGCTGCTCCGGGGTACCGCAGGCCGGATTACCCATGTACAGGTCCAGGTATCCATCCCGGTCGTAGTCGAACCACACCACATTGTCGGTGTTGTTGATGTCGGTCAGGCCGGCGGCCAGGGTCACGTCGGTGAAGGCGCCCCGGTCATTGCGCAGGAGCACATTGCGGTCGCGCTGGCCGTAGTCCCACATGCCCACGGGCACAAAGAGATCGAGATCCCCGTCGTTGTCGTAGTCGGCAAAGGTCTGGCCGTACCCCAGTTTTTTGTCTGGCGGCAGGGCTTCCTGAATGCTGCGGGTCTGCTCGGCCAGGGAAAAGGCGCCGTCCCCTTCGTTGTGCATCAGGGCGACCTGTGTCCCTCTGCACTGCAGGCGGAACACGTCCGGCCAACCGTCGTTGTCGTAGTCCCCCAGCGCCGAACCGCCGCATTCCGGGCTTTCCCAGGGCGTGGTTGAGAAGGTGGGCTGCGCCGCCCCCGGGCCGGCCAGGAGCAGGCACAGGCAGCACACGCTGAATTGCATCCTTCTCCAGGTCATATCATCCCTCCTGTGGAGATGGGTTGAAAAGATTACACGCTGATTCGCTCTCAACACATCCATACCCTCCTCACCACAGTTTTCTCTCAGACCATCGCCATGGCACAGCCCTTGCTACCTCTCCGCTTGGCACCCCCTTCTCGTCCCCTTATATTCCCTGTAGCCAGAGGACCTCTGCCATGACCGAAGCCTCTACTCCTCAGCCCACGCGCCCTCAGCCGCCCGAAGAGCTGCACTGGGGCATCTCCTACCTGCGCGAGGACATCCAGGACCTGCGCCAGGAGATGCGCGACAACACCCAGGAGGTGCGCGGCGAGATCCAGGAAGTGCGCCAAGAGTTCCAGGGTCTTCGCCAGGAGTTCCAGGGTCTTCGCCAGGAGGTGCGCGGCGAGATCCAGGAAGTGCGCCAGGAGATGCGCGAGGAAATACGCACCCTCCACGGGCGCATGGATGCTCTGAACACTTCCCTGAACGCGCGTATCGACGAAACCGCCAAGTTCCTGGGCGGGCGCATCGACGAGACGGCCAGGGCCTTGAACACGCGCATGGACGAGACCGCCCGGTTCCTGGGCGGGCGCATCGACGACCGGTACGAACTGCTGCTCAAGCGCATCGATTCGCGCTTTGGCTGGACCATCACCACCGTGATCGCCATGGCAGGAGTCATCGTCGCGGCGATCAAGTTCTGAACTCCCCCCCATAACAGCAATTTGCAGGTCTCCCTCTGCTCCCCGGCCCGGCCAGGAGCAGGTGGTGGATATTTCTCGGCCCCCGGGACGGGTCTTTCCCGGGGGCCAACCCTATTAGGAGATGAAGCTGCTGGGATTTAGCGCAAGGAGTGTGCCAGGAAGGAAAGACGAGGTGCGGGGGAGAAGTTAACTGGTTGGAGAATATTGAAATAAGCGAATAAATCGCTTTTTTCACCACTGCTGCGGGCAGCCCGCAGTCCTGTTTTCAGGACGAAATCCCGGTAGAAATCCTGTTTTCCGGACGGCCAGTCCTGTTTTCCGGACAAGATACACTGGTCCCTAGCGCACCTGCGCGCCTGAGGCCAGGTCCTGGTCCAGGCCCACCAGGGTGAGGTTCCCCTGGTCGTCGACGGCGGCCAGGATCATGCCCTCGGAGAGGATGCCCCGCAGCTTGACCGGCTGGAGGTTGGCCACCACCACCACCTTGCGGCCCGGCAGGTCCTCGGGCTTGTACCACTGGGCGATGCCGCTGATCACGGTGCGCTCTTCGGGGCCCAGCTGCAGGGTGAGCTTGAGCAGCTTGTCGGCCTTGGGCACCTTTTCGGCGGCCTTGACCAGGGCCACGCGCAGGTCCACCTTGCCGAACTCCTCGATGGTGATGGGCGCCTTGGCCGGCAGGGCCGGTGCAGGTGATGGGGTCGGGGCCTCGGCCTCGACCTTGGGGAAGAGGATGGGGGCCTCGGCAGGGATGCGGGTCCCGGCTTCGGTCAGGCCCCAGCGGGCGGCCTGCTCCAGGGTGTAGTCCCCCAGGCCCAGGCTCTGGCGCAGCTGGCGGGCCTTGTGCGGGATGGCCGGCTCCAGCAACACCGAGACGATGCGCAGGCCCTCGACCACCTGGTAGAGCACCGTGCCCAGCCGCTCTTGTTGCGCGGGGTCCTTGGCCAGCTTCCAGGGCTGCTGGTCGTTGAAGTAGCGGTTCAGGGAGCGCACGAACTGCAGCACTTCCTCGAGGGCTGCATAGATCCGCAGAGTATGCACCAGCGGGCGCACCTTCTCCAGCAGGCCCTGGCCGGCCAGGGCGACCGCCTGGTCCGCTTCGGTGGGTTGGGGCTGGGTCATCACCCCGTCCAGATGGCGCAGCAGCAGGGCCCGCACCCTGGCCAGCAGGTTGCCCAGGTCATTGGCCAGGTCGGCGTTGTAGCGCGCGATCAGCCCCGGTACGCCCACGGCCCCGTCCTGGCCGTAGGGCAGCTCGCGCAGCGCGAAATAGCGCACCGCGTCCGGCCCGTACTCCTGGGCCAGCGCAAAGGGATCGAGCACATTGCCCAGGGACTTGCTCATCTTGCGGCCATCGGCCCCCATGAGGTAGCCCCCGACGTTCAGGTGCTGGTACAGGGGGAGGCCGGCCGCCTTCAGCATGGTGGGCCAGAACACCGCGTGTGCCTTGAGGATATCCTTGCCGATCAGGTGCTGGGCGGCGGACCAGTAGCGCGCGAAACTCTCCCCTTCGGGGTAGTCGAGGGCCGAGACGTAGTTGAGCAGGGCGTCGAACCACACATAGGTGACATGGCTGTCGTCCCAGGGCAGGGGGATGCCCCAGGGCACCCGGCTTTTGGGCCGCGAGATGGACAGATCGCCGATGGACTCGCGCAACATGCCCAGCACCTCGTTGCGGTAGCCCTCTGGCCGGACGAAATCTGGGTGGGTCTGGATGTACTCCTGTAGCCAGGGGCGGTACTGGTCCATCTTGAAGAAGTAATTCTCCTCGCGCCGCTCTTCGGGCGGGGTCTGGTGCACCGGGCACTTGCCGTCCACCAGTTCCTTCTCGGTCAGGAAGCGCTCGCAGCCCACGCAGTAGAGACCCTCGTACGCGGCTTTGTAGATGTCCCCCCGGTGGTAGACCTGCTGCAGCACCCGGCATACCGCCTGACGGTGCCGCTCCTCGGTAGTGCGGACGAAGTAGTCGTGGCTGATGTCGAGTTGTTTCCAGGCCCTCTTGAAGCGTCCGCTGATCTGGTCCACGAAGGCCTGGGGCTCCATGCCGGCCTGCTGCGCTGCCTGGTAGATCTTCTCCCCGTGCTCGTCGGTGCCGGTGAGGTAATAGGTGTCGTACCCGTCCAGGCGGTGGAAGCGGGCCAGGAAGTCCGCCACGATGGTGGTGTAGGCGTGGCCCAGGTGCGGCTCGGCGTTGACGTAGTAGATGGGGGTGGTGACGTAGAAGGTCTTGGACATGGCTCCTCTATAGTGGTGTACGTGAGGCGACGGGGAGCGACCCACTCCGGCCTTTCCCCAGGCGCGTCCTTCTCCCTCGCTCGCTCTGGCTCCGCTACCCAACCCCCAGCCACGCGGACTTCCCTACCCGGCCACTCCCCAGGAAAGACCTCGGGGTCATCTCCCCGTCGCTGCGGGTCACGTCTCTCAGCATATCTCGACAATCTCCTCCTGCGCGGGGGTGGTCACCTGCGGGCCTTTTTCCGGGTCCACGTATACATTGATCTCCAGCCGCACCCCGAATTGGGGCAGGTAGATGCCCGGCTCCACCGAGAAACCGGTGCCCGGCAGGAGCAGGCGGGTGTCGTGGCTCTCCAGGTCGTCGAGGTTGGCGCCCAGGCCGTGAACGGCGCGGCCCGGGCCCAGGCTGTGGCCGGTGCGGTGCAGAAACTGGTCGCCGTATCCGGCGCGGTTGAGGTAGTCGCGCGCCACCCGGTCGGCTTCCCAGCCCTGCACCGGGGCACCCCGGGTCCAGCAGCGCTGCAGGTGCTCCATTACTAGATCGCGCGCCCGCTTCACCATGTCAAATATCCGCTGCTGCTCGGCAGTGGGGCGAGGCCCGGCGCAAGCCACCCAGGTGAGGTCACCGAACACGTGCTGGTTCCCTGGATGCCTGGCCCACAGGTCCAGGAGCACCCAGTCGCCCCGGGCTATAGAAGAGGAGCCGGCGGGTTGGGGCTCGTAGTGGGGATTGCCGCTGTGGGCGTTGAAGGCGACGATGGGGCCGTGGTCGGTTTCGAGGCCACGGCGGGCGAAATCGGCGAGCATGAACTGTTGCAGGTCGTACTCGGTGCAGGCGCGGCCCTGCTGCAGGCACTGGCCCAGGTGGGCGAAGGCGGTATCCTTGACCTCGGCCACCTGCCGGCAGGCATCCAGATGCGAGGCCAGGGCTGCGGAACTCCAGGTGGCCAGGGAGGCCTGGAACAAATCGGCGGAGGAGACCACCTCCACCCCGCAACTGCGCACCAGGTCCAGGGTGCCTCCGTCCACCCAGGAGGTGATGGGCAGGGCACCGCTGGGCGAATATTCCATGGCCACCCGTTGGCAGCCGGCCAGGGCCTGCTGCAGCCAGGTGTGGAGTTGCTGCCAGCTCGTGTAGGACTCCAGCGCCACCCCGGCCCCCTCAAAAGAGCCCTGCTCGATGGCGTGGGCCAACAGGCGGGGAGGATCCTGGGCGGGGAGGAGGAGAAAGGCGCGGCGGGTGGTAGGCCGCTGGAAGCCCAGCAGTTGCCACATCACTGGGTTGCTGTTGCGGAAATCGCAGACCAGCCAGGCGTCGAGCTGGTGGTCGCGCAAAAAGGTCTGGGTGGTGCTCAGGTCCAACACGGGGGTATCCTCTGCAGGGGGTAAATAGAAGAGGTACGATAAACCATCGGCTCCACCGGGACAATAGTAGAGAGGGCGCGGCGGTGAGCGACCCGTTCCGGCCTTTCCCCAGGCGCGTCCTGCCCCCTCGCTCGCTTCGCTCCGCTACCCCGCAGCCCCACCTCGCGGACTTCCCTTCCCGGCCACTCCCCGGGAAAGGCCTACAGGGTCATCTCCCCGCCGCTTAAAATGGTTGGTGCGGGGGAAAAATGGAGTTATATTCCTCGGCCAATATTGTTCGCGATGCCAAACGGATGTAATCGGATAACAACAGCAGTTGAGCCTATGCAGGAACCAGAATCGACAGGCGCGGAGATTCTCTGGCTCGGGCAATCCGCCTGCGGCGAGGTGGATCTGGTGGGCGGCAAGGTGGCCAACCTCAGCCGGCTGGCCGCCGAGTACCGGGTGCCGCCCGGCTTTTGCCTGACCACCAGGGCCTACACCCGCTGGGCCGCCGGCCTGAAAGAGACCGACCCCCTGCCCGCCGACTGCGGCGCTCAGCTCCAGGCGGCGTACGAGGAGCTGGCCAGGCGCTGTGGCGCCGATGGGCCCAGTGTGGCAGTGCGTTCCTCGGCGGTGGACGAGGACGGCCGCGCCGCCTCCTTTGCCGGCCAGTACGAGACCTATCTCAACCTGGTCGGGAATGAGCAGGTGGCGGGAGCGGTGCGGGACTGCTGGGCCTCAATGCGTTCGGAGCGGGTGCTCGAATACCGCCGGCGCTACGGCCTGTCCGTGGACCACAGCCAGCTGGCCGTACTGGTGCAGCAACTGGTAACCGCCGATGTCTCGGCAGTGATGTTCAGCGCGGACCCGGTGAGCGGCGACCGCGAGGTGGTGGTGGTCAATGCCAGTTGGGGCCTGGGCGAGAGCATCGTCGGCGGCACGGTCAGCCCGGACGCGTACCAGGTGCGCAAGGCGGACCTGCAGGTGGTGGAGCGCCGCATCGCCGAGAAGGAGCGCATGACCGTGCCAGTGCCCGGGGGGACAAAGGAGGTGGAGGTGCCCCGGTTCCTGCGCTGCCAGCCCACCCTGGACGAGGCCCAGCTGGCCCAGCTGGCGCGCCTGGGGCTGGCCCTGGAGGAGAAATGGAACTGGCCGGTGGACGTGGAGTGCGCTTTCAAGGGCGGAGAACTGTACCTGCTCCAGTGCCGGCCCATCACGACCCTTATACAGCCTGAACAAACCCTTTGATAGGAGGAAGCCCATGACCGCAGCCCAGCCCCAGCCAGTACTCGTCCCCATCCCTGCCGACTTTCCGGTGCAGTGGGAGCACCCCGGCGACGAACGCCTGCCCTGGGTCCAGGACCGCATGCACTCTCCCGACCCGCTCACGCCGCTGGAACGCTCGTTCTTCGATATCGCGTACGGTGGTTTCAATCTAGCCGCAGAGGCCTATGCGATGCCGGTCCGGGCCAATATCCGGTACTTCAACACCTATCTCTACATGGCCATCGCCCCGGCAGTCCCCCCCGAACAGATGGAGGCCCAGGGCAAGCTCAGCGAGGAGAAGATGGGGGCGGCGGTGGCCCGGCTCGGCGAGCTGTGGCAGGGGGAATGGCTGCCCGAGATCCAGTCGCACCTGGCGTGGTGGGATGCCTTCGACCTGCGCGGTGCGGCTGCGCCCGCGCTGCTGGACCATCTGGACGAGACGCTCGAGCGGTCGCACCGGCTGTGGGAGATCCATTTCCGCATCGTGTTTCCCACCTACGTGGCGATCAGTCTCTTCGACGACCTCCACCGCGACCTCTTCGGGGCCGAGGGGGCCTTCGACGCCTATAAGCTGCTCCAGGGGATCGACAACAAGACCATCGAGAGTGGCCGGGCGTTGTGGGATCTGAGCCGGAAGGCCCTCGCGCTGCCCGAAGTGCGCCAGATTCTGGAGACGCGCGCCGAGGTCCTGCCGGCGCTGGGAGGCACAGCGGCTGGCCGGGCCTTTCTCGACGAGCTGCGCGCCTACCTGGAGGTCTACGGGGCCCGGGGTGACAAGTGGGGCCTGAGTTATCCGAGCTGGATCGAGGACCCCGCCCCTGTGATCAAGAATCTGAAAGATTATATCACTCGTTCCGATCGGGACCCGAGGGCAGAGCAGGCGCAGATGGCTGCCCAGCGGGAACAGTCGATATCCCAGGCCCGCCAGCGCCTGAAAGGCTATCCCCAGCAGGTGGTCGAGCAGTACGAGTTCCTCCTCAAGGCCGCCCATCAGGGGGTCGTGCTGACTGAGGACCACGGCTTCTGGATCGACTTCAATTCCATGTACAGAGCGCGCAGGGTTTTCATGGAGGTAGGTCGGCGCCTCGCCGGGACGGGCGCCATCGAAAGCCCCGACCATGTATTCTGCCTCACCGTCGACGAAGTGCGGCAACTAATCGCCTCTGGCGGCGACCAGCGCGCCCGGGTCGCCCAACGCCGGGCCGAGCTGGAGCGCTTCCGGACCATCGATCCCCCCCCGGCCCTGGGTATGGATTACGGCCCTCCTCCGGACAATCCGGTGAGCCGGTTTTTGGGGAAGTTCTTCGGCGGGCCGCCCCCGGCTGCCGAAGAGCCGGGCACCCTCAAGGGCCACGCCGGCTCGGCGGGCAAGGTGCGGGGCCGGGCCCGGGTGATCCGCTCCCTCGACGAAGCCGGCCGGCTGAAACTGGGGGATATCCTGGTGGCCGAGACCACCGCCCCTCCGTGGACCCCACTCTTCGCCACGGCCGGAGGCATTGTCACCGACACCGGCGGCATCCTCAGCCACTGCGCGGTAGTGGCCCGCGAGTACCGCATCCCGGCGGTGGTGGGCACCGGTGCCGCCACCAAGGTGATCCGCGAAGGGCAGCTGCTCGAAGTGGACGGCGACGCCGGGACAGTCCGCATTGTCGAGGAGTGAGGAGGCGCAGGCGCCCCCGCTGAAAGAGGGAGCGGTGCTGGTCACCGTGGCCCTGGCTACCATGCTGGCCCCGCTCAACTCGACCATGATCGCCGTGGCCCTGCCCAGGCTGATGGAGGAGTTTGGGGCCGACCTGGCCACCAGCGGCTGGCTGGTGACCTCCTATCTGATCGCCATGGCCTGCCTGCAGCCGGTGGCCGGCAAGCTGGGCGACCGGCTCGGGCGGCGGCTGCCGATCCTGGGCGGCCTGGTGTACTTCGCCCTCGCCTCGCTGGCAGCGGCCTTTGCCACCAGCCTGTCATGGCTGCTCTTTTTCCGGGTGCAGCAGGCCATTGCCGGGGCCATCGCCCTGCCCAATGGGGCGGCCTTGGTGCGCGAGGTGGTGCCCGCTGCCCGGCGGGCCGCCCGTTTTGGCCTGGTCGGGGCGGCAGTGGGGCTGGCGGCAGCGGCCGGCCCGCCCCTGGGCGGGTTGTTGGTGGAGGTCGCTGGCTGGCGGGCCATCTTCTACGTGAATCTGATACTCGTGGTGCCGGCGCTGCTCATCGGCTGGCGGGCCCTGCCGGCCCGTCCGGCAGGGCCCTCGGCCTCCGGCTTCGACCTGGGAGGTGCGGCGCTGCTCTTGGCGGTGCTGGCCGGCACGGCCGGGTTGCTGACCCAGGGCCACCACCTCGGCACTCTGCTCCTGCAGAGCCTGGGAGGGGCAGGCCTGGTGGTCCTGGCCCTTTTCTTTTTTTGGCACGAGCTGCGCCACCCGGACCCGGTGCTCCAGCCCCGCCTCTTCCAGCACCGCACCTTTGCGGCGGCCAATGCCGCCATCGCCCTGAGTAACCTGGCCATGTATTCGACCCTGCTGGCCGTGCCCATCCTGCTGGCCGGGCAAGAGGGCTGGAGCAGCGCCCGCATTGGCCTGGTGCTGACCTCGATGTCGGCCACCATGGTGATCTGTTCGCCCCTGGGAGGGCGGCTCTCCGACCGCTGGGGCCGGCGCTGGCCCACAGTGGCGGGCCTGGCCCTGCTCACCGTGGGCCTGCTGTTGCTGGGCCTGGCCGGCAGGGGACCGGTGCTGCCGGTGCTGGTCGGGGGGCTGGGAGTGGCCGGGATCGGCCTTGGGCTGTCTTCGGCGGGGATGCAGTCGGCGGCGGTGGAGGCGGTGCCCAAGAACGAAGCGGGGGTGGCGTCTGGCCTCTTCTCCACCAGCCGGTACCTGGGCAGCATTGTCGGCTCCAGCGTCTTGCCCCTCCTCTACCACCCGGAGGCCGGGGTGGAGGGCTTTGCGCCGGTCTTGCTGATGGTGGTTGGAGCGGCGTTCTTCTCGGTGGTGGCCAGCATGGGTCTGCACCACTGGCCCCCGGCGGAGTAGGGTTTTATCCGGCGAGGTGCTCCCTGAGGCAGCGGCCGGTCCACGAGTGTTCCACCGCGGCGATCTCCTGGGGGGTGCCCACGGCCACGATTTCGCCGCCGGCCTCGCCGCCCTCGGGGCCCAGGTCGATCACGTAGTCGGCGGCCCCGATCAGTTCGAGGTGGTGCTCCACCACCAGAGCGGTGTTGCCCTGGTCCACCAGGCGCTGGAGCAGTTCGAGCAGGAAGCGCACGTCCTCCAGGTGCAGGCCGGTGGTGGGCTCGTCCAGGATATAGAGGGTGTGGCGGCGGGAGAGCCGGCTCAATTCGGCGGCCAGCTTCACCCGCTGGGCCTCCCCCCCGGAGAGGCTGGGGGCCGGCTGGCCCAGGGGCAGATAGCCCAGCCCCACCTGGCTGAGCAGGTCCAGGCGCCGGGCCAGGGCGGGGATGGCGCCGAAATGCGCGAGGGCCTCCTCCGCGCTCAGCTCCAGGACCTCGGCGATGCTCAGGTTACGGTAGCGGATCTCCAGCACCTCGCCCCTATAGCGCCCTCCGCCACAGGAGAGGCAGCGCCGGGCCAGTTCGTCCCAGTCCCCCTCCCCGGATTGGGACAGGCCGCTGCCCCTGCATTCGGGGCAGGCCCCTTCGGGGGCATTGAAACTGAAGTGGGAGGCGGTGTAACCCCGCATCCTGGATTCGGGGATTTCGGCGTAGAGCTGGCGCAACTCGCCCATCAGCCCGGTATAGGTGGTCGGATTGGAGCGGGGGGTGCGGCCCAGGGGGCGTTGGTCCACGGCCACTGCGCGCTCCACCAGCTCCAGGCCCTGGCAGTCTTCACAGGGCAGGGGGCGCCGGGCAGGGGCCCCCAGGTGCTGGGCCAGCAGGGGGTAGAGGGTATGGTGGACCAGGGTGCTCTTGCCCGAGCCGGAGACCCCGGTGACACAGACCAGGTTGCCCAGCGGGAAGGCGACCGAGAGATGTTTGAGATTGTGGCCGCAAGCCCCGGTGAGGCGCAGCCAGCCTTCGGGGCCGGGCGGGCGGCGCGGCCCGCGTTCCAGGCGGGTCCTGCCGCTCAGGTGGCGCCCGGTGGGGGAGTCGGCAGCCATCAACTGGGCGGGGGTGCCCTGGGCAAGGAGGCGCCCGCCCCGGGCGCCGGCGCCGGGCCCCAGGTCCACCAGGTGGTCGGCGCCGCGGATCAGCAGGGGATCGTGCTCCACCACCAGCAGGGTGTTGCCGGCATCGCGCAAGGCCCTGAGGAAGCTCAGCAGCCGGCCCGCGTCCCGGGGGTGCAGGCCACAGCTGGGCTCGTCCAGCACGTAGAGCACCTGGGTCAGGCCCGCGCCCAGGGCCGCGCCCAGGCGCAGGCGCTGGAATTCCCCGCTGGAGAGGGTGTCGGCCCGCCGGTCCAGGGCCAGGTAGCCCAGGCCCAGTTCCTCCAGGGTGGCCAGCCGGCGCTGGACCTGCGCGGCCAGGATCTGGCCCACCGGGGCCTGCGGGGCCGCAAAGCTCAGGCCGGCGACGATCTGGGCTGCCTGGGTGACTGGACAGGCCGTCAGCGAGGCGATGGTGTGGCCGCCCAATTCCACGGCCAGGGCTTCGGGGACCAGCCGGTGGCCCTGGCAGGCCGGGCAGGGCGCCTCTCCCAGGCGCGCGGCGAACCAATCGGCGGCCGGTGCCTGGTTTCTCAGGCCTTCGAGCCAGTGCCTGAGGCCTTTGGCCCGTCTGCCCTCCCCCTCCCACAGCCAGGCCAGATCCTGGGGCGCCCACGAAGCCAGGGGTGCCTCGGGGTCGAGGTGGTGGCGGTTGCAGAAGACCAGGAGCCGGGTGCGCAGCTCGCCGCCCCACAGGGGGCCGAGGGCCTCGGCGAGGGAGACCTGATCCGGTCCCAGGACCTGGTTCTGGTCGAGCTGAGGCTGGCGGCCCAGGCCGCGGCAGGCCGGGCAGGCGCCCTGGGAGCTGTTGAAGGAGAAGAGGGCCGTGGTCAGGGGGCGGAAGGGGGTGGCGCAGGCCGAGCAACTGGGCCGCACGGAGAAGCGGCGTTCGCCGCCTTCCCAGGCCAGGACGAGCTGGCCTTCCCCCACCTCCAGGGCCGCCTCCAGCGATCCCTGGAGCCGCCGCAGGGTTTCGGGTTTGACCACCAGGCGGTCCACGGCGATCTGGGCCCAGCTCCCCGGAGTCAGGGCCGCCGGGTCCACCTCCTCCAGGGCACGGACCTGCCCGGCCAGGCGCAATCGCCGGTACCCGGTGCGGTCGATGGCCTCCAGAAAATCGGCGGGCTCGCCCTCGGCGGGCACGCGGCGCAGCGCCAGCACGGTCAGCGCGGTGCCGGCGGGCAGGCCGGCGCCGGTCTCGTAGACTTCCTCGAAGCGCTCGGAGCGCACCGGCGCGCCGCAGCGCAGGCAGTGGGCCTGGCCCAGGCGGGTGAAGAGCAGGCGCAGGTAGTCGTAGATCCCCGCCAGCACCGCCACGGTGGAGCGGGGGTTCTGGGGAGCGCGGTCCTGGGCGATGGCCAGGGCCGGGGCCAGGCCCTCCAGCAGGTGGAAGCGGGGGGCGCGCAGGCGGCGCGTAGATGGTGTCGAAGACCAGGGAGGTCTTGCCCGAACCAGAGACCCCGGTGATGGCGATCAGCCTTTGATGGGGCAGGTCCAGGTCGAGGTCTTTCAAGTTATGCTCGGCAGCGCCGCGCAGCGAGATGATCCGGCCCTTCATCGGCAGGGGGCTCTTGACAGCAAGGGGTTGAACTGAGTAGGTATTGATAATACCCAAACCAAATCAGGGCGAGATGATGGCATTGAGAGTACTGTTCTTCGCGCTTTCCCTGGCGCCCCTGGCGCTGGGGGCTCAGGAGGAGCCGGAAGTGATCAAGGGCACGGCGGACGCGGGCCGGCGCCTGTACTACTCGGCGGCGATGAGCACCAACGGCCTGTCCTGCGCCCACTGCCACGCCGATTTCGACGAGGTGGCCGAGGACGACGGCCTGATCCGGGCCGGTCACAGTCTCTACGGGGCGGCCAGCCGCCCCAACTGGTGGGGGCGGGAGCCGGACCAGCCCAATGCCTATCCCAATATCGCGGCGGCGGCGGCCGTCTGCGTGGAGCACTTTATGCGCAATCCCCAGCGGCTCACCGCCCAGCAGATGGTGGATCTGCGCGCTTATCTGCGCTTCATCAACCGCAAGCAGCAGCGCGAGTCCCTGGCGCTCGTCTCGGGGGCCGATCTGACCGGCGAGTACCTGGGCTTTGAGGAGGGGGACCGGCTCAAGGGGCGCGACTTGTTCTACGCCGCCTGCCACTCCTGCCATCCCAATGCCAAGTCCGGCATCGGTCCGGCCCTGCCGCGCGACCGGGAGCCGGCCTTCTATGCGAAGAAGGTGCGCGAGGGCGACGGCCTGGGCGCCCAGCTCACCGGGTTGGACCCCAATGCCTACGACCCGAATGCCGGTCTCTTCATGCCCTTCTTCGCGGTGGACCGGTTGAGCAACCAGCAGCTGAGCGATATCATCGCCTATATCAGGAGCCTCCCGCCTCCCGAGCCGCCGGCCAAGAGCAAGACCAAGGGCAAGGGCGCGGCCCCTAAGCGCTAGGCGTCGGTGAGCGACCCACTCCGGCCTTTCCCCAGGCGCGTCCTGCCCCCTCGCTCGCTCTGGCTCCGCTACCCCGCAGCTCTACCACGCGGACTTCCCTGCCCATCCACTCCCCGGGAAAGCCCTACGGGGTCATCTCCCCGCCGCAGGTAATCGTAATTCTTCGACTTCCACCCACAGCCAGCGGCCCGCGTGGAAGAAGAGGGTGCAGACCATCCAGACCGCCATCGACACCAGGGCCAGGTGCGCCTGGCCCAGGAGCACACCCACACTCAGCTGCAAGAGGCTCACATTGCGCCGGGAGGCGATCAGGTGGAAGGCCGCGTCCAGGGGCCGGTAGTCGAAGATCTCCCGCCGGTGGCGTTTTTTGAAGGTGCTGCTGACGACCTTGTCCAGCACAAAGGCGCCCACCAGCACCCAGGTGGCCAGGGCCATGGGCGTGTCCCGCAGCAATTCTCCCCCGCTGCAGTGCCAGCCCAGGGCCAGGTACCACAATCCCAGGCCCGGCATGGCGCTCAGGTGCTCCAGCGCGCCCATCGCCTCGCTCAGGTGCAGGGTCAGGCGCGCCAGCTTGCCGTCCACCGAATCGAGGATCACCCCCAGCCAGGCAAAAAGCACGCCGGCCCCCAGCTCTCCTAGAGCAAAACAGGGGACCACCGCCCAGATGGCCAGGATGGACAGGGCGGTGAAGAGGTTAGGGGGCAGGGTAGTGCGGCTGAGTTGCCGGGTGATCCAGCGCACCAGGTGGTAGTACCCGTAGCGGGCCACGGCGTCGATGACCCCCTTGAAGGTGCGGTGGTAGAGCAGCTGGTCCAGGGAGTGTAGTTGCCCCTTTTCGCGGACGCGCAGCAGGTAGGGGGGCATGGTGAGGCGCAGGGAAGGGACATAGGGGTCAAGCTCGGTGGGCCGGCGGCGCGGCAGGCCGGCGGCGGCCAGGGCGGCGCCCAGATCGACCCCGGTCTCCCAGTACCCGGCCAGGGCGCGGGCCTGGGCGAGGCCCAGGTAGGCCACCACCTCGTCGCCTTCGGCCAGTGCCGTGCCCGGTCCGCCCTTGAGCAGGTGGCCCAGCAGCCGGTCGTCGAAGACCAGATCCCCCTGCAGGAGCAGCACCGGCTCGTCCGCCTGGGTCAGGGCGGCGCAGAGCGGGGCCTCATCCTCGGCGGGAAGCACTTCCAGCTGCAGGGGGAAGACGCGCTCCAGGTCGGTGCGCAGGCGCAGGACCCCTTGCTGGGTGGCGGGGGAGACCCAGATGCGCGCCCGGGAAAAACCGCGCAGGGCGGCCTGGCGCAACTGGCGTTCGACCAGGTTCATGCCCCACAAGCGCCAGCCGGCGGCCGGCTGGCGGGCATCGATCCAGACCAGACCCGGGTCCATGGCGCCTCTCAGGGGCCCTGCAGGCGGGGGAGCACTTCGCGGGAGACGCGCTGGTAGTCTTCCAGCGAATCGATCTCGCCCCAGGGCAGGTCGCCCACCTCGACGGCGTAGAGTTCGCGCCGGGCGATGAGGGGCCCGTAGGCCGAGGTGGGGAAGACCTCGCGGTGTTGCTCGCCCACGAGGCGTTCCACCTCTCGGCCCACCGCCCGGGCGCCCTGGCGGTCGAACTTGACCAACTGGGCGCTCTGGGCCTGGCTGTGCTGGGGGGCCAGCTGCTTGCTGATGGCCAGCACCCGCTGCTGGCCGTCGCAGGCCACGTTCATCTCGCCGGCCAGGCGCGCCACCTGCGCGTCCACGGCCACGGCGTTGGGGCGGGCCAGCAGGCGCTGCAGGACCAGGGGGTGAAAGAGGATATCGCAGTTGAAGAGCAAGATGTCGGTGTCCAGTTCGGCGGCGGCCAGGTACAGGGAGTAGATGCTGTTGGTGCTCAGGTAGTCGGGATTTTCGATGTAGCGGGCGTGGGGCCCGCAGTGGGCGCGGATCTGATCTGCCTCGTAGCCCACCACCAGCACCACGTCCTCAACCCCGGCCTGGCGCAGGGCTTGCAGCTGGTAGTCGATCAGGCGGCGCTGGCCCACCTTCACCAGGCACTTGGGGCAGCCGTCGGTCAGCGGGCTGAGGCGGGTGCCGGCCCCGGCCGCCAGGATGATCGCCTTCATGGGGTCACTGCTTCCTGCGGAAAAGGCGTTTGAAGGGGGCCTTGGCCCGCTGCAGCATCAGCCGGTCCTCGGCGCTGAGGCCCAGGGAGCGCAATGCCGCCAGATAAACGCCCAGAAAGGCGGCCAGCGGCAGCGCCAGGGACCAGGCCAGGCCCTCGGGAGCGGCCTGGCGGCAGAGCCAGCCGGCCAGGGTGCCCCCCAGCGCGGCCAGCAGCGGTTTGAGCTGGGCTCGGTGGAAGGGCAGGATATCGTGGATCAGGTAGAGCTGGGCCAGGCGCAGGGCGCCCGACGCCAGTGCGGAAAGGGTGGCGCCCCAGGCCGCGCCCATCAGGCTGTAGTCCCGGATCAGCCAGAGGTTGAGCAGGAAGTTGGCCCCCAGCCAGAAGCCGTTGTTGAACATATTGAGATAGGGTCTGCCGGCCATGGTCAGCACCGGGTCCACCATGGCGAAGAGGCCCTGGGCCATCATGGCGATGCACAGCACCGCCATGACCACCAGACCGACGTGGAAGTCGGCTCCCTGGGCCTGACCCATGAGTTGCATCAACGCGTCGCCGGCCAGCAGGATGGCCGCGCAGATGGGCAGGTTGATGGTCAGGATCCAGCCGGAGATCACCGAGAAGCGGTGCCCCAGGGCGCGGTGCTGTTCGCGGGCCGACAGTTCGCTGGCGATGGAACTGAAGATGGGGTCCAGGGATTGGGGGGCCTTGAGCATGGCGCCGGCGATGCTTTTCGCCAGCGCGTAGATGCCGACCTGGGCCACCACCCGGCTGGGATCGCCGGCCAACAGGATCCCCAGCATCAACACGTCGAGATTGCTCAGAATCCCGTAGATGGAGTCGGTGGTCATCACCGGCAGGGAGAAGCGGCCCATGGTCTTCCAAGGCAATGCCTGGCGCATCCGGCCCAGACAGGCGCGCAGGGAGTAGAAATGGCCGAAGTACCGGGCCGCCAGGCAGCAGCTGCCGACGGCCATGGTCATATTGGCCCAGGCCAGGCCCTCCAAGCCCCAGCCGGCCAGGCCGGTCACCAGACTGGAGAGCAGCAGGATCAGCGGGCCGGCGACGGACATCACGTACACGTCGTAGCGCATGATGCGCAGGGCCCGGGTGGCGGCCACGAAGATCCAGGCCCAGGTCATGAAAGGGGTGGAGAGGGCCATGATGCGCACGGCTCTGGCGATGGGCTGGCCGTAGAAAGCGGCGATCCAGTCGGCCGCCAGCCAGGTGCCCAGCAGCACCGCGCCGCTGGCCAGGGTCCCCAGTCCCAGGGCCGCGGCCAGGACGCGCTCCACTTCCGCCTGGTCCCCGGCGGTGCGGGCGGCCACCGCAAAACGCACCACCCCCACCTGCAGGCCAAAACGGCCCAGGCGCTGGATGAGGGAGGCGATGCTCCACGCAGTGCTGAAAAGACCCAGCACCTGCAGGCCGCATAGCAAGGGCACCGCCCATAGAAAAGCCCCGCGCGAGAGTCTTCCCAGCTTGCCGACGAAGTTGACCAGGGCGCCGCTGGCCAGATCCCTGATATCCCTTTCGGTCTCGGCGGTGCGGGCGGGCGGTGCGGGCGGCGCGCTGAGCGTCTGGGTCACGTCGAGGGTCTTTGCCGAGAGGGGGTGGGGTGAGAAGGCTGGAGAAAATATAAATCACCCGCGGCGATTTATCGAGCCTGGCCCGTTCTCATTGACGGGATCTAGGTTTGTGCATAGATTGTCACAATTGGTCTACACGCTGATTTTTTGCGCCCAAGTGCGATGAAAGCTATAGTCCTGGCGGCTGGTCAGGGCCGCAGATTGTGGCCGTTCACCGCGAATTGCCCCAAGTGCCTGCTGCCCATCGGCGCAGGTTCCATCCTGGAACAGCAACTGACCAATCTGGAGGGCGCTGGCATCCGGGAGGTGGTCCTGGTGTGCGGGTTCGGGATCGAGCGAATCCGCGCGGTCCTCGGCGCCTTCCGCGGGCAATTGTCGGTGAAACTCAGCTACAACCCCTTTTACGCCCTCGCTGACAACCTCGTCTCGCTGTGGACTGTGCGCGCCGAGATGGACCGCGATTTTCTGCTGCTCAACGGCGACAATGTCTTTCACCCCCAGATCCTCCAGCACCTGCTGGCAGCCCAAAAGTGCTGCTGCCTGATGATCCGGCGCAAGGCCTGCTACGACCAGGACGACATGAAGCTGCACGTGGAAGGCGGGCAGATCCGCGCCATCGGCAAGGCCCTGCCGGCCGCCCAGGCCGAATCGGTGGGCATCATGCGCTTTGCCGGCGAGGGGCGCCGATGCCTGATGGGGGTGCTGGAGGACCTGATCTCCAGGGCGGGCACCACCTCGAAGCTGCGCTACGTGGCCGGGGTGCAGCGGCTCATCGACCTGGGGCACCCGGTGGCCGGCCTCGAAGTGGGCGAGTTGCCCTGGGCCGACGTGGACACGCCCGAGGACCTGCGCTTTGTGCGCCGCCATCTCCAGCTCTTCGCAGGTGGCGAGGCGGTGGCGCCGGGCCGGCTGCGGGAGGCGGGGGCGCGCGCATGATCCGCCAGGGCCTGCTGATCTTTCCCGACCTCCAGCGCGGCGCTGATCTGATGTCCAGGCGGGTGGCGGGGCTTTCCCTGCTGGACCGCATGGTGCGGACCATGGCGCGCGCCGGGGTCGAGCAACTGGCGGTGGTGGTCCCGCCCGGAGCGCCGCGCCAGGTGGGTCGGCTGCCCCGCAAGTTGTGCGTCGAGGTCCGGTTTCTCGAGTGGGGAACCCCTGCGCCCCTGCCTTTTCCCCCGCTGGGGGAGGGCCTGCTGGTGGTCATGGGCGGGTACGTGCACCATCACGCCTCGCTGAGCGAGTTGGTCGAGGAGGGGTTGGGAGAGGGTGAGCTGGTGGTCCAGGTGAGTGCCCCGGTCCAGCGCGGCTCCTTTATCCAGGTCCACCTCCGGGCGGGCGAGGTGGAGTTCGCCGCTGCCGAGGGAGGGGAGAGCGCCAGTTCGGGGGCCTTGCTGTGCGCCTTTGGGCTGGGTGCTCCCGAAGAACTCCTGAGGGGGCGGGAGGAGGTGTGGGCCTGGTTGAGCCGCAGCGCCCGGGGCCGCCGGGTGCAACTGCGCCGCACCTCGCGGTCTCTGTGGCGGCGGGTCGAGGACCGCCGCGGCGCCCGGGCCGCCAAGAACATGCTCTTCAGCCAGGTGACCAAGGCCACCAGCGGCTTCATCTCGCGCCATCTCAACGCGCGCATCTCCATCCCCACCAGCAAGCTGCTGATCGAGACGGGCATTTCCCCGCATCTGGTGACCGTGTTGCTGGTGCTGCCCGCCGGGCTGGCCAGCGCCTACCTGGTGACGCGGCCCGAGCAGTACCTCTGGCTGGCCGGTGCGGGCGTGTTGTGGCAGCTGGCGGCCATCCTCGACCGCTGCGACGGGGAGATCGCCCGCGTCCAGCTGAGCGAGTCGAAGTTCGGCGCCTGGTTCGACACCCTCACCGACAACCTCGCCTATCTGTGCGCCTACAGCGGTATGCTGGTCGGCCTGCGCCGGGTGCACCCGGAAGCGCCCTATTATCTCTACCTGGGGATTTCGGCCATCGCCGCCCTGCTGCTGACCCTGGGCATCATGTACAGCTACGCCCTCAAGACCGGCAGCGGCAGCCTGCAGAACTACCTGGTGGGCCTGGCCCGCCACGTGCCCGAGGACCAGAAGGGGGGCTTCTACCGCTTCACCGAGCGCTACGGCTTTCTGGCCAAGCGCGACACCTTTTCCTTCATCTTCTTCATCGCCGCCCTGGCCGATGCGCTGGAGTTCATGTACTGGTTCGCGGTGGTGGGCATCCACCTGGTGGCCATCGGGGTGCTGATCTCCCAGCAGAAGATGCTGCAGGGGTACCAGCGCGCCGAGGGCCAGGAGACGGTGCCGGTGGCGGTGCCGCGCACCTCCTCCCTGGAGCGCCGGCCGTGAAGATCCTCAGGCTCCTGCTCCCCGGCCTGGGGCTTTTGCTGCTGGGCTACCTGATCGGCAAGATGGGCATGGGGGAAATCCTGCACCACCTGGCCATCGTCAAGTGGTCCTTCCCCCTGGTGCTGCTGGTCGCCTTCCTGTGGCACCTGAGCAATTCCCTGGCCTGGAGCTTCGCCTTCCCGCCTGGGGCTTTCAAGCCGCCTTTCTCAGCCCTGCTGAAAGCCAAGCTGGCCGGCGACGCGGTCAGCCAGCTCACCCCCCTGGCCAACCTGGGCGGCGAACCGCTCAAGGCGTACCTGCTCAAAGGCCAGGCCCCCACCTCGTTGAGCCTGGCGGCGGTGGTGGTCAACAAGACCACCCAGGTGCTCACCGGCCTGATCTTCTCGTCCCTGGGCTTCGTGATGGTGGTCTCCCACTGGGACCTGCCCCATGCCCTGCCCCGCTCGGTGGAACTGGGCCTGGGCCTGATCCTGGCGGCCAGCGGCCTGATGATCTGGGGACTCTACCGCCAGCAGAACCGCCTGTTCACCTCGCTGCTGATCCTGATCCGCCGGCTGGGCCTCAAGACCGACTGGGTCGAGAGCAAGATGGCCCAGGCCAGGCGCATCGACCACCACATCGGCCACTTCTACCACCGCCACCAGGTGCGCCTGGCCGCGGTGGTGGGCTGCCACGCCCTGGGCTGGCTGCTGGGGACCTGCGAGACCTACGTGATCCTGCAGGCCCTGGGGGTGGACATCGATTTCGCAGTGGCCCTGCTGCTCACCTCCCTGTCGGTGAGCATCAACAGCCTCTTCTTCTTCATGCCCTCCAGCATCGGCGTGCTCGAAGGCAGCCAGGTCTTCCTCTTCCTGAGCCTGGGCCTCAATCCGGCCGCGGGGCTCTCGATGGGGATCGTCAAGCGGCTGCGCAAGGTCTTCTGGATTTCCGTCGGCTGGGTCTTCCTCTCCCAGATGAGCCGCAAGATCGCCCGCGCCGAGGAGCAGCAGCAGGCCTCTGCCCGGGCCGGGTCCCTGCCCCGATGAAGCGGAAGGGCAACTGGGCGGCGCTGTGGCTGGGTGGCTGGGCCTGCGCGGCCAGTGCCTGGGCCGCCGAACCCCAACCCCCCTACGATCTGCAGGAACTGACCGAACTGGCCCTGCGTCACACCCTCGCAGTCGGGGAGGGTTCTTGGAAGGTGGCCGGCGCGCAGGCCAGGTTGCGTCAGGTGGAGGCGGCGCGATTTTTGCCTCGCCTGCGCCTGGAGAGCACCAGCGGGCTGGTGCCCGCCGCCGAGGGCGACATCTTCAATCCGCCCCAGGACACGGCCGGCCTGCGGGAACTGGGCCCCTTCACCCAGGCCGAACTGGAATTCATCCAGCCCCTGTACGTGGCCGGCGCCGCGCAGCTGTGGCGGGCGGCCCAGCAGGGGGTGGCGGCCGAAGAGGCCGCCCTGCAGGGCCAGCGCCTGGAGCTGGAGCTGGAGGTGGCCGAACTCTACTACGGCCTCCTGCTGGCCCGCCAGCTGGGGGACCTGGCCGTGGAGCTGAGGAAAAAGATCGAGGATAAGCGCTCCGAGATCGAGGACAACCCCGCCATCCCCTTGTCTGGGCACTACAAGTTCCAGCTGGCCCTGGTGGAGCTGGACAAGCAACAACAATTGATCGCCCAGAAGAAAGAGCTGGCCCTGGCGGCCCTGGCCTGGAAAACCGGACTGAAGGAGGGGGAAAGCGCGAAACTGGAAAGCCAGGGACTGGCGCCCGAAACGGCGGTGCTACCGCCCTTGGACAGCCTGTGCACCCTGGCCTTTACCCAGCGTCCGGACTGGCGCCGGCTCCAGGCCGGACTGCAGGCCAAGGATGCCCTGGCCCAGGCGGCGCGGGGGGGGTACTATCCGCAGGTGGTGCTCAGCGGAGCCCTGCGCTACGCGGTGGCGCCCCGCCGCACCGACCAGCACAATCCCTTTGTCAAGGACGAATTCAACTACCTCAACGGCGGGGTGGTGCTGCGGCTGCGCCAGGCCCTGGAGTGGGACCTGATCGGCGCCGAGGTGGACAAGGCGCGGGCCGAATACCAGGAACTCAAGGCCAAGGAGCGGGTCAACGCCCAGGGCCTGCGGGTGGACGTGCAGCGCGCCTATGGCGAGTACCAGCAAGCCGCCGCCGAACTGGGGGCGGCCACCGAGGTCCGCCGGCTCAGCCGCCAGTGGGCCAGGGAGGCGCAGGAGGCGTTCGAACTGGACCCCGAGGAGGCCAAGGAACTCATCGCCGGCTTCGAGGCCTGGGCCCAGAGCGAACAGGCCTACTACGAAGCGGTGTACCGTCACAACGTGGCCCTGGTTGAACTCGAAAAAACCACCGGTGGCCTTTCCCTGCGGGGGCAGCCGTGAAGGGCTGGATGATCAGCTGGTTCGGTGGTCTGCTGCTGGCGGCCGCCGGGGTCCTGGCCCAGGAGGGGGGAGAGGGGTATCTCCTCCTGGAGGATTTCTCCGGCACCCCCGTGGGCCAGCTGCCCAGGGACTGGACCTGGCGCGACCGGGATGCCGAGAAGCCCAAGCCCTATGTGGTGGAGGGTGCCGAGGACCGGCGCTATCTGGCGGCCCGCGACACCGGCTCTTCGGTGATCCTGGGCAGGCAGGTCCAGTGGAATCCGCTGACCTATCCCATCCTGAGCTGGTGCTGGCGGGCCAACGCCCTGCCCCCGGGCGGGGACGAACGCTACGACCGCACCAACGACAGCGCCGCCGGCCTGTACGTGATCTTCTCGACCAACTGGCTGGGAGTGCCCAGGCAGATCAAATACGTGTGGAGCACGACCCTGGAGGAGGGGACTTCGGGCCGGCGCAACCGGGTCGCCCGGCCCTTCTTTGTGGTGGTGGAGAGCGGTGCACGAAACCTGGGCAAATGGATCTTCGAGCAGGTGGACCTAGTCGCCGACCACCAGCGTTTCTACGGCAAAAGCCCCCCTGAGCGCACCATGGGCCTGGGGATCCTCACAGACGCCAATTCCACCCACTCCTATGCCGAGGCCTTTTACGCCGGCCTGCGGGTGTGGACCAGGGAGGCCCAGGAGCGCGGGCTGATCGAGAACTATTGCAGCTGTTACGAAGAGGCCAGCGCGGGGCAACCGGCATCAGCCCCCACCCAACACCTCCCCCTGCCGGGGAAGTAGAGAGGAGGATATAGATGAAAGGCCTGCAGTTCTTCAGCGCCCTGTGCCTGACCCTGGGTGCGGCGGGGGCGGTCGAGTTACCCGATCCCATCGCTTTTCTCCAGGGCCGCGACGCCCAGGCCCAGGCCATCGTCAAACAGGCTCCAGATGGCGCCCTGCCCCCCGTCCTGCGCCGGCAGCTGGACCACCACATCAACGAGGTCTTCGATTTCGGCGAGCTGAGCCGGCTGGCCCTGGGTGCCGAATGGGACAAGCGCAGCGCCCCGGAACGGCAGCGCTTCGTCGAGGTCTTCGGCTCCATCATCCGCGAAAAGAACTATACCAGCTTCCTGCGCTACTACCGCGAGGGCAGGATCAGCTACCAGGAAAAGAAGGTGGAGGGGGAGCGGGCCACGGTGCAAGCGGTGGTGCCCCTCAAGCAGGAAAAGGTGGCCATCGGCTACCTGCTGCGCGCCAGCCAGGGGCAGTGGCGGGTGTACGACCTGGTCATCGACGGGGCCAGCACCGCCGACGGGTACCAGCGCCAGTACGCGCGCTACCTCCAGAAGCACACCTATGAGCAGCTCATCCAGCAGCTCGGCAAACAGCTAGACAGTTTGCGCCAGGCGAAGAACTGAGCGCTGAATGCGCCTCGACTACGGGCGGCTGGTCCATTATGTCTATCACCACCACCTGCGCATCATCCTGCTGGCGCTGCTGCTCTCGGTGGGGGCGGGTTATTTCGCCCTGCAGCTGCGCATCCAGACCGACTTCGCCGATCTGCTGCCCGAGGACTACGTCAGCGTCCGCGAACTGAATCGCATCAAGGAACGAGTGGGGGGCATCAGTCCCCTGATCATCGTCGTCACCTCCGAGGATCTGGTCCCGGCCGCCCGCTTTGTGGACGTGCTGGCCGATTCCCTCGAACAGAATCCCTTCGTCACCGCGGTGGTCAGCCGCCACCACGACCACGACTTCTACAGCCACAACCGCCTGCTCTACATGGAACACGCGGATCTGGAGGAGGTGCACCGGCGCCTGGCCGACTATATCGAGGAGCAGAAAGTCAGGCAGTCGCCCCTCTACGTGCCGCTCGACGATGGGGAACTGACGCTGGACTTCTCCGACCTGGAGTCCAAGTACCAGCGGCGCAACGACCAGACCGGCCTGGCGCGCGACTACCTGCTCACCGTCGAGCAGAACGGCATCACCCTCAGCGTCTATCCGGCCGGCGGGGTCACCGACATCAAGTTCACCCGCCGGCTGATGGCCAGCATCGACCAGACCATCGCCGCCCTCCAGCCGCAGACTTATCATCCCAGCATCAGGTGCGTATACCAGGGCACGGTCAGGAACAACGCCGCCAACTACGACGCGGTGATGCAGGACATGAAACTCACCTCGCTCCTCAGCCTGCTGGGGGTGCTGGCGCTGATCTCGCTCTATTTTCGCCAGGTCCTGTCTTCGGTGTTGGTCGCCATCCCGCTGGTGATGAGCCTGGCCTGGACCTTCGGGCTGACCTATCTGGTGATCGGCAACCTCAACCAGATCACCGTCGGACTCTTCGCCATCCTCTTCGGCCTGGGCATCGACTACGGCATCCACGTCTTCGCCCGCTACCGCGAGGCCAGGAGGCGGGGGCTGGAGGTGGAGGCGGCCCTGGACGAGACCCTGCAGCAGACCGGCACCTCGCTGACCACCAGCGGGCTGACCACCGCGGTGGCTTTCTTCTCGATGATGACCGCCGACTTCAGGGGGTTCTTCGAGTTCGGCTTCATCGTCGGCACCGGGATCATCTTCTCGCTGGCGGCGATGATCGCCGTCTGCCCGGCCTTCATCGTGCTGGCCGAGCGCTGGCACCTGGTCCGCCTGTGGCAGCAGCAGACGCCGCCCCACCTGCTGCGCCGGGGGCGGTACCCGCTGCCCAAGGTCACCCTGGGGCTGTGCGCCCTGCTGACCGCCTACGCGTTCTATCGCCTCGGCGACGTCGAGTTCGAGTACGATTTCCAGAAGCTGCAGCCGCCCTCCCCCAGTGCCGGCTTCACCCTGCCCGAGGAGGTGAGGGAGGTCCGCTCGCCGGCCATCGTGCTCACCGAGAGCGCCGCCGAGGCGGGGGAGGTGGTGGCGGTGCTCGAAGCGCGCAAGGCCGCCGGAGGCGATTCCTCCGCCATCGGCCTGGTCAGGAGCGTCTATTCGGCCCTGCCCGCCGAACAGGAGGCCAAGCTGGAGACCATCGGCCGCATCCGCCAGCTGCTGGACGACGAGGAGGGCTTCTTCTCCGCCGACCAGCAGGCCCGGGTGGACTCGCTGCGGCCCTATCTCCAGGTCAGAGAACTGCGGCTGGAGGACCTGCCGCCGGAAAAGACCAAGATCTTCCGCAGCAAGGAGGGGCAGCTCCTCAATTTCGTGATGATCACCTCCTCGCTGCCCCTGCGCGACGGCCGCAACGCCATCCGCTTTGCCGAGGAGGTCAAGGAGATTCCCACTCCTTCAGGCAAGGTCTTTTACGCCTCCAGCTCCCACATCATCTTCGCCGAGATGCTGGAACTGATGGTCAGCGACGGCACCAAGGCCATCGGCCTCACCCTGCTGATCGTCTCCGCCGTGCTCTACGCCGATCTGCGCCGGGTCCGGGACACCCTGCTGGCCCTGACCCCACTGCTGACCGGGCTGGTCTGGGCCACCGGCATCATGTACCTCTTCGACATCCGCCTCAACTTCTACAACATCATCGCCTTCCCCACGGTGATCGGCATGGGCATCGACAACAGCGTGCACATCTTCCACCGCTACCGCGAGGAGGGGCCGGGTTCCATGCGCCTGGTGCTGCGCACCACGGGGGTGGCGCTGGTGGCCACCTCGATGACCAACATGGTGGGTTTTGCCGGCTGCCTTTCAGCCCACCATCCCGCCCTCACCGCCATCAGCACCCTGGCGCTGATCGGCATGAGCTGCTGCTTTGTCACCTCCGTCTCCCTGCTGCCCGCCCTGCTGCAGTTGGGGGAGCGGCGCGCCTGATCCGCGGCCAAAAAAAAGACCGGCCCCGTGGCGGGGGCCGGTCCTGGCGTGGACTTCCTGGCGCGGTTTATATTATTGGGCGCCTAAGAAAATGGAGCGGGAGACGGGGCTCGAACCCGCGACAACCACGTTGGCAACGTGGAGCTCTACCAACTGAGCTACTCCCGCTTTTTACGAGGAGCAAATATAAGGATGGCCCCCATGCGCGTCAAGATCCTGGCCTGGTGCTGCGCCCTGCTCTCCGGCGCCGGCTGCCAGAGCGCCGATACCCCTCAGGCCCGGCAGGCCCGCTGGCACAACAACCAGGGCGTGGTCTACATGGACCAGCACAACTACAGCCGCGGCCGGGACGAGTTCAGCCGGGCCGTGGCCCTCGATCCGCGCTATGCCAAGGGCTTCGCCAACCTGGGGATCTCCTATTACAGCCTGGGCAAGTACGACAGCGCCCTGGTGGCCCTGCACAGCGCCCTCAAACACGATGCCGACCACCCGCATGCCCAGTACACCCTGGGCCTGATCTTTCTGGCCCAGGGCAAGGAGTACGACAGGGCCCTGCAGGCCTTCGCGCAGGTGCTCAAGGGCGACAGCGACGATCCGCTGGTGCACTACTACCTGGGGCGGGCCAGGGAGAAGCTGGGACAGACTGAGGAAGCGGCCGCCGCCTTCCGCCAGGCCATCCGCCTGGACCCCCACAACGTGTCGGCCTACTACGCCCTGGCCCAGCTCTTGCGCCAGCAGGGCAAGCAGGAGGAATTCCAGCAGGTGCTGGGCACCTTCAACCAGCTGCAGCAGGCCGGCAACGAGGGGGTCAGCTCCTCCTATCAGGGGCAGGGCAAGTACGCCGAGGTGGTCGCCGACGCGGAGGGCGTGGTCCCGGCCCAGGACGATGCCAAGGTCCCGCTGGCCTTTGCCGCCGCCGAGGCGTTGCCGGCCGGAATGCCGGCCGGGCTGCATTTTGCGGCGATGGTGGATGCGGATCAGGACGGCGACCAGGATGTGCTGGCGGGAGGGGAAGGGGTGCAGCTGTACCGGAACGAGGGCGGCAAGTGGACCCCGGCCGAGGGGCCACGGGCGGCCGGCGCTTTCCAGGACGGGATCTTCGCCGATTTCGACAACGACCAGGACGCAGATCTGATATTAGCTGGCGCCCAGACCCTGTTGCTTTGGCGCGATCCGGGTGGCGCCTGGGGCACGCCGGTCAGCATCGCCGACCCTTCGACCAAGGCCATCCCCGCGGACGTGGACCACGACGGGGATCTAGATCTGATGTTGCTCTCCGATGGAGCCACCCAACTGTTGAGCAACGACGGGACCGGAAAATTCGCCGAGATCGGCGCCAGGGCCGGCCTGGGCTCCAGCGCGGGGGGCCGGCAGGCGGTGTTCGCCGACTTCGACAACGACCGCGATCTCGACTTTGTCATCGCCACCACTGGGGGTGGGCAGCTGTTCACCAACAACCGCGACGGCACCTTCTCCGACATCGCCGCCGAGGTGGGCCTGGCCGGTCTAGACGCGGCAGATATTTGGGTGGAGGACTTCGACCAGGACAGTTACATGGACCTGGCCGCTCTCAGCCCCGCCGGTCAGCTCACCCTGTACCTGAATCGACACGGCCGCGGCTTTGCCGCCCTGCCGCCGCTGGCGCTGCAGGGAGAGGGTCGCCTGCTGCGCGGGGCCGACTTCGACAACGACGGGGACGCAGATCTGTTGGCCGCCGGCTCCTGGGGCCTGCAGCCACTGGTCTGGAGGCAGGGGCGTTTCCAGGCCGAGGGCGCTGCGCTGCAGGCCGAGGGAGATCCGGTGCTGGTGGCCGACTTCGACGGCGAGGGCCGGGCCGATATCTGGGCGGCCGGACACCTGTTGCGCAACCAGACCCAGGGGGGCAAATGGATCGAGGTCGCCCTGCAGGGGCTCAACAGCAACCGCAGCGGCCTGGGCACCAAGGTGGAGGTCAAGACCGCTCACCGCCTGCAGAAACGCGAATTGCGGGGCGGCAGCCGCGACTGCCCCATCCTCGGCTTCGGGCTGGCCCAGTCCGATTCGGTGGAATTCGTGCGCATCCTCTGGCCAGGCGGGGTGCGGCAGACCGAACTGGCCACCGGGGCCGGCCAGCGGCTGACCCTCACCGAACTCAACCGCAAGGGCACCTCCTGCCCCATCCTCTACGCGTGGGACGGGAAGGAGTTCCGCTTTGTGACCGATATCCTGGGCGGGGCCATCATCGGCTACCTGCTGGCCCCCGGGCAGTACTATACCCCGGACACCGACGAGTACGTGCCCCTGGGCGAAATCGCCCCACGGGACGGCAAGTACGAGGTGCGCATCGCCAATCAACTGGAGGAAATCATCTACCTGGATGCGCTCCAGCTGCTGGTGGTGGACCACCCCGAGGGCGTCGAGGTCTATCCTGATGAGCGCCTGCTCAGCGCCCCGCCTTACCCGGAGTTCCGTCTGTACCCGCTGGGCCACCTACAGGGGGTGCGAGGCGCCACCGACCAGCGTCAGGAGGAGGTGTCGGCGGCGCTGGCGGCGGTGGACGACGAGTGGTACACGGGGTTCGGCGACACCCCCATCCACGGGTACGCCCAGGAGTACACCCTCACCCTCGACCTGGGCGACCTGAGCGGCAACGCCCATCCGGTGCTGCTGGGCTACGGCTGGGTCGATTACGCCCATTCGTCTTCCAACTGGGCCGCCGCCCAGCAGGGTCTGGAACTGCGCCCGGTGCGGCTGGAAGTCCCCGGCGCCGACGGAGGGTGGCGGACGGTCACCCCGGACATGGGGGTCCCCGCCGGCCTGCCCAAGCACATGCTCTTCGACCTGAAGGGCCTGTTCGAGCAGCGGGGCGACTGCCGGGTGCGCCTGAGCACCAACACCCCTATCTACTGGGACCAGTTCCTGGTGGGGGAGGCCGAGGAGCTGGCCCTGCAGGCTTTGCGCCTGCAGCCGGCGCACGGCGACCTGCACTGGCGCGGGTACCCGGCGCACACCGCGGTCAAGGGCACCTTTGCCTTCCGCTACCACTACGACCAGCTGCAGCCGTCGGCCGACTGGGGCACCCACGAGGGGGCCTTCACCCGCCTGGGCGAGGTCACCGAGCTTTTGCAGGGGGCCGACGATTGTTACGCGATCATGTTCCACGGGGACGAACTCAGCGTGGAGTTCGAGGCCACCGCCCTGCCGCCCCTGGCGCAGGGGTACCGGCGCAGCTTCATGCTCTGGGCCGACGGCTTTGGCAAGGACATGGACCTCCACTCGGCCCACTCGCTGACCGTGGGGCCCCTGCCTTTCCACGGCATGTCCTCGTACCCGTACCCGGCCGCCGAGTCCTATCCGCTGGACGAGTCCCACCTGCGCTACCTGCTGGAGTACAACACCCGCCAGGTGAAGGGCCAGTACGACTGAGCAGATGGTCAAACGCGCCTTCCTCTGCGTCTTCGGCGGCTTGCTGGTCCTGAGCCTGGGCCCGGCGGCGGTCTATTTCGCCTTCAACGACAACCTGCCCGACCTGGACGAGCTGGAGCGCTTCCAGCCCAAGCGGGTCAGCAAGGTCTTCTCGGCCGACGGCCAACATCTGAAAAATTTTCTCGAGGAGGACCGCGAGATCCTCTCCTATGAGGAGATCCCCCAGGCGATGAAGGACGCCTTGATCTCCATCGAAGACCGGCGCTTCTTCGACCACTGGGGCATCGACCTGCGCCGCATCTTCGGCTCGGTGTGGGCCAACGTGCTCTCCCTCAACCTGACGGCGCAGGGGGCCAGCACCATCACCCAGCAGCTGGCCCGCAACCTCTTCGAGAAGGTGGGCCGCTACCGCAGCAGCGAATCGGTGAAGGCGGTCAAGGCCACCTACGTGCGCAAGATCCGCGAGCAGATCACCGCGGTCAACATCGAGCGCCTGTACACCAAGCAGGAAATCCTCACCATGTACCTCAACACGGTCCCCTTCGGGCACAACCGCTACGGCCTCAAGTCGGCGGCGGGGTTCTACTTCGGCAAGGAGGTGAACCAGCTCAGCGTGGAGGAGTGCGCCATGCTGGCCGGCCTGCTCAAGGCCCCTACCACCTACAGCCCGCTGCGCAGCCTCGACCGGGCCCGCGAGCGGCGCAACGTGGTGCTGGCGACCATGGTGGAGACCGGCCGGCTGAACCGCGCCGCGTACAACACCCTCAAGCGGACCCCGGTGGCCCTCAGCCAGAACCGGCGGGCCGAGACCTACGGCATGGCCCCTTACTTCATCGAGGAGTACCTGCGCCAGCAGCTGGAGCGGGAGTTCGGGCAGGGGCTGTACCAGGACGGCCTGAACATCTACACCACCCTCGATTCGCGCCTGCAGCGCATCGCCGAGAAGGTGTTGGTCGCCGAACTGGTCGAGGTGCAGAAAAGGGTGGACGAGTACCTGGCCGGCCAGCGCGGCCCGGCCCCGGACTCGACCATTGTCCAGGGGGCCCTGGTGGCCATGGACCCGCGCGACGGCCACATCCTGGCCATGGTGGGAGGCCGCGACTTCGAGGAGAGCAAATTCAACCGCGCCACCCAGGCCCTCAGGCAGCCCGGCTCGGCCTTCAAGCCTTTCATCTACACGGCGGCCATCGACAACGGCCGTTTTCCCATCGACCTGCTCGACGACAACGCCATCCCCCCCCTGACCGAGCCGGACGGCAGGGTGTGGAAGCCAGAGAACTACGACCGGGAGTTCAAGGGGCTCATGACCCTGCGCCAGGCCCTGAAGGAGTCGCGCAACCTGGTCGCCATCAAGCTGGCCATGGAGATCGGCCCGGACCGGGTCCAGCGCTACGCCCAGCAGATGGGGATCACCACCCCCATCGCGCCGGTGCCCTCCATCGGGCTGGGGACCAGCGCCGTGCACCTCTTGGACCTGGTGGCGGCCTACTGCGTCTTCCCCAACAAGGGCATCTACCACGAGCCAATGGGCGTTGCGAAGGTGGTCGGCGAGGAGGGCAACGTGCTGCTGGAACCTCCGGGGATCAGTCGGGAGGCGCTCAACCCGGCGGTGGCGGCGATCATGACCGACATGCTGCGCTCGGTGGTGGCGGAGCCGGGGGGCACCGCGTACCAGCGCGCCCAGGAACTGGGTTTCAAGATTGCGGCGGCGGGCAAGACCGGGACCACCGACAGCTACGCGGACGCCTGGTTCATCGGTTTCACCCCGCATCTGGTGGCGGGGGTGTGGGTGGGCATGGACGACCAGGCGCTGAGCCTGTGGCCGCGCCAGTCGGGGGCAGTGGCGGCGCTGCCCATGTGGCTGAAGTTCATGCAGGAGGTCTACCGCACGGTGGACCCGTACCGCCGGGAGGCAGGCGAGGGCTTCGACTATCCCGACGATCTGGTGGTCAGGCTGCCGGTCTGCCAGGACAGTCACAAACTGGCCACCCGGTACTGCCCCCACCAGCGGGACGAACTGTTCATCAAGGGCGGGGCCCTGCCCGAGATCTGCCCGCAGCACAGCCGGGGAGGTACCCCCGGGCGCCGGCAGCGTTTTTAGAGCCGATCCGAAAACCCCATTTGGGCTGCGCCCGGCTGCAAGCGGCGCAGCCTTCGTTGCCCTCAGTCGGCGTATTTATGAGCCAATACGCCTTCTTCGGGCGCCTTGTCTGCACCGCTTTCGCTCGGGCTCGCCACCAAAGCAGGTTCCCGGATCGGCTCTTAGCTATTCTTCCAGCTTGAACTTGGTGGGCTTGCGCCGCCGCTCCCGGTCCTTGAACTCCCCCTCCTTCTTCTCCAATTCCTTGAGGTCCTTCTCCAGGCTCTTGATCTCTTCCTGCAGAGACCCAAGGCTGCCCTGGGTCGAGGCGGCTCCGCTCTGTTCTCCGGCGATGCGCGACTCGTACTCCTTGATCTCCTTGCGGGCCATTTCGGCCCTGGGCCTCATGGTCGCGGAGGTCTTGAGGTACTCGAGGAGGATGAGAACCAGGAAGCCGACGGCTCCTACGGCGATAAAGAGAAATACCCAGGCCATGTTCGCCTCGACAGGTTAAATAGTTTCAGCGTTTCAGAGTTCCTGCATCAGCTTGGCGATGCGCGCGGCGAAGGCGGGCTCCATGTTGCCCATGATCTTGGCCACTTGAGCCGGCAGCAGCTTTTTCATTACCTGCGCCACCATGGTGTCGCTCAATTCGCTGGTCTGCTGCAGGATTTCGGCGGCATCCGCCGCTTTGATCTTGTTGAAGTAGGTAGCCAGGCTTTTGAGATTTTCCTCCTGGCGCAGCTTGAGGGTCGAATCCGCCCCTTTACCCAGAATCTGGTTCAGGCTGTCGCTCGCCCTGGTTTGAGCGGTGATCTTGAGCTGCTCGCTCAACAGGCTGTCCTGCAACTCCTTGGTGCGCTTGATCTCCGCCTCGTAGCTGGAATTGTACTGGCTGGCAGTTTCCAGCAGTTGGTCGAGTTCGTCGCTGCGGTTGGCGAATTCCTCCACCACCCGGGTGGTGTCGGAAGGTTTATCCTCGATCAGCTTCTGGAGTTCCTCGGGCGTCTGCACCGTGCCGGTGAAGAAGAGCATCGCCAACAGGGCGGCGATGAAGGAGGCGAACATTCCGATGATGAGCAGGGGCACCAGCAAATACTTCACGGGGCGACCTCATCAAGGAATAAAAAAGATATAGAACAACCCACCGATGATACTGGCCGAAAGCCCGCGCTCTATGGCTTTGTGCCGGTCCTCGATGCGGGTGCTCTTGAACAGCGCCGAGGCGGTCTGGGAACCGGTCTGGCCCGCAGGCACCTCGTCGGCCCGGTAGGCCTGGACCCGGCGCATCCAGTCGATGCGGCTGTCCGGGCCTTCCAGGCGCATGAACAGTTCGCCGTACGCCTCGCGCCGCTGACGGCCCCCGAAGGGATTCCAGCCTTTGGGCCCCGGCGTGTAGATCACCCGGGAATCGGCCAGGCGGTAGCGCAGCCGGGCGGTGTCGGCCTCGGGTTTGAGCAGCACTTCGCAACCCTGGCGCATCAGCACCGTCACCAGGGCGTCGTCGAGCACCCAGTTCTTGTCGGACTTTTCGTACGGTTCCAGATAGACCCGGGCGCCGGGGGACAGGGGCAACTGCCCCAAGGCTGCTTCGGCGGCCTGGGCAAAGGCCTGGCGCAGCAACTCCAGATCGGTGACCACGGCCTGGGCAGGGGCTGCTCGCCGGACTGCCTGGGCTTCGGCGACCCGCAGGGCCGTCTGGCCGGCCGCCGGGATGAAATCCGGCCGCTGGGCCGGTCTGAAGGCGCAATTCCAGAAAAATGGGCCGGGCCGCTGGGGCGTGGCTTCGAGTTCCAGCGTGGCCAGCTGCCCGGGAGCCAGGCGCCCGACCTCTTGCACGACCACGGCGTCCTGTTGCAAAACCGCTTTGCCCTGGCTGGCCTGCACCACCCGCACCTGGGTGAAGGAGGCGGGGATCTCGACCCGCCAGGCAGCCAGGTCCAGGTCTTCGCCGCCCGGGTTCTGCCACTGGCAGATCAGGCGGCCCGGGCGCCCCGTCTCCAGCCATCGGCCGCTGGCTGGCAGCACCTGGACCACGGGCGCCGCCACCACCTGCAGGGCGGTTTCGGGCAGGGGCGAACCGGCGACCTGGGCCGCAGAGGCCCGGCCGCGCACCACCAACTGGCCGGCGGCCTGCGCTTCGATGCGGGCCTGCCAGACCAGGGTGTCCCGGCTGCCGGCCGCCAGGGGCACAGGCCAGTGGTGGCGGAGCTGTTCCGGGGCCACCACCAGGCCCTCAGGCCATTCCCAGGTCACTCCTTCCAGGCCCCGGGGATCGGCATTGTGCACCACTGCCTCCAGCCGGATCTGTTCGCCGGCGAAAACCAGGCCCGGCCGCAGTTCCACTCCCAGGCGCAGAGGCGGGGCGACCTGCAACTGCACCGTTGCGGCGCTTTTCTCATCCGCACTGTCGGCCGTGGTGCGGATGGCGCTCTGCCAGGAAATCACGGCTGCAGCCTTCCTGACCACCACCGAGAGTTGCAGGGTGTCCACCTGTTCGCGCCCCAGGGGCCTGGCGCGGTAATCTATCTCCACCAGAGAAGAGGTGGTGCGCGCCTGTCCCAGGGTCGAATGGGCGCTCTTCAATTCCACCAGCCCCGAGTCGCAGGTGATCCAGGCGTTCAGGATCGCCTCGCCATCGCCGGGAAAATAGTGGAGATAGAGCGGCAGGGTCTGCTCTATACCCGGTCCGGCAATGGCCTGTTCGGCAAAGCGGGGAGCCAGGGTCGAACGAGCCTGGGCTTCTCCGCCGCCCATCAGCGCTCCCAGCAGAACGCCACCGAGGATGAAGCGCAAGGGTATAAAAAGTGCCAAATTTCTTTTTTACCCATACTTAATAACAAATTTCCCTAGCTGTCAAGCCATTTCTGCGCCCCGGGGCTGGCCGCGGAAGCCCCCTTGGGGCAGGCAGGGGAGGGCAGGTTTCCACCCAGCCCTTGACTTGGGGCTCTGCACCTGACTAGGTTAAAAAGAACTCGTTCGCCGCCAAATCTGTAGATGCTCACAGCCTTAGTCATCCTGCTGGCCCTGGTCCTGGCCCTTTTGCTGCTCCCCGTGCTGGTCGCCTTTGAGGCCGAGTGGCCGGGGCCGGCAGGGCCGGTGAATTTCCAGTTGAGCTGGGGTTTTCTGATGGGAGGCGCCGGGCTGCAGGTGCGCTTCCAGGCCGAGGAGTGGCACCTCCACCCTCTAGTAATAGGGCGGCGTCTGGCTTTTCCCCGGTTGCGCCTGGGAGGAAGCCAGGAGGGCGGCGCGGCAGAGCCCCTACTACCGCCGCAGCCGGAAAAGGAGCAGGCCCCCCCCCCCTTGGCCAAAGCGCCTTCCGGCCGGGCAGCGCTGGGCAGGCTGGCCAGAGAGTCGGCGCGCCCGGCTCTGCGTCTGCTCAGGCGCCTGGGGCAGACCTTTCACCTGCGCAGTCTGCGCCTGCAGGGCAGCTTTGGGCTGGCAGATCCGGCGGCCACCGGCCAGGCCTTCGGATATCTGCAGGCTGTGCGGGCTCTCCTGCGTGGGCGCCTGCGCCTGGAACTCAGTCCCGATTTTGTCCGGACAGGGTGGCGCGGCAAGGCGCGGCTGGCGATCCACCTCTATTTCGGCAAGGCCCTCTTCCTGCTGGCTTGCTTTGCCGCCCGGCTGGCCTGGCGCTGGTGGGGCCTCCGCAAGGCGGCCCGGCGGTGATAACCCCTTCGACGCGGAGGTAGATCAGATGCCGTCTTCGGTAGAGATCCTCATCGAAAAGGTCATGGGCGAACTGCACCGCATCGTGCAGACGGAGACGGTGGTCGGCGAGCCGGTGCAGGCGGGGAACGTGACGCTGATTCCGGTGTCGAAGATCTCCTTCGGTTTCGGGGCCGGCGGCCAGGAAGGCAAGGGGCAGAGCGGCACGGGCGGCGGGGCCACGGTGGAGCCTATCGCCTTCGTGGTCATCGACCCCGAGGGGCGGGTCCAGATCCTGACCCTCAAGGACAAGGAGGCTTCCCTGGGACAGCTGGTGGGCCTGGTGCCCGAGGCTATTGCCAAGATCAGGAAGTTCATGGGCAAAAAGAAAAAGGAAGGGGAAGGGGGAGAGGCGGAGACGCCCAGTAGCCAGCAGAGCTGACACTGAAGGGAAAACCAGGAGGGATGAATAGCAGGGCAAAAGGCCTATGGATAACGCTGGGTGCCATTGCGGTCCTGGCGGCGCTCGCGCTGCCCAAACTCCGCTCCTCACCCGGGGCCCCGGGCAACACCGGCGCCGCTGCCGGCGCGGCCCGCGATCAGGGCCTTCCGGTGAGCATGGAGGTCATTCGCGCCGAGCGGCTGGGCGACCGCATCGCCACGGTCGGCACGGTGCTGCCTGACGAAGAGGTGGAACTCCGGAGCGAGATCTCCGGCAAGGTCGAAAGGATTTTCTTCAGCGAAGGCACTTCGGTGGGCAAGGGCAAAGTCTTGCTGAAAATCGGCGATGCCGAATTGCAGGCGCAACTGCTGCGCGCCCGTTACCGCCAGGCCATTGCCGAGGAGCAGGCGGAACGCCAGCGCCAGCTCTTCGCCAAACAGCAGATTTCCCAGGTCGATTACGACAGCGCGGTCAACGCCCTGAACATCTCCCGGGCCGAGGTGCAGCTGATCCAGGCGCAGCTCGACAAGACCGAGATCCGCGCCCCCTTCGCCGGGGTCATCGGCCTGCGCCAGGTGAGCGAGGGCAGCTACCTCTCGCCGGCGACGCCCATCGCCACGGTACAAGACACGCGCAGGGTCAAGATCGATTTCGCGGTTCCCGAGAAATACGCGGGCGCGCTTGAGGTCGGCGACGAAATCCGTTTTTCCGTGCAGGGCGTACCCCGGACCTTTGTGGGCGGCATCTATGCGCTGGAGACCAAGATCGACCAGGCCACCCGCACGCTGCGCCTGCGCGCCCTCAGCCCGAACCCCGACGGCGCCCTGATCCCAGGGGCCTTTGCCGAGGTCGAGATCGTCCTGCCGGAAAAGGAGGGGCTGACCATCCCGGCCTCCGCCCTGATCCCCGAACTGAAGGGCCATCGGGTCTTCCTGTGCGTGGCGGGCAAGGCGGTGTCGCAGCCGGTGGAGATCGGCGCGCGCAGCGCCGAGCGGGTCGCCATTGCCAAAGGGGTGCGGGCCGGGGACACCCTGATCACCTCGGCGATCCTGCAACTGCGGCCCGGAATGGCCGTGCGGCCCGCGCCGACCAACTGATCCGAGAGGGACGACCATGAGTCTGTCTGCCACCTGCATCCGCCGCCCGGTACTCACCATCGTGTTGTCGATCGTCGTCGTCCTCTTCGGCGGCATCGGCTTCACCTACCTGGGGGTGCGCGAGTACCCCAGCGTCGATCCGGCGGTCATCAGCGTCAACACCGGCTACGGCGGGGCGAGCGCCGACGTGGTCGAGTCGCAGATCACCGAGCCGCTCGAAGAGGCCATCAGCAGCGTGCCCGGCATCCGCACCATCAACTCCTCCAGCCGCGAAGGGGGCAGCAGCATCAGCCTGGAGTTCGGCCTCGACGTCGATCTGGAAACCGCGGCCAACGACGTGCGCGACAAGGTCGCCGGCGCCGTGGGCCGCCTGCCGCCAGACGCCGACCCGCCCAGGGTCGCCAAGGCCGACGCGGACGCCACCGCCATCCTGGTGATGAACATCACCAGCAACACCCGCAATCTGCTGCAGTTGAGCGAGGTCGCCAACAACGTCTTCAAGGAGCGGCTGCAGACCATCCCGGGGGTGAGCGAGGTGCGCATCTACGGCGAGAAGCGCTACTCCATGCGCCTGTGGCTGGACCCCGACAAGCTGGCGGCGTACCGGCTTTCGCCCTTGGACGTGCGCAGCGCGCTGAGCGCCGAGAACGTCGAGCTGCCCTCCGGGCGCATCGAGGGCGACCAGGTGGAGTTGACGGTGCGCACCCTGAGCCGGATGGAGACCCCGGAGGAGTTCAACAGCCTCATCATCCGCGAGCAGGACGGGCGAATCATCCGCTTCAGCGACATCGGCAACGCCGAGCTGGGTCCAGAGAACGAGCGGCAGGTGTCCAAGGGCCTGGCCGGTCCGCGCGTGGCGGTGGCGGTGGTGCCCCAACCCGGCTCCAACCACGTCGCCATCGCCGATGAATTCTTCCGCCGCGTCGAGTTGCTCCGCCGGGAACTCCCCGAAGACCTCGAAACCAGCATCGGCTTCGACACCACCCGCTACATCCGTTCCTCCATCGAGCAGGTGTGGGAGACCATCCTCGTCGCCTTTGCCCTGGTGGTGATGATCATCTTCCTCTTCCTGCGCGACTGGCGCACCACCATCATCCCGGTATTCGCCATCCCCATCTCGCTGGTCGGGACTTTTTTCATCATGTACCTGGCGGGGTTCTCCATCAACGTGCTGACCTTGCTGGGACTGGTGCTGGCCATCGGCCTGGTGGTCGACGACGCCATCGTCATGCTGGAGAACATCTACACCAAGATCGAGGCCGGCATGGCGCCGATCGAGGCCGGCATCAAGGGCGCGCAGGAGGTCTTTTTTGCGATCATCTCGACCACCGTGGCGCTCATCGCCGTCTTCATGCCCATCGTCTTCCTGCAGGGGCTGACCGGCAGGCTCTTCAAGGAATTCGGGGTGGTGATCGGCGGATCTGTGGCCATCTCCGCCTTCATCGCCCTCACCCTGACGCCCATGCTCAGCACCCGCCTGATCAAGTCCCACCAGGGGCACACCTGGTTCTACCGGCGCACCGAGCCCTTCTTCGCCGCCCTGATCGAGGGCTACCGCAACTCCCTGGAGGCTTTTCTGCGCCGGCGCTGGCTGGGGTTTGCGGCGATGCTGGCCGCTTCCGGACTGGCCTGGCTCTTCTTCTCCGTCCTTCCCCAAGAGCTGGCGCCCCTGGAGGACCGCAGCCGCCTGCGGCTGAATTCCACGGCCCCGGAGGGCACTTCCTTCGAACTTATGGAGAAGTACATGGACCGCCTGGTCGACCTGATCAGGGACGAGGTGCCGGAGGCTGAGGCGGTGATCGCCAACACCTCCGTGTCCTCCGGGTCGACGACCCTCACCCTGGTGCCGCCGGAGCAGCGGCAGCGCACCCAGCAACAGATCGCCGATGCCCTGTCGCGCTCGGTCAGGAACCTCAACGAGGCCCGCACCACGGTCAACCAGGAACAGACCATCGCCGTCGGCGGGGGTGGAGCGCGTTTCAGACTGCCGGTGCAGTACGTGATCCAGGCGCCCAGCTTCGCCAAACTCAGGGCCGCGCTGCCAGAGTTTCTGGACCAGGTGGGGGAACGCCCCGAGTTCAGCGCCAGCGAACTCAATCTGAAATTCAACAAGCCGGAGCTGGTGATCGCCATCGACCGGGCGCGGGCGCGGGCCACGGGGGTGTCGGCCAGCGACATCGCCCAGACCCTGCAGCTGACGCTGGGGGGGCAGCGGTACGGCTACTTCGTCAAGGACGGCAAGCAGTACCAGGTCATCGGGCAGTTCGCCCGCCGGCACCGCGACGAACCGCTCGACCTCAGCTCGATCTACGTGCGCAACCGCACTGGACAGCCGATCCAGCTCGACAATCTCACCTCGGTCTCGGAACAGTCCAATCCACCGCAGCTCTTTCGCTTCAACCGCTACAGCGCGGCGACCGTCTCCGCCGGGCTGGCCTCGGGCTACACCCTGAGCGATGGCATCAAGGCCATGGACGAGATCGCCGCCCAGGTGCTGGACGAATCTTTTAGTACGACCCTGGCCGGCGCCGCGCGCGACTTTGCCGAGAGCGCGTCGAGCCTGGTCTTCGTCTTCATCCTGGCACTGGTCCTGACCTACCTGGTGCTGGCGGCGCAGTTCGAGAGCTTCCGCGATCCATTCGTCATCATGTTCACCGTGCCGCTGGCGGTGGCCGGCGCGCTGCTCTCGCTGTGGTACTTTGGGGAGACTATCAATATTTTCAGCCAGATCGGCCAGATCATGCTCATCGGCCTGGTGACCAAGAACGGCATCCTCATCGTGGAATTCGCCAACCAGCGCAAGGCAGCCGGTCTAACGGTCGTGGAAGCGGTCCGGGGCGCGGCGGCGGCGCGCTTCCGCCCGATCCTGATGACCAGCCTGGCCACGATCCTGGGCATCCTGCCCATCGCCCTGGGCCTGGGCTCCGGCGGCGAGAGCCGGGTTTCGATGGGCATTGCCGTGGTCGGCGGCCTGATCTTTTCCGGGGGGCTGACCCTCTACGTCATCCCGGCGATCTACTCCTACTTCTCAAAGGAACTCGTCCAGACGGGCGCCGAAGAGGAACTCGCCCAGGCACGCGCCGAAATGGCGGTGCCGACCCGACGGGCGGTCTGAGGGCAACTCAGTGGTGGTTGCGGTCGGCAGGGAAGAGCTTGAAGTGGCCGTCCAGGAGCAGATGCGTGTACCAGCCCACCACGCAGGCCACCAGAAAGATGGCGTGGCCTGCCAGCAACTGGCGGACGTTCTCCCAGGAAAACCCGCTCAACCAGGCGTGGCGGGCGCGCCAGTACTCGAAGACCGTGCCCAGGGCCAGGGGCACCAGCAGGGGGCTGATCCTCCAGTGGGTCCAGCCCCGGTGGTGGTCCAGGAGGGGCAGGACCGCCAGCAGTCCCACCAGGGTGGCCCGCTCGTAGTCCTCGGTCCAGCCCAGGTAGAGCAGGCCGGCGAAGACCAGGCGGAAGAACCAGCGCTGGGGCACCGAGGCGGTGTCGAGGTCGGGGAAGAGGGAAAAGGCCACGGTGGTGCCGCAGACCCAGCCCCAGGTTTCGTAGTCCTGGGCCGGCAGGTACCCCAGGCGGGCGGCGGCGGTGGCCAGGCCGACGCCGGCCAGGACCCCGCCGATGAGGTGGCCCTTGAAGGTCATCCGGCCGCCCTGGCGGACCGGCGCCGGCGTTCCTGGGCCTGGTAGAGCTGGCCGCAGGCCGCAGCGATGTCGCGGCCCCGGCTCTCGCGCAGGGTCACGGCCATGGGGGTGTGGGCTTCCAGGGTCTGGCGGAAGCGGGCGACCCGCTCGGAGAGGGGCCGGCGGAAAGGGGTGCCCTCGCCCAATTCGTTGTAAGGGATCAGGTTGATCTTGCATGGCACCCCTCGGGTGAGGTCGGCCAGGCGCAGGGCGTCCTCGTCGCTGTCGGTCACCCCGGCCATCAGCACGTACTCAAAGGTGACGCGCCGGCCCCGCAGCGAAAAATACTCGGCGGCGGCGGCCAGCAATTCGGCGATCGGGTACTTGCGGTTGATGGGCATGATTTCGTCGCGCAGTTCGTCGGTGGTGGCGTTGAGGGAGATGGCCAGGCCCAGGTTCAGATCCTCGCGGGCCAGGCGCAGGATGCCGGGGACGTACCCGGCGGTGGACACCGTCACCTTGCGCCCGCCGATGGCCGGGCCGTGCTCCAGGCGCATCAGGCGCAGGGCGCGCACCAGCTCCTCGTAGTTGAGCAGGGGTTCGCCCATCCCCATCATCACCACGTTGGTCATTCGCTCGCCGCGTTCGGCCAACAGAGTTCGGCTCAGCTGGAGCAACTGGTCGGTGATCTGGGCGGCGCTCAGGTTGCGCAAAAAACCCATGCGCCCGGTGGCGCAGAACTGGCAGTCCAGGGGGCAGCCCACCTGGGAGGAAAGGCAGGCGGTGCGCCGCTTGCCGTCGATGATCAGCACCGATTCGACCCGCTCGCCGGTGGGCAGTTCAAAGAGGAATTTGACGGCCTGGTCGCCGGGGGAGACCTGCCTTTGGACCTCCCGCAGCCGGCTCACCCAGGCCACGCCCTTGAGCTGTTCCCTGAAGGCCCGGGACAGATCGCTCATCTGGTCCACCTGCTCGACCCCCTTGCCGTGGATCCAGGAGAGGAGCTGGCCGGCCCGGTACTCCTCCTGGCCCAGCTGGCGCACCAGGGCGCGGAGTTCTTCGGGCAGGAGGCTTTTGAGATCGACCAGGGGAAGGGGCTGGGGTGTGGTCATGGGGCTCCGCGAGGGTTGGATTTTAAGCTTGACGCTTCTGCTGCAAGGCTTTATCATTTAAAAGCTTCAGTGTTGCCATCTCAAATAATAACAACATCCCGAACCGGACGTCAACGCTGCCGCACTCTAGCGCGGCAAGGGGGGGTTTTTGTTTTCTGACGAAGATCAGCCGCTGTGCCAGCGCCTGCGCGGGAGGATGAGGTCCGCTGATATCAGATTCTGGCTGCTGGCCACTTGTTTGCCTGCCCTGACCGCCCTGCGCCTGGGGGTGCTCTGGCACCCCTCCCCGGCACCCACTGAACTGCCCGCGGATCTAGAGTTCCTGACTGCGGCTCCCGAGCCCCGGCGCCTGGCGCGGACCCTGGGCAGCGACGATTCGATCTACCAATCCCTCAAGCGGCAGCCCCTTTCCGAAGCCCAGGTCGCCGAATTGATCGGGGCGATCAAACCGGTTTTCAATCTGAGGTCCGATTCGCGGCCCCTGGACCGCTACAACCTGGTGCTCGATCCGGCGGGGGAGGTCCAGCGCTTCGAGTACCTCTCGCAGCTCGAGCCGGAGCGGCCCCTGGTGGTGGAGCGCCAGGCGGGCCGGCTGGTGGGCCGCCGGGAAGTGCTGCCTCTCGAGAAGCGCACCGAGGCCATCGAGGTGCGCATCGTGGACAATATGTCCAATGCCATCGAGGCCGCCGGCGAAGGCCAGGAGCTGACCGACCAGATCGCCGACGAGATCTTCGGCTCGGTCATCGACTTCACCCAGGACCTGCGCCGGGGGGACCGGTTGGGCATCGTCTGCGAGAAGTTCTACCAGCAGGGCCGTTTTATTCGCTATGGAAAGGTGCTCCTGGCCAGGTACCAAGGGGAGAAGGTGTCGCAGCTGGGCGTGTACTATCGGGATGGCGATGGCCATCACCACTACTACGACGCCCAGGGCAATTCGCTCAACCGCCGGTTCATCAACTATCCCCTCCCCTTCCGCGGCATCAACTCCCGCTTCAACACCGCCCGCTTCCATCCCATCCTCAAGAAACCCCGGCCGCACCTGGGCACCGACTATGCCGCCGGCCAGGGGACCATGGTGTGGGCCACGGCCAGCGGCCGGGTGGTGCACGCCGGCTGGGGCGGAGGATACGGAAATATGGTCGAGATCGACCACGGCAAGGGGTACCACTCCCGGTACGCGCACCTGAGCCGGGTCAGTGTCCGGGAGGGGCAGCGGGTGGACCAGAAGACCCCGCTAGGGCGGGTGGGGGCCACCGGCCTGGCCACCGGCCCCCATCTCCATTACGAACTGATCAGGAAGGGCAGGCATCTCAATCCCGAGAGCGTCAACCGCGATATCCAGGGCGAGCCGCTGCCGCGGAGCTACCTGGCGGATTTTGCCAACCGCCGCGACCAGCTGCTGTCCCAGCTGGCCGGCAGCACCCAGCTGGCGGTGCATACGGGTTCGCTCTCGGCCGCCGTGGTCGCCGAATAGCGATGGAAGAGGAATTCCTGACCGCAGTCGAGGCCTTGGCAGAAAGGGAGGGCCGCTACCACAAGGCCGGGTACCTGTTCATCTACGACGCCCTGCAGTACACCGTCGAAAAGATGGGAAAAACCGCGCTGCCCAAGGAGCAGCGCCATGTGTCCGGGCGGGATCTGCTCCAGGGGATCAGCCAGTACAGCCTGGAACAGTTCGGGCCGCTGACCCGCGCGGTCTTCGCCCATTGGGGCATCCACCACACCGGCGACTTCGGCCGCATGGTCTTCAGCCTGGTCGAGGCCGAGCTGATGAGCAAAACCCCCCAGGACTGTCCCGAGGACTTTGCCGGGGTCTACGACTTCGCCGAAGAATTCGACTGGAAGAAGCGCAAGGCCCAGTTCAAGCGGCTGCCCGCCAGCTGACCCCTCCATGAAAATAGCTTATTTCGACTGCTTTTCTGGCATCAGCGGCGACATGGTGCTGGGCGCACTGGTCGACGCTGGCCTGACCCCGGCGCTGCTGCAGGCCGAGTTGGACAAGCTCGAAGTGCCCGGGCTCAGCCTGAGTTTCCAGCGCACCAGCCGGCAGGCCATCGCCGCCACCCTGGCCGAAGTGCGGCTGGGGGGAGACCCCATCCCCGCCGATCAGGAACACCACCTGGAACCGAGGCAGGGAACTGCTCATGACCACGGCCACGAGCACGAGCACACCCACGGGCACAGCCATTCCCACCGCCCTTCGCTCGCGTACGAGCATGCCGCGCCTCCTGGCCGGGACCACGGCCACACCCACGAACACCACCACCTGGGCGCCATCCTCGAACGCATCCGCCACAGCCGGCTCGACGCGGAGGTAAGGGATACCGCCTGCCGCATCTTCGAGCGCCTGGCCGAAGCCGAAGCCCAGGTCCACGGCCTGCCCCCGGCCCAGGTCCACCTCCACGAGGTGGGGGCTATGGACGCGGTGGCCGATATCGTCGGCGCGGTGGCCGGCCTGCGTCTCCTGGGAGTGGAAAAGGTCTATTCCTCCCCCCTGCGCGACGGCACGGGCTTGGTGCGCTGCGCCCACGGCCGCTACCCGGTGCCGGTCCCCGGGGTGCTGGCCCTGTGCCGCGACATCCCCTTTGAGCAGACCGAGATCCGCGCCGAACTGGTCACCCCCACCGGCGCGGCCATCATCACCACCCTGGCCACCTCTTTTGGACCGGCCCCGCCCTTCCGCCTGGAGCGGGTGGGGTACGGGGCTGGCCAGCGCGAACTGAAGGAGATACCAAATGTACTGAGGGTGCGTATCGGCCACACTGCCCAGACCTTCCAGCAGGAGCGGGCCGTGCTGGTGGAAGCCAATATCGACGACATGAACCCCGAGGTGTACGGGTACCTGAGCGAGCAGTTGCTGGAGCAGGGGGTGCGCGACGTGTACCTGACCTCGGTGCAGATGAAGAAGGGGCGGCCGGGCACCCTGCTCAGCGTGCTGGCCGGCGAGGAGCAACTGGACGCGGTGGTGGAACTCTTGCTGGCTGAGACCACCACCCTGGGGGTGCGCTTTCACCCGGTGGAGCGGCGCAAACTGGAGCGGGGCAGCCTCACCGTGCAGACCGGGTACGGCCCGGTGCGCGTCAAGGTGGGGCACCTGGGCGAGCGGCGCCGTTTTGCCCCCGAGTACGAGGACTGCGCCCGGCTGGCCCGCCAGCATCAGGTGCCTTTACTTCAGATTTACGAGGCGGCCCGTGCCGCTTTGCCTGAGGAGTGAAGCCCCATGCTCAGAAAATGCGCGTTGCTGGTCCTGGGCCTGCTGATGGGCGCGGCCAGGGCCCAGGAAGGGGGGGAGGAAGGCCTGCTGGCCGAGATGGGGTCGCTGCTGCAGTTGCCGGCCGGCGAGGAGGGCAAACGCTTTGCCCTGGGTGACGTGCACGGTTTTGTCCATGTGTACGAGCAGCGGGAGAGCGGCGGTTACGCCGAGATCTGGGTCAGCGAGTACTTCGAGGGCGGCATCGGCGGCCTCTTCCTGGCCGACGCCGATGGCGATGGCGAGGAGGAGCTGATCGCCTACACCGACCAGGGCCGCTTTCTGTACCTGGACCCCGAGACCTACAAGACCACCTGGAGCAATCCTCCCCACGAGTACCAGCGCCTCAGCGCCATGCTGGTGCGCAACATCGACGAGGACCCTCCCCTCGAACTGATCTTCTGCGCCGACGGCCGCCTGGTGATCTACGACGGGCGCGACCATTTCGAGGAGTGGCGCAGCACCCAGACCGGCCTGGCCAGCGCCCAGATCCTGGTGGCCGACGTGGACGGGGACGGGGCTGAGGAGATCGTGCTCAACGACGGTTACGTCTTCGACGCCCGCTTCCGCGACCTGGAGTGGCAGTCGCCCGAATCCTTCGGGGAGCGCCTGGGCCTGCGCGACGTGGACGAGGACGGTATCCCCGAGGTCATCGGGGAGTTCCAGGGGCGTTTCCTGCGCATCTTCGACATCGATCTGCGGCGCGAGAAATCGCCGCGGCGCTGAGGGCCGCACCCCTATTGACACCTGCGGGCGCTGCTCCTAATTTGTGCCCCTGACGAGGGGTGCGGTTTTGCGGGCGCGCGGATTTCAAAAAACAAGGAGAAGGACCATGGCGAGAAGACCGGTTACCCTATTTACGGGGCAGTGGGCCGACCTGCCCCTGGAGAAGCTGGCCCAGATGGCCAGCGAATGGGGCTACGAGGGCCTGGAACTGGCCTGTTGGGGAGACCACTTCGAGGTGGACAAGGCCCTGGAGAAGGACGGCTACTGCCGGAGCCGGCACGAGATCCTGGCCAAGTACGGCCTCAAGGTCTGGGCCATCAGCAACCATCTGGTGGGCCAGGCGGTGTGCGACCTGATCGACGAGCGCCACAAGAGCATCCTGTCCCCCAAGGTGTGGGGCAGCGGCAAGCCCGAGGAGGTGCGCCGGCGGGCCGCCGAGGAGATGAAGAAGAGCGCGGCAGCGGCCAAGGCCCTGGGGGTCAAGGTGGTCAACGGCTTTACCGGTTCCTCGATCTGGCACCTGATCTACTCCTTCCCGCCCACCAGTCCGGCGATGATCGAGGCCGGGTTCCGGGATTTCGCCGACCGCTGGAACCCCATCCTCGACGAGTTCAAGAAGCACAAGGTGCGCTTTGCCCTGGAGGTGCATCCCACCGAGATCGCCTACGACATCGTCACGGCCGAGCGGGCCATCGCGGCTCTCAAGGGGCGCCGGGAATTCGGCTTCAATTTCGATCCCTCCCACCTGCTGTGGCAGTGCGTCGATCCGGTCAAATTCATCTACGAGTTCGGCGACCGCATCTACCACGTCCACGTCAAGGACGCCATCCAGACCCTGGACGGCCGCAGCGGCATCCTGGGCAGCCATCTGGGCTTCGGCGACCCGCGCCGGGGCTGGGATTTCCGCTCGCCGGGCCGCGGCGGGGTGGATTTCGAGGAGATCATCCGGGCCCTCAACAACGTCAAGTACAAGGGCCCGCTCTCGGTGGAGTGGGAAGACAGCGGCATGGCCCGGGAGCACGGGGCCAGGGAGGCCTGCGAATTCGTGCGCGAGATGGACTTCGAGTCCTCGGGTGTGGCCTTCGACGCGGCCTTCGCCAAGTAGGTTCCCCTAGTTTGGGAAGATGGCCTCCGGCAGCGTTGCCGGAGGCCATCTTGCTATTCAGGACGCCCATGCCTCGCTCTGGCATATTCTTGTCAATCTTGCTGTGGGCCGGCCTGGCCGGCGCGCAGCAGCCGGTGGCCCCGGACACGGCCATGCAGCAGGTGGTCCAGCAGGTGCGCCAGGTGCTGGTCTCCCCCCGCGAGCAGGCCTTTGCCCAGGTGCTGGTGAGCGCCGAGGTGCTGCGCGATCCGCGCGACACCTCCTTCTACGACATCGTGGTGCGCTTCGACCCGGAACGCTATCGCGATCCCCACCTGGGTCGGTACCCGCTGACCTTCGAGGACCAGTGCGTGCTCTGGGGCAAGCGGCTGGCCCTGTACTCCCGGATCGCTTCCTGGAAGGCCGGGCGCTTCTACCTGCACGACCTCTACACCGGCCGCCAGGTCTGGGTGGACCTGGCCACGGCCCGCCTGCTCTCCCCGCCCTATGGCAAACCCCCGGCGGCCAAGACCTTTGCCGCCTGGCTGCCCTACATCCACAATACCCCGCGCAGCACTGAACCGCGCGCCCTAGGTACGTGGCTGCGGTTGATGAGGGAGGAATCGCGGGACCTGGTGATCTACCAGTGGCGCGCCGCTGCGGGCGACACGGCGCTGCCCGCCGACTCGCTGAGGGGCCGGTGAAGGGGCTGCGGTGGCTGGCCCTGGGGTTGTGGTGGTTGGCCTGTGCCCAGCCGCCCGGGGACGTGCTGGTCTTCGGGCGGGGCTCCGACTCGGTGGGCCTAGACCCGGCCCTGGAGAACGACGGGGAATCCTTCAAGGTCTGCGACAACCTCTACGAGACCCTGGTCACCTACGAGGGGCAGAGCACTGCCATCCGCCCCCTGCTGGCCCGCTCCTGGGAGGTGAGCGCGGACCGGCTGGTCTGGACCTTCCACCTGCGCACCGGGGTGCGTTTCCACGACGGCACCCCCTTCGACGCGGGCGCCATGCTCTTCTCCCTGGGCCGGCAGTTCTTCGCCGACCATCCCTTCCACCAGGTGCAGGGGGCCTTCAAATACTGGAAGGACATGGGCATGGACCAGGTCGTCGCCGGCATGGAGGCCCCGGACGACTCGACCTTCGTGGTGCGCCTCAGGGAGCCCAACGCCCCTTTCCTATCGAATCTGGCGATGAATTTCTGCGCCGCAGTCAGCCCCGGCGCGGTGGAGAGGTACGGCGACGACTATTTCAAGCACCCGGTGGGGACCGGCCCCTTCCGCCTGGTCGAGTGGCGCAAGGACGAGCGCCTGGTGCTGGAGCGCTACGAGGAATACTGGGGCGAAAAGGCCCGCTTGCGCCGGCTGGTCTTCAAGCCCGTGCAGGACCCTTCGGTGCGTTTCCTCGAACTGAAGACCGGGGCGGTGCAGGGGATCGACGACCTCAACCCCGAACTGGTCCCCGAGGTGCAGGCCGACCTCCAATTGCAACTGCTCACCCAGCCGGGCATGAACGTGGGGTACCTGGCCATGAACATGGACAAGCCGCCCTTCGACAACCGGCTGGTGCGCCTGGCCATCAACCACGCCATCGACAAGCAGTCGCTGGTGGACAACTTCTACCAGGGCCTGGCTCAGGCCGCTGTGAATCCGATCCCGCCCACCATGTGGGGGTACAACGACACCATCGCGGCCTATCCCCGTGACCCGGAGCGGGCTAGGGAACTGTTGCGCCAGGCCGGCTTCCCCGATGGCTTCGACACTGAGTTGTGGGCCATGCCGGTGTCGCGGCCGTACATGCCTCAACCAGACAAGATCGCCCAGGCCATCCAGGCCGACCTGGCAAAGGTAGGGGTGCGGGCGCAGATCGTGCAGTGGGAGTGGGGCACCTACCTGGACAAGCTGGCCAATGGCGAACACCCCATGGCCCTCCTGGGCTGGACCGGGGACAACGGCGACCCGGACAATTTCCTCTACGTGCTGCTGGACCTGGCAGCGGCGGAAAAGCCGGCGGCCAATATCGCCTTCTACCGCAGCGAGGAGGTGCATCAACTCCTGGGCGAAGCGCGGCGCCAGCCCGACCAGGCCCTGCGGGCGCACCTGTACCGGCAGGTGCAGGAATTGGTCCACCGCGATGCCCCCTGGGTGCCCCTGGTGCACGCCACCCAGACCATCACCTTCAGCCACCCGGTGCGGGGCTTTGCCCTGCATCCGACGGGCAGCCACTGGTTCCACCAGGTTTTCCTGGAACGCTAGTCATGTACCTGTTCATCCTCAAGCGCCTGGGCCTGGCCATCCCCACCTTCGTGGGGATCTCGGTGCTGGTCTTCCTGATGATCCACCTGGTGCCCGGCGATCCGGCGCAGATCATGCTGGGGGAGCGGGCCGACGCGCAGAGCGTGGCGGCCCTGCGCGCCGAGCTGGGGCTGGACCAGCCCCTCTATGTGCAATTCATCCGCTTCTTCGGGGATCTCCTGCGGGGGAATCTGGGATATTCGGTGCACACCCACGAATTGATCAGCGCCGAACTGGCCCGGCGCTTTCCGGCCACCTGTGAGTTGGCCTTCTTCAGCATGCTGATCGCGGTGATGGCCGGGGTGGGCGCCGGGGTGCTGGCGGCGGTGCGCCGGGGCGGGCTGCTGGACTACCTGTGCATGGTGGTGGCCACCGCCGGCATCTCCATCCCCATCTTCTGGCTGGCGCTGATGCTCATCCTGCTCCTGGGGGTGCATCTGCCCTTGCTGCCCATCTCCGGGCGGATCTCGGCCCACCTCGACTTTGTGCCGCGCACCCACTTCTACCTGTTCGACGCCCTGCTGGCGGGCGACTGGGTGGCCCTGGGGGATTTGCTCTGGCATCTGGTGCTGCCGGCCCTGGCCCTGAGCACCGTGCCCCTGGCGGTGATCGCCCGCATGACCCGGGCCAGCCTGCTGGAGGTGCTGGGCGAGGATTACATCCGCACGGCCTGGGCCAAGGGCCTGGGGGAGCGGCTGGTGATCTGGCGCCACGCCCTCAAGAACGCCTTCATCCCGGTGCTGACGGTGATCGCCCTGGAGTTCGGGTACCTGCTGGGGGGGGCCATCATCACCGAGACGGTTTTTGCCTGGCCGGGGGTAGGGCGCTGGCTCTTTTTGGCGGTGCAGGCCCGCGACTTCCGCGCCGTGCAGGGCGGGGTGCTGCTGCTGGCGGGGATCTTCATCCTCGTCAACCTGGTGGCCGACCTGCTCTACGCCTGGCTGGACCCGCGGATCAAGTACGATAAATGAAAAAACCCACCTCACCCCCGAGCAGAGAGGAGATCGGCAAGCTGGAGCCCTACGTGGGGTTGGGCCTGGAGAGTGTCTGGGTGATCTCGAGCGCAGCGGAAGCGCAGCAGGCCCTGGCGGAGCTGAGGGGCCAGGAGGCCCTGGGTTTCGACACCGAATCGAGGCCGACCTTCCTGAAGAACGAGCAGTCGAGAGGGCCACATGTCCTGCAATTCGCCACGCCGCAGAAGGCGTACATCTTTCAGGCACACCGGAGGGAATGTCATGCAGCGATCACCGAGATCCTGGAGTCGGGCGAAATAGCGAAAATAGGCTTCGGCCTCAAGGACGACTTGAAATTCATCGCTGACAAATTCGGCATCGAGCCGAAGGCCATCGTCGATCTCAACAGCACCTTCTCCGAGATTGGCTACCGGAACCAGGTCGGCGCGCGCACTGCCATCGCGATGCTCTTCAAAAAGAGATTCCTGAAGTCGAAGAGCACCACCACCTCAGACTGGTCAGCCAGGACGCTTTCAGCCAGACAGGTGCTATATGCGGCCAACGACGCCTATGCCGCCATCCAGGTGTACCGCGCGCTGAACGGGCGCATCAATGCCGGCGCAAAGCCCTGAGCAGATACAGGGCGCCAAAGACGAAGTGGGTGGCCAGGGGGGTAGGCCAGGCCCGTGGCCAGGGAGGCGTGGTGCAGGGGGAGGAATTTCCGGCAGTGGGCTGCCGCCCGGTCACGGTCGGCTTCCCCCTGGGCGATGTGTATTCGGCGGACCTGGACCTGGCCCAGATCCCGGTGTTCAACCTGGCCCGGATCGCGGTGAGCCGCGGCACGGCCTCGGCCCTGTACGGGACCGGCGGGGCGGCCGGGGTGGTACTCCGGGCCGACCCCTTCAACCCGGGGCCGGGCAGGAGCCTGAGCCTGGGGTGGGCCTACGAGCGCTGAAGGCGCCACCGGGTACAAGACAGCGAGCCGGCCCCCAGGGGAGCCGGCTCGTTCTTTTGGGGCAGCAGCTCAGACCCGGGTCCAGGCGCCCTTCTTCTTGGAGCTGGCCACGGCCGCCCTGACAAAGCGCATGCCGGCCACGCCTTCCTCCACGCTGGGGTGGGGGAAGGGAACGGGAGCCTTTTCGCCCCGGCGCCGGCGGATGGCCCACTCCAGGCTCTGGTGCAGGTTGGCCAGGGCCTCGAAGAAGTCCTCGTGGTGGCCCGCGGGCACCCGCAGGTAGGGCTTCACCGCGTCGGGGATATAGCTGAAGTTGCCCCCGATAAAATAGACCTCATCCACCTCGCCCCGCCGCACCAGCAGAGCCTCGGCCCGCTCCTGGTGCCACTCCAGCGAACCCTTGGTGCCGAAGATGCGCAGGCCGTTGTCGTTCTTGTAGCCGATGGCGATCTGGGTGGCACTGATCAGGGCGGTGCCGCCATTTTCGAGTTCGCCGATGACGTTGAAGTCGTCGTCCAGCACCCGGCCCTCGACAAAGGTGTTCAGGCGGGCCGAGACCTTCCTCACGCCCAGGCCGCTGACCCAGGTGGCGGCGATGAAGGCGTGGGTGCCGATGTCGCCGCCGCAGTTGGAGATGCCGGTGCGCTTGGGATCAGTGCGCCAGGAGGCCTGCTGCTGGCCGGTCTTTTCGAGGGCAGTGGCCAGCCAGCCCTGGTGGTACCAGGCCTCGACCTTGCGCACCTCGCCCAGTTCGCCCTGCCGCACCAATTCCCTGGCCATCATCAGCATGGGGTGGCCGGTGTAGGTGTGGGCCAGGACAAAGGGAACCTTCTTGCGCCGGACGATGCGGGCCAGGTCCTGGGCTTCTTCCACGGTCATGGTCATGGGTTTTTCGCAGAGCACCGGGATGCCGGCCTCCAGGAAGGCCTTGGCCGGGCCGTAGTGGGCGAAGTTGGGGGTGACGATGGTGACGTAGTCTAGGGATTCCACGCCGCTCTGGCAGGCCCCGAGCAGGGCCTGATAGGTGGGGTATCCTTTGATGCCGTAGTCGGCGGCGGCCTTCACCGCGGCCCGTGGGTCGCTGCGCAGGGCGCCGGCCACCAACTCGCGGCTGGCGTCCAGGGAGATGGCGCGCTTGTGCACGCCGCCGAAGAAATTGCCGGGCCCGCCACCGCCGATCAGGCCCACTCTCAGTTTTGCCATGATGTCTGACTCCTCATAAAGGGGTAGGCAGAGGTTTGGCTAGACAATTTACTCCAGCGGTTCCAGGCGGTCCAGGGGGATGCCGCGGGTGAAGGCCCCTTCGCCCAGGCCGGTGTCCAGTTCCCAGGAGCGGTACTCCAGAATAAGGGCGCGTTCCCCCTGGCGGATCTCCACCCGGCGGGGCAGGTAGACCTCGCCCACCCGCTGGTAGTCCTGCAGGCGGCGGACCAGCCCCGGGGCGCCGGCCGGGGTCAGCAGTTCCTCGCCGGTGATGAAGCCGTGCCGGGTATCCAGCCACAGCCGCCGCGAGGGGGTGCCGGCCAGGTAGGCCAGGCAGCGGTCGGGCTGGGACTGGATGAGGGAGTCCAGGGGGGCGGGGGTCACCAGGCCCAGCAGAGCGTGGCGCAGGTCGTACCCGGCCAGATCCAGGCCCCACCGGCGGGTCAGGGCCGGGGCGCTGAAGGGGCCGCCGCGCCAGGAGCCATCGCCAGCGCCGACGACCAGGGAATCGCCGCGCAGCAGGGCGGTGAAGAGGTGGACGAAGAGGGGGCCGCGCACCTCGATGCGGAAGAGGTCGGGGGGCTTGAAGAGCAGGGCGGCGCTGGCGTACTGCCGCTGCCCGGGCTGGATCAGGGTGAGTTCGGCGGCGGCTTTCAGGTCGGTGATCCGCGCCGGTTCGCTGCCGCAGCGTTCGAGGAGGGCAGTGGCTCCCTGGGCGGGCGACCAGCCCTGGCGCAGGAGGGGGGCGCAGCTGACCAGCGCCAGCAGACACCCCCACCGCAGGGAGGAGCGCATCAGGGGCGGGAGGCGGGCTGGAGCTTGTGCTGCACCGTCTCGTTCTCCGGGACCAGTTCCAAGGCGCGCTGCCAGTGCTCTTTGGCTTCGGGGTAGCGGCCCAGGGCCTGGGCGATGTCGCCGGCGTGGTCGAAGATGACCGCCTGCTCCTCGCCCTGGTAAGTCTCCATCTTCTCCAGGGCCTGGTCGATGTAGCGCTTGGCCTGGTCCAGCTGGCCCAGGCGGTAGTAAGCCCAGCTCAGGCTGTCGAAGAAGGCACTGTTGTCCGGGTCCAGGGCCACGGCCCGCTGCAGCAGTTCCACGGCCTCGTCGAGGTGGATGCCGCGGTCGGCGTAGAGATAACCCAGGTAGTTGAGGGAGTAGGAGTCGTTGGGGTTGAGGGCCAGGAGCTGCTTGAAGATGTCGATGGCCCGGGGCAGGTAGTCGGCCTGGGGCCGGTGCCCGGCGGCCTGTTCCAGGCAGCTGCCCAGGTAGAAGAGGCTGTAGCTGTCGTCCTCGTCCAGCTCATAGGCGCGGGTCAGCTTGGCGATGGCCTCCTCCCACCGTGCCAGCTTCTGCAGCGCAATGCCCCAGTGCAGATGGGCCTCGCTGTCGAGCGAGTCGAGCGCGGCGGCCCGCTGGTAGCGGCCCAGGGCCTCCTGCCAGCGCTGCTGCCGGCCCAGGACAATGCCCCAGCGGATGTAGAGTTGGGGATCGGGGGGCTCCAGATTCAGGCCCTGGCGATAGACCTCGATGGCCTGGTCCCAGTGCTCCTGTTTTTCCAGGACAAAGCCCCAGTGCAGGTACAGGTCGGCAGTGGCGGGGCAGCGCTCCAGGCCCCGCTGGTACACGGCGATGGCTTCGTCGAGGTGGGCGGCCCTTTCGAGGGCCGCCCCCCAGAACAGGTAGAGTTCGCTGCTGTCGGGCATGGCGGCCACCGCCTGTTCCATGACCTGCCCGATGCGCCCGTGCTCGCCGATGTGGAGGTAGTAGCGGGCCGGCTCCAGCCAGCCCTCCACGGTGCTGGGACGCTGGCCGACGATGTACTCGAAAAGACGGGCGGCCAGGTCGTGGTGTTCGGTCTCGGCCAGGGTCACGCCCAGGCGGTAGAGGAAGTGCAGGTCCGGGTCGGGCAGGATCTCCTCGACGTTGCCGGCCCCGGCCAGCAACTGGGCCAGCTCGTAGAGGGCGTGGGGGCTGTCTGGCAGGAGCTGGGCGGCCTGGCGGTAGAGGCGGAGGGCCTCCTGGCGCTGGCCGCGGGCCAGGTGGATTTCGGCCAGTCCCAGCCAGGCCTCCTCGGTCTGGGGGTTTTCCCTGATCAGCTTCTGGTAGATGGCCTCGGCTTTCTGCTGGTGGCCGGTGCGGGCGAAGATGGCGGCCACGTCGGCGCGCGCCTCGGCAGGGGCGTGGTCGCGGGAGAGCATCCGGTCGAAGGTCCGGGTGATGCGCTGCTGCTGGCCGGCTTCCAGATAGATGCGCGCCAGGATCGAGTACAGGGGCCAGTTGTCGGGCTGGAGGGCGAGGATGCCCTCCAGTTCGCCGGCCGCCTGCAGGTGGTGCCCCTGGCGCTCGAAGATGCGGAAGCGCAGATAGCGCAGGGGCAGGCGGCGCGGGTCCAATTCCAAGGCCTTGCGCGAGAAGGCCTCGGCCATCAGGAAGTCGTCCAGTTCCTCGTAGTCGTAGGCCAGCTGGCTGAGGATGGTGGGCGAGGCGGGGTCGAGGTCGGCGGCGTTGCGCAGGGCGACGATGGCGGCGGTGTAGTTCTTCTGCGCTTCGGCGACCTTGGCCTTGACAAAGTAGTGCATGGCCCGCTTCTGAAGGGCGGTCTGGTCGGGGGCGAAGGCGCTGCGCTGGGCCGGGGCGGCGCAGCCGGCCAGGATGCAGAGCAGGATCAGCAAAGTGCGCATGGTCTCTTTCAGGTGCGCAGCGCCGCCCCCCGGGGATCGAGGGCGTCCCGCAGGCCGTCGCCGAAGAGGTTCAGGCCCAGGGCTGCGGCGAAGATGGCCAGGCCGGGAAAGGCCATCACCCAGGGGGCCCGCAGGAGCAGGTCGCGCCCGCCCGAGAGCATGGCGCCCCATTCGGGGGTGGGGGGCTGGGCGCCCAGCCCCAGAAAGCTCAGGCCGGCGGCGTCGAGGATGGCGGTGGCCAGGCTGAGGGTGGACTGGACGATCAGGGGGGCCAGGCAGTTGGGGAGGATGGCTTTGATCAGGATCTGGCGGTCGGAGGCGCCCAGGGCGCGGGCGGCCTCCACGTAGTTCAACTCGCGGATGGAGAGCACTGCCGCCCGCACCAGGCGGGCGTACTGGGGGATGAGGACGATGCTGACGGCGATCATCACGTTGTCGATCCCGGGGCCGATGACGGCGACGATGGCGATGGCCAAGAGGATGCTGGGGAAGGCCAGCATCAGGTCCATCAGGCGCATGATCAGGGTGTCGGCCAGCCCGCCCCGGTACCCGGCCAGCAGCCCCAGCAGGGTGCCGGCGCCCAGGGCGGCGCTGATGGCCAGCAGGCCCAATCGCAGGGAGATGCGCGCCCCGTAGAGGACGCGGCTGAGGAGGTCGCGGCCGAACTCGTCGGTGCCCAGCAGGTGGGCCGCGCCGGGGGGTTGCAGCCGGCGGTAGAGGTCTTGCGCCAGTGGGTCGCCGGGGGCCAGCACCGGGGCCAGCAGGGCGGCGGCGGCCAGCAGGGCCAGCAGCCCGCCGCCGGTGAGGGCCAGGGGATGCCGCCGCATGGATATCCAGAAGGAAGTAAACACGGTCAGATCCGGGCTCAGGAAGAGGCCTGTTGCTGTTTCTGGCTGATGAGGTGCTCGACCAGGAGCTGGAACTGCTGGAGATTGACCGGCTTGTCGACGAAGGCGGCGAAGTGGTGCTTCTCCACCTCTTCGGCGTCGGCGTATCCGGACACGGCCAGCACCGGCAGGTCGGGGAACTGGCTGCGCAGGGAGGCCTGCAGGGCGAAGCCGTCCATGACCGGCATCTTGATGTCGGTGATCACCAGGTCCAGCCGCTCGGCGTGGACCACCTCCAGGGCGAGTTTGCCGTTTTCAGCCTCAAAGATCTGGAAGGCCGGCAGGGCCTTCTTGACGATGTTGCGGAAGCCCGCCTCGTCGTCGGCGATCAGGACCCGCGGGACCAGCCCCTGCAGCTGCTCTTCCACGTACAGCTCCAGCTCCCCCTGTTCCAGCCCTTCCTGCCGGAGGGCCAGGTCCAGGGCCAGCTGGGCGCGCTGGGCCTGGGCTTCGATGTAGCGGTCCAGTTGCTGCATGCGCCGTTCGACCCGCTCCTTGTCGAGCTGATAGTTGCGCAGCCGCGCGTTGTCGCCGTCCAGCTTGTCCGAAAGGATCTGGACGATGTTGAGGTAGATCTGGCCCTGCATGGCCTGGTCGTCGCGCAGGGCCGCGTCCAGCTGCTGTTTGTTGAGCACAAAGAGGTTGCTGGGCTGGATGGCCTGCACGGTGGCCGAACGGGGCTGGGCAGTGATGACCCCCATCTCGCCCACCGTGGTCACCGGCTTGATGGAGGCTAGTTTGACCGCTTCGCTGGTCACCACCGCCAGTTCGCCCGAGAGCAGGATGTACATTTCGTCGCTGGGGGCGCCGCTGCGGCAGATGAGCTGTTCGGGCTGGTAGACCTTGTGCATGCACAGCCCGAGGATCTTCTTGATCTTCGGGGGGTCGAGTCCTTTGAACAGGGGAATCTTGCGCAGCACCTGCAGCAGCTGGTTCTCGCGGTTCTCAGGGGGCATAGACGGCTTTGGGAGGTGGAGTGATCTGTACCAATATACATCCTGGGCAGAGGTGTGCAAATTACTCCGGCTGGAGGACCAGCAGACCCAGCGGCGGAAGGTTCAGGGACAGGGACCAGGGCCGGCCATGCCAGGGCACGGGCTCGGCCTCCAGCCCGCCCTCGTTGCCGCAGTTGCTGCCCCCGTACAGGGCCGCGTCGGTGTTGAGCAACTCGCGGTAGAGCCCGGGCCGCGGCACGCCCACCCGATAGCCCTCGCGAGGCAGGGGGGTGAAATTGCCAGCAAAGACCAACAGGTCCTCGCTGTGGGGGTCGCGGCGCAGGAAGGTGTACACGCTGTTCTCAATATCCTGGCAGTCGAGCCACTCGAAACCCTGCGGATCGGTGTCGGTGCGGTGCAGGGCCGGGTGGCCCCGGTAGAGGTGGTTGAGGTCGCCTACCAGCCTGCGCAAGCCCTGGTGCGGAGGATCCTGGAGCAGATGCCAGTCCAGGCTCTGTTCGCAGCTCCACTCCCCCCACTGGCCGAACTCGCCCCCCATGAAGAGCAGCTTCTTGCCCGGATGCCCGTACATGAAGCCCAGCAGCAGGCGCAGGTTGGCGAATTTCTGCCAGGCGTCGCCGGGCATCTTGTCCAAGAGCGAGCGTTTGCCGTGCACCACCTCGTCGTGGGAGAGGGGCAGGACGAAGTTCTCGTGGTAGGCGTAGAGCATGCCGAAGGTCAGGTCGGAGTGGTGGTACTTGCGGTGCACCGGGTCCTTGGACATGTAGCGCAGCACGTCGTTCATCCAGCCCATGTTCCACTTGAAGCCAAAACCCAGGCCCCCGGCGTGGATGGGGCGCGAGACCGCCGGCCAGGCCGTGGACTCCTCGGCGATGGTCAGGGCGCCGGGGAAGCGGGCGTAGACCTCGGTGTTGAGCTGCCTGAGCAGGTGGATAGCCTCTAGGTTCTCGCGACCCCCGTGGCGGTTGGGGATCCACTGGCCCTGCGGGCGGGAGTAGTCCAGGTACAACATGGAAGCCACCGCGTCCACGCGCAGGCCGTCCACGTGGTAGCGGTCCAGCCAGAAGAGGGCGTTGGAGAGCAGGAAACTGCACACCTCGTTGCGGCCGAAGTTGAAGACGTGGGTGTTCCAGTCGGGATGGAAACCCTGGCGGGGGTCGGCGTGTTCGTAGAGGCAGGAGCCGTCGAAGGTGGCCAGGCCGTGGCCGTCGGCGGGGAAATGGCCGGGGACCCAGTCGATGATCACCCCGATGCCGTGGCGGTGGCAGTGGTCCACCAGGTAGGCAAAGTCCTCGGGGGGGCCGTAGCGGGCAGTGGGGGCGAAGTACCCCGTCACCTGGTAGCCCCATGAGCGGTCGAAGGGGTGCTCGGCCACCGGCAAGAGCTGCAGGTGGGTGAAACCCATTTCGAGGGCATACTCGACCAGCTGGTGGGCCAGGTCGCGGTAGTTGAGCGGGTGGTTCAGTTCGGGCACGCGGCGCCAGGAGCCCAGGTGCACCTCGTAGATGCACAGCGGCGACTCCCACCAGTGCTGCTGGGCCCGGCTGGCCATCCACTCCTGGTCTCCCCAGGCGAAGCCGGTGGTGTCACGCACCACCGAAGCGCTGCGCGGCGGGGCTTCGGCGCCAAAGGCGTAGGGGTCGGCCTTGAGCAGCAGGCGCCCCTCGGCGGTGAGGAGTTCGTATTTGTAGTGCGTCCCCTCCCCCAGGTGGGGGAGGAAGAGTTCCCAGATACCCGAGGGGCCCAAGCTGCGCATGGGATGGCGGCGGCCATCCCAATGGTTGAACTCGCCCACGACGCTGACCCGCTTCGCATTGGGGGCCCACACGGCGAAATAGACCCCCTCCATCTGGTCGATGAGGCGCAGGTGCGCCCCCAGGTGCTGGTAGGCCTGCAGGTGGGTGCCCTCGTTGAACAGGTACTGGGCGTAGCTGCTCAACTGCGGCCAGAAGGAATAGGGATCGCGCCGGCGCTGGCGACCTCCTTCCCCGTCCTCCACCTCCAGTTCGTAGGCGAAAAGCTGCTCCCGATCGGGGCAATGGGCCTCGAAAAGTCCCTCGGGATGGATGCGGAGGGCCGGGTACTGCTGCTGGCTTTCCCGGTCCACCACCGCCACCCGGCGGGCGCCGGGCAGGAAGAGGCGCACGGCCACCCCGGACCCCTCGCGGTGCATGCCCAGGATGCCGAAGGGATCGGGATGGGCGCCCTCCAGAAGCTGTTCCATATCGCGCTGGTTCATCGGCAACAGGGATCCTCGGTGCGGGTGGGGGTGGCGCAGCAACCGTGGTGATCGTGGCCGCGGTGAAGCTCGTCCTCCTCCTCTTCCATGAACAGCTCGCCGACAAAGGCGCGCGGTCCCTGGCGCAATAGGGTCAGCAGGAAGAGGGCGGCCACTGCCGCCAGGCAGGCCTGTTGGACCCAGGGCCAGAGGCCGGCATCGGCATGGGGCTGGGGGAAGGCGGCGACAGAGGGTAACATCAGGTTCACCAGGTGCCCCAGCACCACCGCCAGCAGGGCCATCAGCCCGCCAAAGGCCAGGGCCATCCTGCGGCCGTGCAGGTGGGAGAGCAACCCGAAGGTGGTGATGTTGGTGGCCGGTCCGGTCAGCAGAAAGGCCAGGGCCGCCCCGGGAGAGACACCCTTGTGGATCATCACCGCGGCCAGGGGGGTGGCGCCAGAGGCGCAGACATAGGTGGGGATACCCAGCAGCGCGAAGAAAGCCACTTCCAGGGAAGGGGGCAGGGTCTGGAACCAGGAATCCTGGATCAGCGGTTCTACTACTGCGGCGATGCCCAGCCCCAGCAGGATCCAAGGCGCGGTGGATTCGACCATCTCCCCCAGGCCGGTGGCCAGGCCAGCCCGCAGGCGGGCCCAGCCCCCCACAGCAGCGGCGCCCAGGTCGAAGGCAGGGGAAGAGGCGAGATTGCCCACCGGCGGCAGCCGCCGCCCCAATCCCCAGCCGATGGCCAGGGCGACGAAGGCGGCGCAGGCCAGGCGCGCCAGGGTGAAGGGGCCGCCCAGTAGGGGCAGGGAGAGCAGCACCGCATCGATGCTCAACTCGGGGGTGGCGATGAGAAAGGCCATGGCTGCCGGAATCGGGATGCCCTGGAGCACCAGGCTGCGGTACACGGGGACCACCCCGCAGGAGCAGATGGTCAGGGGCAGGCCAAAGGCCATGCCGCGCAGGGCCTGGGACAGGGGCGGGCCCTTGCGCATCCAGGCCACCGAGGCTCTGGGCAGCAGGCCGTAGATCAGAGCGGCGCTCAAGTAGGCCAAGAGCAGGGCCGGTGCACTCTCTATGGCCAGGGTATAGAAGACCGATCCGGCCTGGGCCAGGCCGGCTTCCGTCTCGCTGGTGATGATCCACAGCAGGGCCAGGCCGCCCAGGGCGCCCAGCCCGGCCTGCAGGCGCCTGGGAGCGGTGTCGTCGGGGCTGATCGGGTAGGAGCGGTGCATGATCACGTGGAGCAGGGAACCGCCCACCAGGGCCTGGAAGAGTCCTCGGCCCTGATGCTCGATGCCGGCGGCCACCTGTTCGCTCAGGGAGAAACCGGCCAGGGTGGAGACCCCGATCAGCCCCAGGGTGGCCAGGGCCCTGGGCAGGCCGTAGAGGGGCCTGACCAGGAACCAGACCATCAGACCTTCGGGCAGGCGGTGGAGGATGACGGCCATGGGCAGCATGCGGTGGACCTGGCTCTCCCCCTCGCGGCCGCCCCCCAGGACCAGGCCGTCCATGAAGGCGTGGAGAGCCAGGGCCGCCAGGCCCAGGAGCAGGGCCACGGCGTGGACCTGACGGGCCCGGCCGTGCAGGCGGTGTTCGAGCAGGGTGGGCGCCATCAGCCCGACCAGGCAGGCCAGGGCCGCAGTCCAGCCGCCCAGGGCCACGCTCTCGGGGAGGACGTGGAACAGGATCAGCCCGCCGATGGCGACAAAGACAAAACCGTCCAGGGCGGCCAGCAGGGGACTGGCAAAGCGGGCGGCCTGCGCGGTCTGATAGAGCAGGGGACCGGCCGCCAGGGTCAGCAGGCTGGCGGCCAGCAGGTAGAGGCCGGGGATCTCCATAAGGTGTCTGCTAATCTAAGTCGCCTCCTGCAAAAGGGCCACCGGGCCTGGCGCCGCTTGCCGGGGGGGAGGGCCGTATATATTGTAATCTGTATGACTAGAACCGCTGGCTGGGGTCTCTATCCGGTGGTCGAGGCCCAGGTCGACTACCCTCGCTATCTAGACGAACTGGTGGGATTGGCCAAGAGCGGCCACCCCCAACTAGCCCAGGGCAATTGCCGCAGCTACGGCGATGCCTGCCTCTACTCGCGCGTGGTCTCCACCCTGCCCCTGGAGCACCTGCTCGACTTCGATCCGGAGCGGGGGGTGTTGCGGGCCCAGGCCGGCATCACCCTCGACCGCCTGCTGCGCTTCTGTGTGCCGCGCGGCTTTTTCCTGCCCGTCACCCCCGGCACCAAGTTCCCCACCCTGGGCGGCTGCATCGCCGCCGACGTGCACGGCAAGAACCACCACCAGGAAGGGACCCTGGGCCGTTTTGTCGACGAACTGGAGATGGTGCTGGCCGACGGCAGCTCGCTGCGCTGCTCGCGGCAGGAACACCCCGAGTTGTTCAGGGCCACCCTGGGGGGCATGGGGCTGACCGGGTTCATCTACGCGGCCACCCTGCGCCTCAAGCCCATTTCCTCCTCCTATATCCAAATGCGCAGGGTCAGGACCGGGGATTTTGCCGAAGCCTGCCAGCTGATGTCCCAGACCAGGGAGGAGTACCTCTATTCGGTGGCCTGGATCGACTGCCTGGCCACCGGCCAGCACCTGGGCCGCAGCCTGGTGATGCTGGGCAACCACGCCCCGGCCGCCGGGCCCGCGCCTTTGGCGCTGCACTCGCCCCGTCAGCGGCCGGTGCCCTTTCACCTGCCCCATTTCGCCCTCAACTCCTGGTCGGTGCGGGCTTTCAACACCCTCTTCTACCACCGGCAGTGGCGGCGCGACCATCAGGTCCTGGTCCATTACGATCCATTTTTCTATCCCCTCGACGCCTTGAGCCACTGGAACCGGATCTACGGCCGGGGAGGGTTTCTGCAATATCAGTTCGCCATCCCTTTTGCCGGAGGGTTGGAACTGATGCGGGAAATCCTGGAGCGCATCGCCGCCCGGGGCGCCGGTTCCTTCCTGGCGGTGCTCAAAGTATTTGGCCCAGAGGAAGAGGGCCCCCTCTCCTTTCCCCTGCCCGGCTATACTCTGGCCTTGGACTTTCCCCTGCAGGGAGGGCGGATCATCCCCTTTCTGCTGGAACTCAACAAACTCATCGCCGGGGCCGGGGGCCGCGTGTACCTGGCCAAGGACGCCATTCTGGAAGAACACGACTTTGTCGCCATGTACCCCCGCCTGGAGGAATTCAAACGGATCAAGCGCCGGTACGATCCCCACAACCTGTTCCGGTCCTGCCAGTCGGACCGCCTGGGGCTGCGTTGAGCCGGCGCGCCCTCATCCTGGGGGCCAAGTCGGCCATTGCCCAGGCCCTGGCCCGTCGTCTGGCCGCGGAAGGGTACGACCTGGTCCTGGCCGCCCGCCACAGCCCGCAGCTGGAGCCCTTTGCCGCTGACCTGCGCCTGTGCACCCAAAGGGAGGTGCGGCTGTGGGAATTCGATGCCCTGGACGGGCCCCAGCTGGCCGGACTGCCGGCACGGGTACACCGGGAATGCGGGCCTGTTTCGCTGGGGGTGCTGGTCTTCGGCTATCTGGGCAACCAGTGGCAGGCCCTGGACGACAGCGGGGAGCTGGAGAAGATCCTCCATACCAATTTCACCCAGGCCGTCCTGGCCCTGAGTCATCTGGCGCGCTATCTAGAAAGAAGGGAAGAGCCCGGGGGGCTGATCGCCATCAGTTCGGTGGCCGGCGACCGGGGCCGACAGAGCAATTATTTCTACGGGGCGGCCAAGGGGGGGCTCTCCCTCTTCCTGCAGGGCCTGCGCAACCGCCTGGCCTCCACCCCGGTCCACGTGCTGACCGTCAAGCCGGGTTTTGTCGACACCCCCATGACCCGGGGCTTGGAAGGTCTTTTCCTGGTGGCCTCACCGGAAAAAGTTGCCCACGACATTGTGCGGGCCTATCAAAGGAAGAAGGATATCCTCTATACGCCCTGGTTCTGGCGGTATATCATGTTGATTATACGGAATATCCCTGAACGCCTGTTCAAGAGGCTCAAGCTCTGAGGCCCCCTCAGGCACTGAAGAAGAGATTGAGGAGCAGGCTGCTGGCAGCTCCCCCCAGGACCGCTCCGCCCCAGACCTGAGCCGGGGTATGGGCCTGCAGCCTCAACCTGGCCCACATCACCAGGGGCAGGGAGAGAGAGAGGGGCCACAAACTCCACCCTGCCGCCGCCAGCACGATCCCCAGACCGCCGCCCACCCCGGTGGCATGGATGCTGATCTTCCAGAAGCGGTCGATCTGCCAGACCAGCAGCGCCATGCCGCAAAAGGCGCACCCAGCCCCCATCATCGGAGCGGGAGCGCTCACCAGCCAGAGAACCACCAATCCCGCAAAATACCAGGCCACCCCCAGGGGCAGCAGCCGGGCCCGCTGGCTGCGTTCGGGCAGGTACACATCGGCGATCATGCCGGTCCGGTAGAGGTAGAGCAGCGCCACCCCGGGAACCAGGCTGTAGAAGACCACCCCCGCCAGGCCGGCCCACCAGGCCCCGCCCTTCAGCCATACCAGGACAGAGAAAACCCCCCAGGCCACCATGGCTGGATTGAAGAGATGGGAGATCAGCCAGGCCAGGAAATCGAGCCAGTCCAGCGGTTTTCCCGCTGCCAGAGGCTCCGGTTTTTTTTTAAAGAAAGCTCGGGTCACGTCGATAGTGTGTGTAGATGTATTAAATAGTGCTTAGTTATATTATTATATAATAAATAGAATAATCAGAAATGATATAGACGAAATTTAATTTAACTAATATGACATGATACCGATATATCCAAAGAAGGTTGAGCGGAGTTGCTCCGCTGCGCTGAGGAGGTGTGCATAGGAGACAGAGCTGAACCCTGAGCGGTTCAGCGACCGCCATAAAGATAAGACAAAAACCAAGGATGAAATACTCTACAGTTAGAAACAAGGAGGTTTCTAATGCCTTTACGGATAAACAACAACATCGCCGCCCTCAACGCGCGCCGGCGGCTCAACGCCAACAACCGGGATCTGAACCTCCGCCTCGAGCGGTTGTCCTCCGGTCTGAGGGTGAACCGCGCGGCCGATGACGCCGCCGGGTTGTCGGTGCGCGAAAGCATGCGGGCAGAGATCAGCGGGTTGAAGATGAACGTCCTCAATGCCGAGCAGGCCAGCAACCTGCTCCAGGTGGCCGAGGGGTCGCTCAACGAGATCAACGCGATGATGATCCGCATGCGCGAACTGGCGGTGCAGTCGTCATCGAGCACGATGACCGACCAGAACCGCGAGTCCATCCAGGCCGAATACAGCCAGATCCTCCAGGAAATCGACCGCATCTCGCTGTCGACCACCTACAACGATCAGGTGCTGCTCACCGGCTTCGGCAACAGCATCGACACGGCCTCGACCACGCTGACGGCCAGCGATACCAGCGGGGTGGCGAATCTCAAAATTTCCGGGGCCAGCTCCGGCACCTATACCTTCGAGGATACGGCCGGGGACAGCACCATCACCCTGGGCAATGGGGTGGTGACCCAGACCATCGACGTGGGGCAGATCCTGGACAGCAACCTGGCCGTGGTGACCCAGACTTCGGTGGTGGCCAACTTCGACCGCCTGGGCATCCAGGTGACCCTGGCCGGCCACAATGCCGCCAGCGCCACCGGCAGCTACGTGGACGGGGAACTGGAAGGGCAGACCATCATCATCAACGCCGGGACGGGCGGGTCCTTCCAGGTGGGGCCGGATGACGGCATCAACAACCGCATCGAAACCACCATTCCGGACATGCGGGCCAGCGGGGCCTTCATCAACCTGAACACCACCTCGGTGGCCACCATCAACACCTCCCGCTCGGCGCTCAGCCAGATAGACCAGGCCATCACCAACGTCTCCAACGTGCGCGGCGACCTGGGCGCCCTGATGAACCGGCTGACCTTCACCGTGTCCTTCACGGAGAATGAGATCGAGAACATCCAGAGTTCCGAGTCCTCGATCAGCGACGCCGACATCGCCGACGAAGTGGCGCGCATGACCCGCTCGCAGATCCTCTCCCAGGCGGCCACGGCCATGCTGGCCCAGGCCAACGCGGTGCCGCAGACGGCCCTCCAGTTGCTGCAGTAGCTCCGGCTCGCAAGTCGGGCAGGCGCCAGGTGAAAACCTGGCGCCTTTTTTATTTTGCCCCCCACCGCTTGCCACTGGCCGAACCCTGCCTGCGGCCCACCTGCGGTGCGCCTTCGAGCACGAAACCGATGAAGCGCTTCTGGCCCAGGGTTTTCAGGTAGGAGAGCAGGGAGACCTCGGCCTCCTTGCGGTTGAGCTGGTACTTCTGGCTGAGCGCCTCGATGATCTGGGCCACCGTGGTGCGGCCCGTGCACATCTGCCAGACCTCGGTGCCGAGGGCATCGAGGGTGATCTTGCGTTCCCTGGGGATGTAGAAAACCTTGGAGAGCAGCCGCACCTTCCAGGTGTCCTGGCGCTGGATGGTGATCTGCACTTCCCCGGCTTCGGTCTTCTCCCAGTTCAGCAGTTCATTGCGCGCCGGCCGCGAATTGAGCATGGCCTGGCGGCTCAGCTTGGGGCTCTTGGTGGCAAAAATACCCATCGCTCAGTCTCAGGGGCAGGTCTTCGCCCTCCTCGCGCTTGCGGTAGAGGTGGTCGATGATGCAGATCTTGTCCGCCGCCTCGCAGCGCCAGACCCGGCTGTCCTGGTACTGGCGGGGCCGCGGGTTGAGGAAGGGCAGGGGGCGGACCAGCTGGAGCCAGCGGCTGCGCGGCTGGCCCCGCACCCGCAGGCCGGGGTGGCCGCGCAGGGGGGCCTCCTCCACCTCGACCTTGAAGTCGCGCAGCTGCTTGTGGAAAAAGCCCTGGTACCAGTCGGCCAGGCCGGTGTCCTTGAGCAGCAGGTGGGCCAGGCTGAGGCGGTGCACCCGGCACACCTGGCGATCCCTGGCAAAGGAGAGCTGCAGGTGGCCGGATTTCAGTTCCTGGCCCGAGAGTTTGAACGCTGCGGGCAGTTGGAAGCGCAGGCCGTAGACACTCCAGCAAACCTGGCCCTCATGGGGATGGTCATCCAGGGACTGGAAGACCTCGCCCACCAGATCTTCGGCCTTTTCCTGCAGCCGGGTCAGCACCCGCAAGAGCACGATGCGGCCGCAGTCCGGGCAGCAGCGGGCCAGGTTATAGGTGCGGTAGTCGGCCTCCCAAGTGAAGAGTTCGTACTCGCTGCCTTCGAGCCAGCGTTTGTCCTTGAGAAAGCGGGCGCGGCGGTTCACGGCAAAGGGCAGGCCCGATTTCTCAGCCTTCTTCTCCAGGCCCTCCAGGTAGCGGTCCACCAGTTGCTCGATGGACAACTGCCGCTTCTTGCCCTCGCGCCATTCCACCTCGGCGCGCACGATCTCGGCGTCGTCGAGTCGGGCATACCCGCTCTGGTAGTCCCCGTCCACCCGTCCCAGGTTCCAGTCGGCGGGAACCCGCAGGGTGATCCCCTGCCAGCCGAAGAGGGTGGAGGCCGGCTCAGCCTTGGCCATCGCTCAAAAGATCAGCACCGAGACCGATTTCTGGATCAGGGCCACCGCCACCGCCGCCATGCCCATCAGCGCCATGCCGCAGGCGAAGCCCACCGCCAGGATGGGGGCGTACTGCAGCCACTGCTGCTTGCCGTACTTCTTCCAGAAATAATAGCGGGCCAGCAGCGCGCCGATGATCTCGGTGACCACGAAATGGGGGATGGCCGCCAGGGCGCGCACAAAGCCGAAGATCAACAAGATTGGCAGGCCGAACATGGAGAGCAGCGCGTAGCTGACCAAGCCGAAGGCGGCGCCGATGCCGATGATCTTGGGCTTGAGGGCGCGGAAGAGCCAGGGCTGGTCGGTGGAATGCTGGATCCAGGGACTGGTGAACTGCGGGTCGGTGTCCACCTCGAAATAGAAGATACCCCCCGCTGGCATCCCGCCCCTGGCCTCGACCTCCAGGGATGGCCGGGGTTGACGGACCACGAAGTCGTCCTCCGGGCTCCGGGTGCTCAGCGGTGGCAGGCCGGCCTGGATGCTGCCGGAGTCAAAGGTCGGCTGCACCGGGGCGTGCTGGGGGATGGCGGCATTGTTTTCTTCGAAGTGGGTGTAGAAGGTCTGGGTCGGGGTCCAGGGGCCGGCCTGGCCGCGCTTGCCCTCGCTGTCGAGCCACTCCTGGTTCACCAGCCGGGCCCGCCAGAACCACCACTGGTTCTCGATCAGGTTGGAGGGCACCCAGTGGGCCTGCTGGCCCGAGACCTCCAGCTCGCTCTTCATGGTGCCGGTGAGGGCCAGGCACTGGTTGTAGGCGCTCAGCCGCCAGATGAGCTGGGCATAGGGGTAGGAGGACGAGGGGATGGGCGCCAGCTTCCAGATGTAGGAGCCGTAGATGAAGTTGGTGAAGAGGATGATGGGCACCATGAAGATCTCGGCCCGCATGATGCTGGTGAACTTGGTGCCGGTCAGCTCGATCTCGCGGAAGCGCTGGGTGGAGGACCCGTAGTTGCCCAGCGGGAAGGGGATGAACCAGATGTCCACCCCGCGGTACCCCGAGAGGATGATGGTGGCCTCGCGGACAAAGGGAAGTTCCACAGTCTGGCCCACCAGGCCGACCAGCCGGGCGTTGACGAAGGACTGGATGGGGGTGAAGATGAAGCCGAAGAAAAGGAAGAACCAGATGAAACGCGAGAACTCGGGCAGCAGGAAGGAGGCGATCAGGATCAGCGCCACGGTGGCCAGGGCGAAGAGCGCGATGGCCACCCAGATGGGGAAATCGCCGCGCCCCGCCGGCGGGGCCAGGCGGCGCTTCTCCGCGGCGCTGTCGCGCTGGTGACTGCGCATGCTCTGCACCACCTGGTAGACGCCGATGACGGCCACGGCGACGGTGGTGCCGATGCCGAAGCTCATCCAGAAGTCGATGCTGTTGACGAAGATGGTCTCGATGGTGCCCATGCCCTGGTGCCACAGCTTGAGGTAGCCGTAGTGGTAGAGGATGGGATTGGCGATGGCGGTGAGCACCACGCCGAGGAAGGTGCCCACCACCCCCCAGAAGGGGACGACCATCCCGCCGAAGATCACCCCCAGGTGGGCGGTGAAACCCAGCGGGGTGGCGGGGATGAAGTTGCCGGTGACCTGGGTGAAATCGATGAAGGGAATGGGGATGAGCTTGATGGGTTCGGTCAGCAGGGCGCCGGTGATGGCCGGCAGGGCCACGTAGATGGCGCCGAAGACCATGCCGATCATCGCCCCGGCGGAGAAGACCCGCCAGCGCCAGGTCTCCATCCCCTGGGTGTTCTCAGCCAGGGCCGTGGCCCCGGCCGCGTTGATCGGGGCAAAGGGGAAGGGCAGGCGCTCGTAGTCGGAGGTGAGCCGGAAGAGGGCGTAGGCCCCGGTGAACCACGAGACCCGCGAGATGATCATGCCGGCGATCAGCAAACAGATCGGAATCAGCCAGTCGTGGTGGAGGAAGGTGCGCTGGAGGATGGCTTCGGAGTCGGGCTGGGGCACCACCCAGGTGGGGATGAGTTTGGTGATGCCGAACTGCTTGGCCGCCGGGGACTGTACCAGATATTGGTTGTAGAGCAGGCCTTCGAAGGCGCCGGTGGAGATCACCGAGGAGGCCACGTAGTAGAGCAGGTAGACTTCCTGGCGCCGCAGGGTGGTGAAGGAGCGCTTGGTGATCTCGGCGAAGAGGATGATGGTCACCCACTCGGCCGCCGCCCCCAGGGAACCGCCGATCATCAGATTCAGGTACATGTTTCCCGGAACCATGATGAAGGCGACGAAGAGCACCCCGAGCACGGCCTTGATGGTGAACCCGTCCTCGAATTGGGTAGGCGTCTCCATCAAGCCGCGGTAATCTTCGATCTCCTGGTTGGGATTGCGCTTTTTCTTTCCTAACACTCGCTACCTCCTGCGTGGGACAGACCTCTGGCCTGTCCAGAACTGCCCGATCTACCCAGGCGAGACGCCTGGGCTGCCCGATCTACCCAGGCGAGACGCCTGGGCTGCCCGATCTACCCAGGCGAGACGCCTGGGCTGCCCNNNNCCTCACGCTTTCATCTCGATCGGCGCGCCCGCCAGCAGTTCGTCGGCCTGCTTGCCGTAGCTCTCCTTGGCCGCGGCATCCACGGTGCGCCAGATGAGAAACTGCTTGCGGATCACGTTCATGAAGCGCTGGTTCACCCGGCGCCACGAGGCGTCCTCGCCGCTGAGCCGCTTGAGCTGCAGGGTGACGTCGTAGATGTGGTGCTGGGCCTCGGGGGTGGCGTGCAGGATGACGTGCTGGCTCACCCCCAGGTCGAAGGGGGCCAGCCAGATGTTCATGTCGATGGTGTAGCCCGGGCCGTTGGGCGAGTCGAAGCGCTGCAGCTGGGCGCCGTCGGTGTAGAAGGTGCCGATGGACTCCTCGCTGTAGGAGTCGAAGTAGCCGATCAGGAAGACGCACAGCCCCTTGACCTCGTGGCCGCTGACGGTGAAGGGGAACTCGAAGTTCCACTCGTCGCCTTCGGGCGGGGGCAGCTTCCACTTGCGGGTCACGTCTGGCACCGCCAGCTGGGAGGCGCGGCGGGCCGGGTACACGGTGGAGAGCATCACCACCGCCATCACCAGGATGCTGGAGGTGACCGCCGAGAGGGAGGAGTAGTTGAGGGTGATGCCGCTGAGCAGCCCCAGGGTGATCAGCAGTTTGGCGATGATCTGGCCGGCCAGGTACCCGGCCACCACCCCCAGCACCGCGTAGACGCAGGACTCGGCCATGAAGAGCCAGGCGATGTGCCCGGGGGCCAGCCCCACCGAGGAGTAGATGCCGATCTCGCGGAAGCGCTCGTACACGCTGCCCATCATGGTGTTGAGCACGATGAGGGCGGCGATGAGGATGGGGATGAAGAGGTTGCTCATCCCCGAGAAGGAAGTCATGCCCAGCGAGGAGTAGATGGAGACCGTGATGTACTCGTCGCCCGGCTCCTTGATGCCGGCGAAGAGGGTGACGGCCAGGCGCGAGAGGAACTCCTCGATCTGCTTGCGCACGTCCACCCCCTCCTGGAAGCGCACCGCCACCGATTGCAGGGGGTTGCCACTGCCGATGTTGCGCAGGGTGTGGTAGGGGACGATGAGCACGTTGGCCGGCTCCAGGTGCACGAAGGGCTTGATCGAGACCTTGGCGTTCTCCAATCCCTGTTTTTCGCGGTTCTCCTGCTCGGCCAGTTCCTGGACCGCCTGGCCGCCGGTCACCGCGAAGTCGGCCGGGGTCAGGGTCTCGTCGTCCAGGTCCTTCAACTCCTTCATCCGCCGGGAATCGAGCACCCCGATCACCTTGAAGATCTCGCCGAAGACGCGGATCTCGGCCCGGCCCACCTCTTCGAGGGGCAGGTTCAGCTTGTCGGCGGCGACCATGTCGTTGGGCAGGATGCACACCTTCTCGTCCCCCGGCTCGAACCAGCGGCCCGCCATCAGGGCCCGGTCCAGGCCGGTGATCTCCTTCTCCTGCGGGGTCAGCCCCAGCACCCCCAGGGCGTTGTGGGTGTACTCGCCGTGCTTCATTTTGATGTGCGCCTTGGCCTTGTTGTTGTACCAGGAGCGGGGCGCCACCGTGGCGATCTGGCCGAAGTTGCTGCGGGCGTAGTGGAGGACCGACTCCTCCTGGGGGTTCCAGGACTTGCTGCGGATGAGCAGGCCCTGGTAGAGCCCTTCGTTGTCGCGCTGGATCTGGTTGAAGCGCAGCGAGGTGCGGATGGAGGTGAAGGAGAGCACCGTGAAGGTCAGGAGCAGCAGGGTGACAAAGGTCAGGGCGGTGCGCAGCTTGCGGCGCTTCATGTTGGAGATGCCCAGCTGGAAGGCGGTCAGCGAGGCGCTGGAGCGGCTGACGTCGGTGTCGTAGATCACCGCCACCTCGGTGCGCAGTTTCTTCATCTGTTCGTTGAAACGGCCCGAGATCAGCCACATCACCATCACCGCCAGGGCCAGGATGACGAAGGCCAGCAGGATGACGAAGGGGTTGGAGAGCTGGAAGGCCGGATGCACCAGCCAGAGGACGATCCAGATGGCGATGAACACGGCGACGAAGCCGAGGATCTGGTTCTTGATGGTGGCGGCGGTGACGACCAGCCGCTCGGTGAAGAAGGCGCAGGGGATGACCAGGGCCATGAAGAAGATGATGCCCTGGATGACGTCGTCCTGGGTGGAGCGCACGTCCGGGTAGGCCCGCGACTCCAGGCCGATGGCCGCCCGGGTGTGCCGCACAAAGGCATCCCAGTGCCTGCCCTCCAGGGCCTGGGCGGCGTCGTCGAGTTCGACCTTGGCCCGGCCGTGCAGGTCGTTGAGCCGCTGGTTCTCGATGGCGAAGCTCTTCAGCTCCTGCATGCGGGCCTCGTCCAGCGACCACACGTCGTGGGCCGCCAGGAAGGAGGTGCGGGCGAAGGAGGTACCCTGGGTGATGGAGAAGCCCTCGCCCAGGGCTTTTTCCTTGTCCTCGGCGCTGGTGACGTTGAGCAGCAAATAGCGGAAGCCCAGCAGGCCGGCGCCCAGACCCATCTTGATCCGGGTGTTGGGGCGGGCGAAGAGCACGCCCACCGGCTCGTCCTGGGCCGAGGGGCCCTCGCCGATGGTGTACCCGTACTCCACCGGCGGGCTGTTGGTCTCGTCGAAGATGCTGATGGTGTTCAGCTTGGTCAGGTAGCGCGGGTCGACGATGTCGTAGAAATTGAAGGCCACGCAGGGGAAGAGCACCACCATCCACTCTTTGTCGCGCCAGTCCATGGTGATCTTCATGGGGTAGACCTTGTCCCCCTGCACCCCCCGGTCCGGCGCGTAGGTGATCAGGCCGCTGCGCGGGTCGAGGTAGTAGCCCTCGATCTGCACCGCGTTGACCTGGACGCGGTTGATGTAGAAGGAACCAGAGCCGTCCACCACCTCGTAGTACTCGCCCCGCACCCCCTTGTAGGATTTCTTGCGCCCGTTGCGCACCACTGCCACCGCTTCGGTGCGCGGCAGGTCGGGGATGATGCTGCGGCGGGGGAAGACCATGGTGCGGCCCTTGAGGGTGCGCAGTTCGTCCTGCAGCCGCATCTTGAAGTCGGGGAAGAGTTCGGGATCCTCAAAGGCCAGGTGGAACATGCCGGCCAGGGCGCGGATCTGCTTGGCCAGGTTCTGGCTGTTGACCTGGGAGGCCCGGTCCAGCGGGGTGTCGGCCAGGAAGCGGGCGTCATTGACCGTCACAAAGGCCAGGGCCGGGGTGCCGGTGGCCAGGACCAGTTCGCTGTTGACCGAGATCTCACCGGGCACGAAGGTCTCCCAGCTCATGCCGCCCTCGGGGCTGATGCCGTTGACCAGCACGTCCTTCTGGACATAGCCCAGCTCCTTGCTGATCTGGCGGGCGTAGCCCATGAAGTTCTTGCCGAAGGGGGCGAAATAGCGCTTGTAGTAGAAGCTGGTGTTGCTGTTCCACACCCCCAGTTCGTCGGTCTGGGAGGACAGATCCAGGCTGATGAAGAGCTTGACCGCCAGGGAGTCTTCCCTGGGGCCGGCCCACTCGCGGTACAGGGAGAGCTTGACCGCCTCGTCGCCGCGCAGCTCGGCCAGCAGTTCCGCACGGTCGGCAAACTGCTGCCCTGCCAGGCGCAGGCCGCCCCCGCTCTGGGCGACCACCCCGGCGGCCAGGGCCTGATCGAGCATCGCCTCCACCAGGGTAGTGTCGTCCTCGGCGGCGGCGCGCACCAGGGCCTCCTTGCCCACGTACTCGTCAACGCCCACCCGATAATGCACTCCTTCCTTGCTGATCAGGCCCTCGCGCAGGGCCACCTCCACCCCCCGGCGGATCAGCATGCGGTCGATGAAGGGGTCTTCCTTGCGCAGATAGCGCTGGATGAAGTCGTCGATGCCGCGCAGGCCCAGGTGGTGGGCCGAGGTGGCCACAAAGACCAGGGTGCGGGCGGGGGGGTGCTGGCGGAAGTAGCGGGCCAGTTCCAGCAGGGCGGTGATGGAGCAGGCCTGTTCGGCGCCCGGGGTCAGGGCCGGCACCACCGACATGGCGTCGTAGTAGGACTCCAGGACCACCACGTCGTCCTTGAGCAGGGGATCGGAGCCGGGGATCATCCCGATGATGTTCCAGGCCGGCTGGCGCTCCCAGTCCATGCGGTAGTCCAACTGCACCTCCACCGGGCCCTGGGACAGGCGCTGGCGCAGCATTTCGCCCTCGGTCTTGGACACCCAGAAGCGGGGCAGGTTCAGGGGCATGGAGAGGAACTTCTTCTCCCCCTCCAGGTACACGGTCGAGTCGGGCTCGACGAAGAGCACGGCGGCGGCGCCCAGGTAGGCGCAGTTGAGCCAGCGGTCACCGGAGTTGAAGTCGAGCAGGGCGATATTGCCCTGCACCGCCTTGCCATCCAATTCCCGCAGTTCGCCCCGGCCCGCGTCGATGAGCTGGCCGCGCAGACCCCCGTCTGGCAGGGTGGGGGTTTTCACCAGATTGGGCCACAGGCCGTGCAGGGGCAGTTCGATCCCGTCGGCGCCCAGCAGCAGCCTGCCCTTTTTCTCCATGGGGATGGAGACGTCGTACTCCTGGACGGCCACCCGGTCCAGACCCATCCCGCGCAATTCGGTCTCGATGTAGCGGGCGGCCTCGGCGGCGCCGGGGTACCCGGCCACGCGCGAGCCCAGGCCGGCGAAATAGCCGATGGTCTGCTGGATCTGTTCGACCGGTGCGGTCTGCCGCAGGTCGGCAAAATCGACCTCGGCCCCGGCTGGCGCGCCGCGCCAGCCGCTCAGCATTAGTCCTAGCAGCAGGATAGCCCTGGACATAAGTCTCCTCATCTCTTCAGATCCAGAACACCACGTTGTCCGTCATGCCCGTGAAGTAGTCGACGATCAGCCAGGCGCCGGCAATGGCGAACTGGCCCACGATCAGCCCCAGGAAGAAGGGGCGGGTGGCCCGGTAGAGCTGGGGACCCCCGTATTTGAGCACCGCCAGCTTGACGAGCCAGGCCAAGAAGATGCTAAACCAGAGCGCGTCCATCAACCACACCGCGCCGATGGGGTAGCCGATGGGATGGAGCGGCCACCAGAAAAGCTGGTGGCGGGCCAGCATCAACAGGGCCATGAGACCCCCTCCCACCAGGGTGTGCGCCCAGCCTTCCCAGTCGGGACCCACCGGAGAATTTAGCTTGACCGCGGCATACTCAAAAGGCGCCTTGACCCCGCCGTCGAAAAACCAGCCGTTGAGGTTGATGCCGCCATAAGTGTAGGCCAGATGGAGGATGGTGGCCAGGGAGCCGATCAGGCTGACCAGGATGGCCAGCAGCAGGGCCCAGAAGAGCGGGCGCAGCCGGGGACCCAGATGCTCGCTCAACTTGAGGCCGTGGGCGCAGGAGACCATCACGAAGGTGCGGATGTCCGCGGCCCACACGTAGGTGAAGGCCATGCCCACCATGCCGGAGGGGCCCAGCACCTGCGAGCCGAAGGCCGAGACGAGGGCCGAGGAGGCGATCATCGGCCCCACCGCGGTGGCCACCCCTCCCTCGACCACCACCCGGGTCAGGCCCACAAAGATCAGCAGGGCGGTGATCAGGGTCAACGGGGCGGCCCAGGCCGGCAGGCCCGAGAGCCACAGCCATGCGCTCAGGACCAGGACCCCGCCCAGCCAGGCGAACACCGCGGCCCGGTAGGAGAGGATCTCGCCCGAATCGTCCACCTGGGAGTCGCCCTTGAAGGCTTTGCGCAGCACCCCGCGCAGATGGCCGCGGGCGATCCACAGTCCGAAGAGCACCAGCACGATCATCGCCCCCTGTCCCTGGTGGGCGAGCACTGGTTCGCTGGCGGCCCCATAGATCCCCAGCTTTTCGGTGCTGGAGATGCCCAGGATGTTCAACCCGCCGCGCAGCAGCTTGGCCACGGTGTTGAAGAACCACAGGCTGAAGGCGATGTCCAGGTTGATCAGGTAGGAGAAGCCCAGCATCGGAAAGCTGAGGCGGAATTCGAGGTTGACGGTGTTGCGCAGGATGGGGGTCGAGGATACCAGTTGCAGGGCGGGGATGAAATTGAAGTAAGCGTGCAGGCCGTTGAAGGTGCTGGCCAGCACCGGCAGGGCGAAGCCGGCCCACATCGCCGGATTGCGGAAAAAAGGGCGCCCCCCTCCTTGCTGCACCATCTCCAGGGGCACCTGGACGATGGGGTAGACCAGGCGCTCCTGCTCCACCCACTGCTTGCGCAGGATGACCGTGGTGGAGATCATTACCAGATATAGGGCCGTGGCCAGGACCAGCCAGCAGGCCAGCGGACCCAGCCACACGCCCCAGGGCACGCCCTGGCCTTTGGGAGCCCCCTCGTAGAACCATTTGATGGCCTCGGGGTCCTGGGGGACCATCCAGGTGGGGATGTGGGGCTGGATGAGCAGGGCCCATTCGTTCTCGGGCGAGGCGTAGTACTGGACTCCGCTGATGATCGTGAGCAGATACTCGGACAGCCCCATGGTGGGGATGGCCGAGGCGGCGATCATCATGGCGTAGACCACCAGCAACTCCTCGCGCCGCAGGCGCAGGGCGTGGTTGAGGAGGCCGGCCAGCAGGAAGAAGAGGAAGACGGCGCCCGGGGTGCTGAAGTCCAGGCCCATGTAGGACCCCCGGATCACCATGTTGCCGTACGGGTCGCCGATGGCGATGCACAGGGAGAAGAAGGCCCCCAGCCCCAGGCTCCTGGGGGTGAAGGGAGTGAGGGGTGCCAGGCTCAGGGAATCCAGGGGGTGGGAGCCTGGGGAGAGCCCAGGGGCAGGCAAGGCCATGCGGCTTTCCGGTTTGGGGTCTGGGAAACCACGAAAAAGTAGGGTTATCAGGGACTTCGATCAATAGCCCGCTCATGGAAGCCAGCCGTTGGCCCGCACCTTTTCCAGGACCCACCAGGCCAGCAGGCCGATGGCCGCCCCGCTGGTCAGCGCGCTCAGCAGCGAGAGGGGCAGCAGGGAGAAGAGCCCCAGTTGGTGGATGTAGAGGCCGGCAGTGCCCAGTTGGACCGTCTGGTGGGCCGCCGCGCCGATCAGGCTGAGGCCCAGAGGGCTGAAGAGCCGGCCGGTCCAGCGGTGGGCCAGGGCCATGGCCGCCCAACTTGCAAGGCCGGCGCTGCCGCCGATGACAAAGGCCGGGCCGCCCAAGGCGCCGGTCAGCAGGCTGCCCACCAGCCATTTGGTCAACTGGACCGCCAGGGCGGCTGCCGGGCCCTGGGCCAGCAGGGCCAGCAGCACCGCCACATTGCCCAGGCCCAGCCTCATCCAGGGCAGGGGGCGGGGGACCAGCTGTTCGAAGACGAAGAGGGCGATGGCGGCGCTGCTGAACAGGCCCAGATGCGCCAGTTGGCGGGGGGAACCCAGGTTCATCGGCTGAGGGCATCCACCGCCTCGCCCTGGCCCTCGATGCGCAGCACGAGGTGGTTGGGGAGGCAGGCGGCCACCTCGCCCCGGCGGTGGATCCATCCCTGGAGCACGCAGCGCTGCTCGGGACAGGGGGAAGAGAGGATGCGCGCGCGCTGCCCGGCGATCTCCACCCGGCTCTGGCCCAGGGGGCCGTCCAGGTACAGGATCTGGTCGAGACTCAGCGGCCAGCGCTGGAGCCGGTCATCGCGCTCCACCACCACTTCGCTGCCTGGGGGCCGCCGCCCCAGGAAGGCCTGCGAACCCAGGCTGAGGGCCACCAGCAGCGCGGCCAGGATCCAGTCTGCCCGTGTCGGGGGCCGCCTGGGGGCCGCCTGGGCTTCTTCTCTTGACATTTGGGATTATTATTTCTACACTTCCGGCAGATAGGAGCAGCTGCCTTGGCCAAGACCCTGAGCGAGACCATTGCCGAGAATCTCAAATACGTGAGCGGGGTGGATGGCATTCTCGGCAAGTTTTACTACGTTAGCGATCCGGACGAACTCCGGCAAGCCATAGAGAACTGGCTGGTGAATACCCCGGACGGGCGCACCTGGCTCGACAGCCTGGGCTTCATCAACAAGAGCACCGTGGTCAAGGTGGTCGAACAGATCGAGGCCAACCTCGAACAGTCGAGCCGGGATTTGCTGTCCAAGGTCCAGACCTTCAAATCCTACGTCAATTCCAAGGGCAACCAGGGACGGGAGGCTCCCCTGGTTTCCGAGCTGCGCTGAGGTAGCCGGCAAAGGACTCGCGCTATGTACTGGTGGATCGCCATGGTGGTCGGCATCGGCATCGGCCTGCTGGTCCAGTACATGTGCTCCCACAAGATCCTGCGCCTGAAACAGCTGGTTTCCCAGAAGAGCATCGCCCTGCGCGACGCCCGCCTCGAAGCCCAGAAACTGGATGACCAGGAGGCGGAACTCAAAGGGCAGCAGGTGGTGCTCACCCACAGCATCGGCCGGCTGCAGAACGATATCTCCAGCCTGATCCCCAGGCTGAAGGAGAAGGGGCTGGAGGTGCCCGCCCCGCCCTTCCCGGTCGAGGGCACAGGGGAGGGTTGAAAACCCGCCTCAGCGCCTGGCTGCTGGCCTTGCTGGGCGCCCTGCTCCTCTTGCACACCGCCTGGCAGAAATCCCCCACCTGGGACGAGACCGGTTACTTCGGCCTGGGTGCCTATCTGCTGAAGAGTGGCAATTGGGACGTGCCGGCCTCCTGCTCCCATCCCCCGCTGGCCTTTTACCTCCACAGCCTGCCGGTATTCTTCTACCCCATCGACTGGTCGCCCTGGCACTACCGCCAAGGCCTGGAGCGCGAGCTGGGATTCTTGCGCTCGGCGGACCTGCGGCGGGGCAATGCCCTGCTGCTGGATGCTGACTACGACGGGGAGTGGCTGTTCTTCTGCTGCCGGGCCACCTCGCTGGTGTTCTTCGGGCTGCTGGCCCTGGTCCTCTATCGCTGGGGCTGCCGGCTCCACGGCCCGGCCGGGGGTCCGCTGGCCTCGTGGCTCTTGGCCCTCTGTCCCAACACCCTGGCCCACGCCTCGCTGATCAACACCGATTTCGCCTTTGAAGCGACCTTTGCCCTGGCGGTCTACGCCTTTTATCGGTTGCTGCTGGAACCCTCGCACCTGCGCCTGGCCGGCGCCGGGCTGGGTCTGGGCCTGGCTCTGGGCAGCAAGCTCTCGGCCCTGGTGCTCTTGCCGGGGCTGGGCCTGGGGCTGGCCTGGTTTCTGGTCTTCGCCTCCCCCGAGCAGCGGCAGCGGCTGGGGGTTCTGCGCTGGTGGCCACGGGTGGGGGTGTGGGGGCAGGGCCTGGCGCTGTACCTGGGGGTGGCGCTGGGTGGGGGACTGGTCCTGTGGGTGCTGTACGGTTTTCAGGTGGAGCCCTACCTGCTCACCCTGCGTTCCCAGTTGGGAGATCTGGAGAGCGGCCACGAAGCCTATCTGATGGGGGCCTATTCGAGCCAGGGGTGGTGGTACTACTACCCGGTGGCCCTGCTGATCAAGACCCCGGTGCCGGCGCTGATCCTGGGCGGGTGGGGGCTGTGGCAGGGGCTGCGGGACCGGGTCAGGTGGGCTGAACAGGGCCTGCTGCTCTGGCCGCCCCTGCTCCTGTTGGGGCTCTTTGTGGCCGGCGGCAAGGACCTGGGACTGCGCTACGTGCTGCCGGTCTATCCCTTCCTCTTCCTGCTGGCCGGCAACGCCCTGCCCGCCCCCGGGACCGACTGGAAGGCGCTGCTGGCCAGGGCCTGGCGGGCAGGGCTGCTGATCCTGTGCTGTCTGTGGTATGCGGCCGGCACGCTGCGCAACCACCCCGATCACCTGGCCTACTTCAACGAACTGGTGGGGGGGCCTGAACAGGGCTACCGCTATCTGGTGGACTCGAATCTGGACTGGGGCCAGGATCTGAAGGGGCTGAAGACCTACATGGACCAGCGCGGCATCGGGCGCATCAAGCTCAGCTATTTCGGCACCGTGGACCCGGCGCTCTACGGGTTGCAGTACGAGTGGCTGCCCAGCTTTGTGCTGCCGGCTCCGCCCCAGGCCCGGGCCGCGCTGCCCACCAGCGGCCTGATCGCCATCAGCGCGACCAACCTGGTGGGGGTGTATATGGATGGGTACGGGCAGGGCAAGGACTTGTTCAAGTGGCTGCAGGGCTTTGAGCCGGTGGCCCGCATCGGGCATTCGATCTTCGTCTACGACATTCCGGAAAGCACCTCGCCGTAGCGCCGGGGGCAACGCCACACTGTGGCGTTGCATGCCACTCCGGCCTTTCCCAAGGCGCGTCCTGCCGCACCCCAACGTATGGGGTGCGGCGGAAAAAGCGCTGCTCTCCCCCAAGACCCTTCCCCCGCAACGCCCCGTACGTTGGGGCGTTGCGCCTAAACCGCTGTGCCAGTTGAAACTGCTTCCAGCTCACCGGGTTTTTGAGTATATTCGAGATTATCTTCCAACCTTCTGGCGCAGCGATGAGCGAATTGCCCGCCCATAGTCCCCCTGATCCCGAGCGCACCGCCCTGGTGCCGGCCGAGAGTCTGGATTTCCACCTCGAACAGGCCCGGGACCATCTGCAGCTGCAGATGCTGCTCATCGAGCTGGGCTCCTGCAACGACCAGGTGGACTGCGGGCTGATCGCCCGGGCTTACCACTTTGCCGAGGCCTGCCACGCCGGGCAGAAACGCCATTCGGGCGAGCCCTATATCCAGCACTGTGTCGAGGTGGCCCGCATCCTGATCCAGCTGCGCCTGGACTCGGTGACCGTGGCCGCCGGCCTGCTGCACGACGTGCTGGAGGACACCCAGGCCACCATTGCCCAGGTCAGCGCGTTGTTCAATCCCAAGATCGCCTCCCTGATCGACGGGGTCACCAAGATGGACCGCCTCACCTACGAGAGCCACGAGGCCCGCCAGGCCGAGACCTACCGCAAGATGCTGCTCTCGATGGTGGAGGACATCCGGGTGATCCTGATCAAATTCGCCGACCGGCTGCACAATATGCGCACCCTGGAGGCCATGGAGCCTGAGCCGCAACGGCGCATCGCCCGCGAGACCCTCGAGGTCTATGCCCCCCTGGCCCACCGGCTGGGGCTGGCCCGGATGCGTTGGGAGCTGGAGGATCTCAGCCTCAAGCACCTGGAGCCCGAGGTGTACCGGGAATTGCGCGAGAAGGTGGCCATGAAGCGGGGCGAGCGCGAGGCCTATATCGAGGAGTTCAAGGCGCCCATCGAAAAGGAATTGGCACAGGGGGGGATCGAGGCGGAGATCACCGGGCGGCCCAAGAACTTCTACAGCATCTACAACAAGATGAAGTCGCGGGGCCGGCCCTTTGAGGAGATCTACGACCTCTTGGCGGTGCGCATCACCGTGCACACGGTGCGCGAGTGCTACCACACCCTCGGGTTGGTCCACACCCTCTACCATCCGGTGCCCGGGCGCTTCAAGGATTACATCGCCACGCCCAAGAGCAACATGTACCAGTCGCTCCACACCTCGGTGATCGGCCCGCGGGGCATCCCGGTCGAAATCCAGATCCGCACCTGGGAGATGCACCACACCGCCGAGATCGGCATCGCAGCGCACTGGCGCTACAAGGCCGGCCACCGCGACTCCACCGATCTGGACCAGCACATCCACTGGCTGCGCCAGGTGCTGGACTGGCAGCGGGAGGCCACCGATCCCAAGGAGTTCATGGAAAACCTCAAGATCGAACTCTTCCAGGACGAGATCTTCGTGTTCACCCCCAAGGGGCGTCTCTTCCAGCTGCCCAAAGGGGCGGTGCCCATCGACTTCGCCTTTGCCGTGCACACCGACATCGGCCTGCACTGCCTGGCGGCCAAGGTGAACGGGCAGATCGTGCCCCTGGGCACCGAGCTGAAAAGCGGAGACGCGGTGCAGATCTTCACCTCGCCCCAGCAAAAGCCCAGGCAGGCCTGGCTGGAACTGGTCAAGACCACCAAGGCCCGCAACCGCATCCAGCACTGGCTGAAGGAGGAGCAGCACGCCCACAGTGTCCGTTTAGGGGAGGAGATGCTGGAGCGGGAATTGAAGCGCTACCGCCACACCCTCCAGGCCGAGTCCCTGGACCGGCTGGCCCAGGAGTTCTCGCTGGCCGACGGGGAGCACGTGCTGGCGGCCATCGGCCAGGGGGACCTGTCGGTCAACCGGGTGGTCAACCGCCTGTTGCCCCAGCAGCCCCGCCGCCACACCCCGCCCCAGATCCAGGACAAGCGGGGCATCCGCATCCAGGGGCTGGACAACATGATGATCCAGTTCGCCCGCTGCTGCAGCCCGGCGCCGGGCGACACGATCCTGGGGCTGATCACCCGGGGCCGGGGGGTGTCGGTGCACAAGGCCGACTGTCCCAACATCGCCGAGCAGCTGGCCGCCGACCCGGACCGGCTGCTGCCGGTAGAGTGGGATCTGGCCGAGGAGCAGGTCTTCACCGTGCAGCTGGTGGTGCGCAGCAATGACCGCAAGTACCTGCTCTCCGACATCTCGAAGACCATCAGCGACACCGGCGCCAATATCCGCAGCTCCACCACCCAAACCGCTGACACCTGGGCCATCGAGACCTTCTGGGTGGACGTGCAGAACTCCAGACAGTTGCAGGAGTTGATCCGCAAGGTCTACCAGGTGGAGGGGGTGCTCGAAGTGCAGCGCGGCGAGATCCCCCAGCCCCGGGCGCCCCTGCTGCCAGAGCGGCGGAACTGAAGGGCTGTACCCTTCCCGCAACAAATACTCGTACCGCCCCCGCAACAACTGTACCGCTTTCGCAACAGCGCCATCGCTTCTTCTCCAGTTCCTCTCACCTGTCTCTGATCCAGCACAAGTCCATAGAAATTAAGAGTCTGTACCTCCACAAGAAGCGAGTTTGCACCGGAGCTTGCTCTCGGGCACGCCCTTTGCGATACAGGTTCTACAAATCCCTTGTTGCAGGAGTGATTCACCATGCAGAAGAATCACCTGGATCTGAAAGGCGCCCGCATCCTGCTGGTGGACGATACCCAGGCCAATCTGGAGGTGCTCTGCGAGTTGCTGGAGGGGGAAGGGTACAGCATCTCCATGGCGCCCAATGGGCAGACTGCCCTGCGCATTGCCGGACGCGCCAGGCCGGACCTGATCCTGTTGGATGTGATGATGCCGGGCCTGAACGGCTTCGAGGTCTGCCAGAGGCTCAAGGCCGACGAGAGGACCCGGGAGATCCCCGTCATCTTCATCACCGCCGAGGACCAGACCGAAAGTCTGGTCAAAGGCTTCCAGGCCGGCGGGGTGGACTACATCCCCAAGCCCTTCCGCGACCAGGAGGTGCTGGTCCGGGCCCGCAACGCCCTGCTGACCAAGTTCCTCTTCGACCAGAACCGCGCGTACCAGGCCAAGATGGAGCAGGAGCTGCAGACGGCCCACGAGTTGCAGATGGGGCTGATGCCCAAGGCCCCGCCCTCGCTGGCGGGTTTTCAGATAGCCGGCTGCTGCCGGCCGGCTGAGCAGGTGGGGGGGGATTTCTTTCAGTATTTCCCCCTGCCCGACGGAGGATGGGCCTTGTGCCTGGCGGATGTGACCGGCCACGCCATGGCCGCGGCCATCCCGGTGGTGCTCTTCAGCGGCATGCTGGAGGTGCAGATGGAGCGGGGGGGAACCCAGGAAGAGTTGTTCAGCCGGCTCAACCACTCGGTGCGCCGCCTGCTGGATGCCCGCACCCTGGTATGCTTTGCCATGGCCCGGCTCGATCCGGCGAGCCGTTGCCTCCAGCTGAGCAATGCGGGTTGCCCTTATCCGGTTCACTACCAGGCGGCGGCTGGAATAGTGGCAGAGCTGCAGACCGAAGGGGCCTATCCACTGGGTGCCAGCGCCGAGGCAGTACACCCGGTTCTGGAGGTGAAGCTGGAGCCTGGGGACCGGGTGGTATTCTGCTCAGACGGCATTGCGGAGGCGGAGAACGCTCAACGAGAGATGTTCGGGTTCGAGCGGGTGGCAGAGGTGGTGCGGCAGGGGTGTGGGGAAGGTCTGAGCGCCGAGGCGCTGGTGGAGCGGGTGATGGCAGCGGTGCGCGCCTTTGCCGGGGAGGTATCGCAGAAGGACGACCAGACGGTGGTGGTGCTGGAGGTGGAGGTGTAGAGGGGGAACTACTGAGCCTATTTCAGGAGAGTTGGAGTTTTTCGAGAATCCACTCCC